>NZ_CP091881.1:7952500-8172500 GCF_022163125.1 Paenibacillus sp. HWE-109 | reverse complement strand
ACGAGCAACAAATAGACGTCATTTTAACCGGATTTATCGGCGTAAAAGAAGCAACCTCCATCAGGCAAATATTGTTTCCGCTCATTCAACAAGAATTTCACAGTCTCACTTTCCATCTGGGGGCAGTTACGGAAATGGACAGTTCTGGACTCGGTCTATTACTGGCCGTGCAGAAGATCGCAACAGATCACAACGCCAGCGTTTCGTTTAGAGATGTAAATGAACAACTAAAAGAACGTTTATACATGGCGGGTATAAAGCTGTAATAAGTAGGAATGTAAAGGAGCTAAGCGGCTAGTAACTGCTTAGCTCCTTTTTTGGGGTTTCCACCGCAGCTTTCTTGGACAGGCTTTGAAATCCAAGGTTGTTCCTTATAGACGGGACAATGGCCACACTAGCGATCTAATGAACTGTATTGGCGTTATCAACAATTGAATTCGTAAGGAGGGCTAACTTCTAGGTGTGATTTACATCACAGTTGGCTCCTGTCAGGCAAGATATAATTGGGTATATGGCTTGGATACAGCGGCACTGCAGCAGAGAGGGGTTCTTCCATGAATCGACATCATCCACATACAGAAGCCCTAAGAGATAGGCAAACATCAGACATGTTCGTATTGTCTTATGCCAGAATATTTCACGATTCACAGGAAGCCATTATGGTTACGGATCCGCACTCGAGAATCATGAGCGTAAATCCCGCTTTCGAAGCGATCACGGGTTATAACGAATCAGAAGTCATCGGACAAAAGCCGAGCATGCTGAAGTCCAGCTTTCAGGATCCCGGATTCTACATTAACATGTGGGCATCTATTCATCAGGACGGAAAGTGGCAAGGGGAGATTTGGAATCGCAGAAAAAACGGAGAAATCTATCCAGAGTGGCTCTCCATTAATTCCGTTAAGGATGAAAACGGGGTTCTGATTAATTACGTGGGCATGTTCTCTGACATCACGCTGCGCAAGAATACAATTTCCAAGCTCAGGCTGCATGCGCAAGTGTTCAGCAATGCTAGCGAGGGCATCATGATAACGGATAAGCAGCTCAAAATTCTATCCGTGAATCAAGCCTTCACAACGATGACTGGATACACGGAACTGGAAGCTGCCGGGCATACGCCGCGATTGCTTCATTCCGGCCTGCAGAATCAATATTTTTATATCCGAATGTGGGAAAGAATTCATACAACCGGCTTCTGGGAAGGCGAAATTTGGAATAAGAGGAAAAATGGCGAGTTGTACCCGGAGTGGCTGTCCATAACAACGATGCGAGATGAAAAGGGAAATATTACAAATTATATTGGCATGTTCACCGATATTACAGAGCGCAAGCAGACGGAGGAGCGCTTGAAATATTTGGCCCATTTCGATAAATTGACGGGGCTGCCTAATCGTGCCTTGCTTAGTGAATTGGTGAACGAAGCCACAACCAGAAGCATAGAAACAAACCGCAAGCTGGCTGTATTTTTTATTGACCTCGATCGTTTCAAAATGGTTAACGACTCTTTGGGACATAGTGTCGGAGACAAGCTGCTCCAGCAAGTCGCCAAGCGATTGATTTCCGCCGTGCGAAAGGACGATATCGTGTCCCGGCTGGGCGGCGACGAGTTTATTATCGTTCTACAGGATTTGCAGGAGCCTGCAGAAGCGGTCATCATTGCCAACCAGCTTATCGCCAGCATCAAAAAGCCCTTCTCGGTGGAGGACAATGAGCTCTATATTAACGCAAGCATCGGTATCTGCATGTATCCTAAGCATGGCGAGGATTTCGAAACGCTGCTTATGCACGCCGATTTGGCCATGTACCAAGCCAAACTTCAAAATGGCGGGTTCCAGTTTTTCAACAAAAGCATCATAAGCACTTTCCTGAGAAAGCTTGACCTGGAGAACGAACTGCGATGGGCGATTGCCAAGAATCAGTTCACTCTCTTTTATCAGCCGCAAGTCAGCGTAGAAACCGGTCAGATGGAAGGAATGGAAGCGCTGATCCGCTGGAATCATCCTATACTCGGACCTGTCTCGCCAGGGGAATTCATTCCGATTGCAGAGGAAACAGGGATCATCATGGATATCGGCAAATGGGTATTGAAAGAGGTTTGCTTGCAGCTCAACCGCTGGCTCTCTGCCTCGCTTGTCGTTCCTTCGATTGCCGTTAATTTATCGGCTAGACAGTTTCTGGCGCCTGACTTGGCCATGTCCATTCATGAGATTGTACATCAGACTAACTGCAACCCTCAACATATCGTGCTCGAAATAACGGAGAGCAGCAGCATGCACGACATCGAGTCGGTGTTACCCATCCTGCATGAGCTCAAATCATTTGGCTTCCAAATCGCGATAGACGATTTCGGCAAGGGCTACTCGGCGCTCGGGTATATCAAACAGTTCCCTATTGATATTCTGAAGATCGACAAGAGCTTCGTCCAAGAACTGACAAGTGATTCCAAGAGCGCAGTCATCACCAAAGCGATCATCGACATGTCTCACGGCATGGATCTTAGGGTCATCGCAGAGGGCGTTGAGACCTTGGAGCAACTGGAATGCCTGCGAAGAATGAACTGCGACATGGTACAAGGTTATTTCATTGATCGTGCTATGCCGACTGAGCAGCTCGAAAAGCATTACTTAAAACGAAGTACGATCAACTAGCTCTATTTAAGACCGGAATGCATGAAGCTCTCTACAAATTGACGTTGAAAGACGAAAAATGCTACTAGCAGCGGTAAAACAACCAGCAATGTTGCAGCAGTTACGGTCCCCCATTGTGCTCCGGTCTCCGAGGTTTGGGCGAAAATAGCTAGTCCCACGGTAAGCGAGCGATTCTCTACCGAATTGGTCACAATGAGCGGCCACATGAAATTACTCCAATGCGTACTGACCGAGATCAATCCAAAAGCAATGTAGGTCGGCTTGGCAGATGGGAAATATACATGCCATAAGGTGCGCCACCACGGGCATCCATCCACTTTGGATGCGTCGTCCAGATCTATTGGAATTTGCTTAAACGTCTGCCGCAGCAAGAAAACACCGAAGGCCGATGCCCAAAAAGGCAGCATAACCGCTAATTTGGTATCGACTAATCCCAGTTGCTTGATAACGGTATAGTTTGGAAAAATAAGGACTTCGGCAGGGATCATAATTTGTACGAGGAATAAGATAAATACAACACCTTGTCCAATAAAACGTAAACGCGCAAAGGCGTAGGCAGCCAATGTTGCTGTAACTATCTGTACAGCGAGAACACCCCCGACAATGATCAGCGTATTGCTGTAGTATCTTAGAAAGGGAACGGTTGACCAGGCCGACACATAGTTGCTGAACGTCGGATTCACGATTGCAAACGGGTTCGCTCTGGTAATAACTTCGCTGGATGGTGTAAATGAAGTGAACACGGTCCACACCAGCGGGATAAGGAATACAATGCCTAATACAACAACAATGGATCGATGCAATGTTCGAGCCAACATAAGTCAGATTACCCCCTAGTAATGAACACGCTTGTCCAAATAAGCATAGTTGAATATAGAAACCGCAAGTAAAATAACAAGCAGCACAACGGTCAGTACGGATGCCCTGCCCATATCCCAGAAGCTAAAGGCTGTCTCATATATGTGGTAAAGCAGCAGATTACTGGCATTATCCGGCCCGCCTTTCGTCATAATATACAGGTGATCGACCAGCTTGAAGGAATTCGTAATGGCTATGATCAGAACGAATAACGTAGTTGGCATCAATAACGGAAACGTAATTTTGCGAAAAACGTGCCACGGCCGTGCGCCTTCCACTTCAGCAGCCTCGTACACTTCCCTAGGCAAATTCTGCAAGCCGGCCAAATAAAAAATCATGAAAAACCCGGCTTCCTTCCAAATGACCATGATAATCATCGAAAAAGTAACCCAATGCGGATCCCCTAACCAGTTATGTGTCGGTACACCTATAAAACCCAGAAATTTGTCCAGCAAACCATAATCAGGCGTATAAATGAACAACCAGATGTTCGCTATCGCAATCATCGGGATTATTGTCGGATAGAAAAAGGCAGCTCGTAGAATGCTCGTTCCCTTCAGTTTGTTATTCACCCAAACAGCTAAATAAATGGCCAATAATAGACTTGTCGGCACGGTGCCGATAGAAAGAAGCATATTGTTTTTCATTACTTTCATAAACACTTCATCTTGCAAAACGTGGGCATATTGCTCGAATCCAACAAACTTCTGGACGGATAGTGTAGAGCTGAAGAAACTCAAATACACCGATTTAATCGTCGGATAGAATGTAAAAAGCGCAAGCAATATTAGGGAAGGAAGAAGCAAAGCATAGGCAAAAGCATTTTCTTTCCAGTTGATTTTCCTTCTTGTTAGCAGCGCTTGCTGTTTCAAATAAATCCCCCCGTACCTTGTATATCTGTATATTAAACGGCTATTGTTTGGGCTGTATGAAAAGCTAAAATAAATCTTGGATGCGGCTATCTCGGCTCATTCACCGTGATAGCCACACCCATCTTAATAAAAATCCAACTACTTATTTGCGGAATGTTTTCAAAATGTCATCTGCCTGCTGTTGGGATTTATCAAGGGCCTCTTTGGGCGACATATTGCCGAGCAAAGCAGCTTGAATGTTATCGTTAAACAATTTGGTCACTTGTCCGTTCTGGAATGTGGATAGTTCACTGTCTGCATATTGAAGCTGATCTCTGGCAACAGCGGCTTGCGGGAAGTCCTTCACATAATTCTTGAGCAGGTCTGTCTCGTAAGCTGCTTTGGTTGTGCCTACATAACCCGTATCAATCGACCACTGCGCAACACGCTGCGGCTGCGTCAAGAATTCGATGAACTTCACAGCCGCTTTCTTGCGGTCTTCTGGAATGCTTTTGAACACATACAAGTTGCCCCCGCCTGTTGGAGAGCCATATTTCTTGTTAGCCGGCAGGAACGATACCCCGAAATCAAATTTGGCGTCCGTTTTCACTTTCGTCAGGTTCCCCGTCGTGTGATACATCATAGCTGTCTTCCCGCTGATGAAATCCGATGGCACCGTCGCCCACTCCAGCGTGCCTTCTGGCATGACTTTATCTTTGCGGCCCAGATCCGTGTAGTATTGCAGCGCTTCTTGCACCTCAGGCTTGTTGAAATATACATTCTTCCCATCATTAGAGACGATGTTCGTGCCTGTTTGCAGAGAAAGTGCCTGCAGCATCCAATATTGGTAACCCGTACTTGGAATTTCGATCCCCCACTGCGATGTTTTGCCAGCGCCGTCCTTCACAGTCAGCTTGCTCGCCGCTTCACGCATTTCGGTCCAGTTCGCCGGGGCCTTATCCGGGTTAAGCCCTGCTTTCTTGAACAAATCTTTGTTGTAATAAAGGACGATCGTGCTGCGCTGGAAAGGAACGCTCCACACCGTTTCGCCTGATTTCGTATTCCCCATGAAAGCATCATAAAAACCGTTGAAATACTCTTTGTTGAAACGCGGTGTTAAATCCTCAATAGCATTCATCGAGAGCAAGCTGTACAAGTCTGTTGAAAGCAGCACCGCCAAATCCGGAGAAGTCCCGCCCTGCACGGAGGTGACGACTTTGGTCATCGTATCTTGATAACTTCCTCCATAGACCGGCTTCACCGTAATCGTGGGATTTTCTTTGTGAAAATCAGCAGCCAGTTGATCAATTAACTTCGTAATGGGGCCGCCAACAGCCACTGGAAAATAGAACTGCAGCTCTACTGGCTTCGCGTCCTGTTTAACAGTCGTCTCTGGTGTAGCAGCCGCCTCGCTGGCAGGAGCAGCTTTCGGTGTGCTTTCACCTTGTCCGCAAGCCGTTGTGACGAGCGCTACTGCCGCTAATGTAAGAAATACTTTTTTCATTGTTCATTCCTCCCGAGAATAGGTTTTATTTGATTTCGCTGAGTGATGCCAGTACATAGTCAGGCTTGATCCCTTGGAGCATGATGTCTTTGCGAGAATCCGCTCCAGTCAAAACGAGTGCTGTATACATGCCATTGGCATTGCCGAAGCAGATATCGGTGGATACTCGGTCGCCTACCATCAAGCATGCTTCTGGCGGGAAAGCCAGCTTCTCTAAGGCCTTTTTGGCGTAGTATTCCGAGGGTTTGCCAATCACTTTATAAACCGACTGCGAACTTGCCGTCTCCAGTGCTTTGACCAAAGACCATGTATCGGGAATCGCCCCATCCTCCAGCGGGCAAAATGGATCTGGGTTAGCAGCAATCAATTGTGCCCCATTGCGGAGAGCGCTCATCCCAAGTGTTAACTTCTCATACGTAAATTGCCTGTCCAGTCCGACAAGAACATGCGTCGCGCCGAGCGGGTCGTTCGTCGTTTCTACACCGTATTGCGCCAGTTCATTCTTCATGGCTTGCTCGCCAATCATCAGTACCTTAGCTTCCGGCAGATATTCCTGAAAGTACATTCTCGATACACATAAGGCCGTTAAAATATCTTCTTTGGAGCAAGCAATCCCCAACTGCGAAAGGCGTTCATGAACGCCCTCTCGCGTATGTGTTGTCGTATTCGTCACGAAGAGGATTGATTTCCCGCTTTTGCGAAGCTTGTCAATCGTAGACAACACACCTGGCAAAAGTTGATTTCCAGCATATACGGTACCGTCCAAATCGAACAAATAGCCGTCAAAAGCAAAGATTCCTTTTGGCACTTTCTGTTGCTCTCGGTTAACTTCTTCTCCACCTGAGGGTTCGAAGCCATTCTTAGGATGTGCAACGCGCTCTGACACAGTTTCTACCCCTTTTCACAGAAAAATAAAAACCCTTGTTCGAAAATGCGAAAATAAGCCTCGGTGAAACATAGCAAAAATGATATGCCCCAGCTTATTTTCGCACTTTGCAGAACAAGGGTTTTCTCCAATTCTCAACCCATCATTACCGGTAAGGTGCTGAATATTTAATTATTAAGTTGATTATACTCCCGCTTTATCACCGGTATATTAAATCCATGTAGAGAATTTGTAAATCGACTTACCACATGGCCGGATCCCCGGTTGAGATGTAATCAGCTCCGCTCGCCAACGCTTCCGTCATCTCATGCTCGTAGCGTATTAATCCACCAACGATTAACGGCTGTTTAATGGTTCCCTTAAGCTCGCGAATCACTCTTGGCATTAAACCGGGCATAAGCTCAACCTCATCGGGCTGACTGCTGTTGATCATGCGAATGGCTGTCTGAATAGCAGCTGAATCAATTGCAAATATACGTTGAATTGTCTTCAAGCCAGCTTGTCTCGCTGCCGTCACCGCTGCTGATTTGGTTGTCAGAATGCCGTCTATCTGAAATTTCTCGGCTAAATAACTGATCGCATAAGAATCTTTCCCTAGACCCGCAACCATTTCCATATGGACGTAGACCTTTTTACCTGAATCATGGGCTTGTCTAATGATCGATTCCAAATTCCCAATATGACCGGTCATTAAATTGATTCTCTCCACGTTACTCTGCAGCATCTTCGGAATTTGTTCCTCTTTCGTGACTGAAGCGATAATCGGGAACGGGTTCATCTGTGCACCTCCAAAAGAAACATACCTTCATCCCAAAGCGTAACATGCGTATGTTTGCTGAGTATAAACCCTGGATTATTCATTCAAGAAATTAGCTTTGACTAGTAAACGTTTCAACATGACGACCGATTGAGCGCGTGTTGCATAGCTGCCAGATGCTAGTGTGTCTGGTGCCATCCCATTCATCAACCCTAATTGAATTGCTGCGGCCATCTCCGATTGAGCCCAGATGATCTGGTCAGCATCTTGGAACGATGCCAAGGTTTCATCCCGCTTGGCGGAGCTTACGCGGGTGTCGATTCCCACAAAGTTCATCGCACGGACGACCATCGCCGCTTGCTCCTCACGTGTGATTTGTTGATTCGGGCGGAACGTTCCGTCCTCATATCCGGTAAACAGACCCGCAGTTGCAGCGGAACCTGCGACATCTGCAAACCAGTCGCTGGCTGCAACATCTTTGAAGCTAGTAGTTTTCGATGCTTCCATGCTTAACCCCAAGGAGCGAACCAACAATGCTGCGAATTCCGCGCGTGTGATCGAACGATCCGCTTCGAAACGGCTGTCGCTTACTCCATCTACGACCAGCTTATTTGCCAATAGCTCAATATCGCCTTTGGCCCAATGATTCGCTAGATCGCTGAAACTTCGATGATTTTCCACAATGGCGAATACGCCATTCTTGTTATGAATCAGCGTAGCTGTTGTCTTACCATCCTTGGTCACAAACAGCGTAGGAACAAAACGAAGTTGATTCGTTCCCGGAATCACTTGTACGCCGGTTGCTTTCTTCGGATCAATTGCCTTATCCAAGAGGATCGTACGAGAAGCATACGTTGCTCCGAGTGTCACAGCAGCCCTTTGTCCTGCTTGATTAGCCGCTTCCACCTCAAAATGAACAGCAGCAGTCATCGGTTTGCCTCCTGCAGCGCTAATGGCCCGATCTATGGCTGAGGCATCTTGACCATCGAGTTTCTTAAGTGTAACTCGAATCCGCAGGTCATCTATGCTTACGCCCAGTTGCTTAGCCAGTTCATCAAGCTTCAACATAGATAAAGGCAGCGTATAAGAGACATTCTCACTTGTGGCAAGCAGCGTTTGACCAGTAAGTTTACTTGCTTCGATCAGACCAGCTGCTTCCAGTTCCAGCGAATCACCGCTAAATTTCACTTCTACCTTAGAATGGGCACCTAGAGATTGCTTAAGTTCGGATGCTGTTACTTTACCTTCTTTGGCTTCAATGACTGCTGCGGCTGGAATGGCAGGTATTGTTGGGCTGCCTCCTGCAGCGGGAGATTCCGGGTTTGAGCCACCTTCGCCTTCACCATCCTGACCTGGTATTTGGATCGAGATAGGCGCTGTATAGATGTCATATTTATTCCCGTCATCCATCGCAGTTGTGTATCTTAACAGAACGTGAGCCGTTCCTGATTTCTTAGCTGTCACTTTAGCTCCGTCCAGAGCAACCAGCTCTTGACCGTCCAAAAGTACGAGTTCGGGGACAATGGTCGATTTCTTCCCTTTGTAAGACTGAACGACAGCTGCGAGAGTAGCGCTCTCTTCTTTAGCAAGCACATACTTCTCTTTCTCAGCTTGAATGGAAGCTGCCCAATCGGAAGCATAGTAGGCATAGTCCGTCGTAATCCCGAAAGCTCCCAGACCCATGTATTGAATAAAAGCACTCTTATCGTTCAGCGTCCATGGTGAAATGATTAGACCGCGATGCTTGGCAGCCTCCATGAATTTCTGGCCCAAGCCGCTATAGCTCGTGTTAAATGAAGCATTCAATCCCTGAAGCAGCTTCAATGTTTCCCTGAGCGACTTCGGAACATTCGTCTCATTCGCATACCCGCTAGTCAACAATCCCAGAGGCATCTCCGGCATAAGCTGCGCCATGCGTTTCAACTGATCTACACTGAAAGACATCGTGTCCACCAAAGCTTCGCCATCTATATCCTTAAGCAATTTGACATAGGCATCGACAGCTGCAGGAGTGCTGGTCTTAATTTCGGACATGACCATAGCACCCTTCTCCCTGGCAAGTTCGATCTGCTCATTCAGGGTTGGAATCTTCACATCGGGGAATCCATTGGGATATGGCTTGTTCGCATTTAATTTCTTTAATTGCTCCAACGTATAGTCTTCAACAAAGCCTGTTCCATTCGTCGTACGCTCCAGTGACCCGTCATGAAGAATGACAATATGTCCGTCCTTCGTCAAATACATGTCGTTCTCGATGAACTCTGCGCCCGCTTCTAAACCCAGCCTATTGCTTTCAATTGTATTCTCAGGAGAATTCGCCGGCATCCCCCGATGAGCGATGATATACGGTTTGCGAATCAATGTCGTATTCTTGTTGTACACTTTCAATGCTTCCCATTGTACAGCAGGCGAATCTGTCACGATCCCATTCACACCTGTCGCAATCAATTGATGCATCGCAATCTGCTTCTCGGGTGTGCTGGCCGTTTCCTTCGACCATACCATAATACTTCGCTGCTGAAGATAAGCAATGTTCTCTCGGGTTGATATCGCTTGCGGCAAAATAGCAATTCTAGCTAAACTTGCCGCTGTTTTTCTTCGAACATCCAACAGTTGATCGGCCTTCAAGCTGCTGTCGCCGCTGAAATCCAAAATGCCTCGGATGATCGGATAAGCGGTTCTCGCTCGTTTGATCAATTCTCCGTTGTCTGACACGACAGCAGCATCTTCCCAACTATTCGCTTTCAAGTATGCCACCAATTGATCTACCGTGGATTCATCCTTTACATAAAAAGCAGGGATGATTCGGCTGCCAATTTGGCTTAGAATTGCATCCAGACTGCTTAATTCAAGCTTTTCTGCAGGGTCTGTTACCTTCAGTCCTGGACCCACATGAATAATGAGATTCGAAGGCAGCGCAGGCGCATCCAGCTTCGCCAAATCTGCCGCACTTTGAAGCTCGCTTACGACGGACGCGGCCATCGCAATGCGGGTTTCCGGCTCGGTCACTTCAACGAAGCGACCATTCGGTACAGGAGGCAGTGCCTCTTGCTGCAGCGTCACGCGAATGTTGTCTACCTTCATTTTGCTGCCATTCGCTTGCAGACCGACCGCTCCTGTCGCATAGACTGTTGCTTGATCCGTATCCACCATGACACGATCGTTGATCCATTCCTGAACACGGTTTCCGTACGCTTTAACCGTATAATGGTACATTTTGGCCGGATCAATAGCTTCGGTATTAGAACCTCTGTCGATCACGTTCCACCCGTTGGCAGGCGTTCTCTCGGCGAATTCGATGCCATTTGCTGCGGTTGCATCTTTTCTGACCGCCATTTGGTAGTAAGGATAATCGTTGTTTTGAATACGGTACATGATGGAGTGCCATCTTGCCGTATCATTTGCCTGCAAGTGAGTCACGTCCGCTTCAATTTTGTAATTGCCAAACTTGCTTAGAAACGAAGGTAGAATGACCCGGGATGGATTATCCGGTGCAGCGAGTGCATTGATCTCAAAAGCTCCGGATTTCACTACAGCATTGGCAGCTGTCGTTCCTTCTTTCCGCGTCCAGCCGGCAGGAAGGGTACCGTCCGCCAGATGATCAAAATTCTCCTCGTACAGGACATAGTCGGTATCTGCTGAGTTTTTGGCAACAACCAGCATACTGACAGATGCGCTATCTTTGGTGCCTGTCAGCGTATAAACACCTTTCTGCTGCACCTTGGGTACATTGTTCTCAATAAGAACTGATGGACTGGTCGATGTCCAAGTCAGCTCATTCCCTTTCACTACACCTGTCGTGAGATTATTAAAGTCTGCTTGAAACTGTACAGCACTAAGATCCAATGGAGTTCCAACCGTCGCAAGTACATACCCTTTGTCGTCACCCTTTAAGGAAACAACCTTGACCCCCGTCAGGGATGGCGTCACTGTGATTTCCTGCGAAGTCTCAGCATTGCCATATACAGCCTTAATGGTTGCTTTCCCTGGCTTAATAGGGTAGATCTGGTTGTTGTTGATTTTGATGACACTTTCATCCGATGAATACAGCTTCACTCGATCCGCAGGCGGCGTCTCCGTAAGACCATCCGAATAGTAGACACTGCTCGTCACGCTTGCCGCGCCGCTTAACGCTTCCAACGAACTGGCTGAGGTAATCGTTAGCCGCTCTGCCGTGATCCGGGTAACCTTCAGATTATCGAAGGATACCTTGCTTTGATCTCCCTGAAAGCCAACTCTCCCTTTCTCCGGGAGCACCGCAGCTGCGAGATTTTTGTCGCCATATAATGTAAAGCTTGTATCGCTTTTGGCTTTAAAATATTGCTTCACATTGTTGTCATAAACCCTTACTTTCATCGTGTAATCCTTATTCACCAGCAGCCCAGCGCCCGTTGCACTTATCGGTGTGGGAGAATACCAATTCCCGTCCGAATTGCGATAAGCGGTCTCAATGGTGCCATTCTGCTTAATGGCCATCTGCGGGTATGGCGGCTTCCCGCTAGCGGGTGCGCGGAACATAATGGATGCCCATCTTCCTGTATTCAAAAAACTGCTAAAACGCACATCTGCTTCAATTGTATAGTTATCCCATTGAACAGGAGCAATGATGCGGCTTTGTTTGGACGTTGCATTCCCGTCGAACGTCATACTCCCATTGCCGTACGTATCTTGCACAACGGTAAAAGGCGGGCTTCCCGCATTCACATCAGATATCCAATTCGGGGGTATCGTCCCTGTGGCATAGCTGTCAAAGTTTTCCTCCAAAAGCACCGGATTGGGGCTTCCTGAGACTGGACTTGTATCCACCAGCTTAAGCGTGCCATAACCGGAGGTATCGTTCCAGAAGGAGGAGGACCCAAAAGCGCTCCAGTAGCTGGATCTTTGCTCTGTTGTAGCGGCCCCATAACGGTCTGTCGTCCCGATCTCCATGCCCAACTGTTTCTGTAGAATAGGATCAAATTTCAGCATTTCCCAAGGTACAGCGATCTCCGTAGACCAGCCTGATGCGGTCTGATTCATCGCTCGCAGTATTTTCTTCTCATCCTTGCCCGCATGATTATTCAGCGCAGCACCGAAATGAAACTCGGGTATGGTCGTTCCAGGCTGATAGACCAGGCCGATCTGCATATCCTCATTGCTGTATGGAGCTGAGCGGTGCACGCTCGGATCAAGAAAGACGTTGATATTATCCTGCTCGAACCAACTGCCCGATTGGCCGTTCAACAAGCTGTCATCATCTGCCTTGACGCCAATATACAAATACTGATTATCCCAGAGCAGGCCAAATTTCGACGCCTTAAAAGAACCTTGTCCAACTTTAACGTTGAGCGATTGATTCAGGCTCCACATGGATTCATCTAGATTGCCGTCGATGATAGGAGCCGTTAACGTTTTGTTGACCTCCATCGTCTTCCTACCCGACTCCTCCGCATGAACGCTAGGGACCCAGGCACTTGGCTGGAAAAGGCCGCTGACCAAGGTCGTAATCGTCACAATCCCTAAAAGCTTTGTTGACATTTTTTTCATGTCGCACATCATCCTTTTCAAAGTTTTGATAGGTGAACAACACAAAAAAACCCTCATTCAACAAAAGGAAAGCACGCGCTCCCTAAGGACGCACTTTTCTTAAGCCGAATAAAAGGGTTTTCTCCTAGACTCATACCCTGAGTATTCATTTGTATCTATTAGTTTCACTTTACCAAGGCTTTGTTATCCTTGCATCAACGTTGCATGAATGTATTGTAAATGCAGCAAGTTAGGAATCTAATTGAATTCCAAAATGCACGAGCAGAGCCTCGTTATATGCTTCATCGGTTTGCGGAGTAAAGGTTTCCACCCCTGAAGAAGTAAAAATACGAAACTCCCGACCTGCAACCGTATTCCGCCCCTCTAAGGTACGAATCGCCAGCATCGGGTTCTTGGTGAATATGGAATCAGGGGCTTTCTCGCACCAAAACGAAGCAAAAATAAAATCCTTCGCCAACTGCGGCTCCTCTGTGAACGAGTAAATGCGCTGCCACTCGCCCTTCTTCTGCTCGCAAAGCACCCAGCCGTAATCAGGATCGCGCTCCATCCGGTAGCACTCATCGCCTTGCTGCTGTTCTAATCCTTCCATTAATGCAATTGGCCTGCGGGGAACGATGCCCCCTACGCCAACGTCGCACAAATATGTCGCCCCTTCGGCTTCGACCCGTAGAACGTGATGACGCCGCTTCGGCGGTGCATTGGACTCGTCGCGCCAAAACCGGGCCACGAAGTCAGTGACCGGATAGCCCAGCTCCCGAAGCAGCCAACCGAATAAGGCATTCAACTCAAAACAATACCCGCCACGCCGGCGTACGACAATCTTTTGATAAACATCTTGCGGGTCCAGTGATAAAGCGATGTGATGGATAATGTCCAAATTCTCATAAGGCACCGTGTGCAAATGGCACTCCTGCAGTTCGGCTAACGTCTTGGCGCTGCCGTCGAGCGAACCCGTAAACCCTATTCGCTCCAGATAGGTCTGAATTTGACTACTTTTGCTATGCATGCCTAACCACCCGTCCTTCGTAAGTTAAACTGGCTGGAATCTATAGATGATTTCGATAGGCATGATTAATTTCCTGCTGGTTGCCATCCTCAAGAACCATGTAGCTATTCACAATAGCCGCTGCAAACATTGCGCGATTGTTGCGAAAGAAGTGAAATAAGAGCCTAGCCTCAGGACGCTCTTCATCATACTGCGCAAAGTTAAAGAAATCGTCATCGACCCAACCATCGCTTCGCAGGTTCTCAATAGCTTCAGCAATAATGCCAGGAATGAATGGCTTGGTTACAGTATTCATATTCGCACCCCTTCGATTTATATAATTCTATGAAATGGACTAGTATTCCATCGTTATGATTGGAGTGCCTACGGTTAAGCGCCATAAGCCCGACGTTGATTCTTGATGAAGAGCAATTTGCAGGTTCACCTTGTTGTTTCCGCTTTGAATGGAAGTTTGGAACTCCTCCGACGCTAAGGACATGCTCACCGTTTTCTGATCCTCATAGCGCTCCACGATATTGCCTTTGAATGCCCGAACCATACGGTTTACCAACGCATCGGAATCCATTCGTCCAGCTGAAGCTTGTTCAACTGCATACCCCTGCACCATGACATTCCACTGGCCTTGGATGCCCAGCTTCTTCAATTGCTCGTCCGCTTGATCCTGCCACTTGATGAGTTCAGACTGTTCGCTTTGTGGCGAAGCATCTAGTCGCAATACGGTATAGCAGCCTGCTTGTCCTGACGGACTTGCGACCGTTAAAGTGGCTTCAGCCCCGGAGACAACCTCCTTGGCAGCGGTATAAATGGGATGGTCGTTCGATTCACGCAATACCGCTGTCTGAGGAAGGCCCAGCTTCTGAGATAGCTCCTTGCCGACTTCCAGCATCTTCTGGTCTAATCCCCCGCATGCTCCGTAATAGCCTGTATATTTGAAAGTAATTTGATTTTCGCTCGTCATATAGGGTCTGACTGTGTTCAATAGCTGCAGTGTTTCTTGCTCACCATGCGCATCGGCCTGACGAACCCAGCCAAAGATAAGACCTGCAATTGAAAGGCATAGGAATGAAATCAACCATATTTTCTGCATATAAAAAGGCACCTCTTCACTAGAATCTTCGACTCTAGTAAAAGGATGCCCAAATCTAGTAAATGTTAAACAGAGGATTAATGTTCCAACTCTTTTTCCCGGCGTAAAATTTCGTCCATCGAAGTATTCAGCGCCGCCTGCGGCCCTGGAAAGTGCTTCTTGTAATACGTCAAATCCATGATAATGAGAAGAATCAACATACCGGCTACGGCATATCCAGCCATTTGATTGGGAGGAATCACCATGACAACACAGATGAAAATAATCCACACCAAGGCCACAACAGAGATGACTGTGCTGTATTTCCCGAGATTCCACGGCCCTAGATGCTTGTCTTGAAATCTTCCCTCTGCCTTGGCCCGCAGCTTGAGATAAATCGGAATGCCATAAGCCACATATAAGCCGACAACACTAACTGCCGTCAGGAAAGCAATGGTCGTGTAAGTCGCATCCGGGTTAACTAGTTTGATGATATAGTCGATGAAAGCAAGCAGGAAGGAGAGGATAATCGCCAACCAAATCGCCTTGGCTGGTGTGCGGTATTTCTTGGAGATCTGCGCCCATTGATGGCTGAGCGGCATGCCTTTGTCCCGGGAGAAGGCGTACATCATGCGGGAAAAAGAAGTGATGGAAGCCAGGCCGCAGAACCACATCGCCGCTGTGACCAGCCATAGAATGACCGAGCCGAATGTCCCGCCTAGCGCTTGGCTGATAACATAGATGAAGGCGTTGCTAGAACCAGCCGCAGCACCGGCATCCTTGATGGACAAGGTGACAAATGCCAGCATGATGAAGCCAATGACGAACGAGTAGGCAACGGATGTGAAAATACCCCAAGGCGCGCGAACACGCGGATTGATCGTCTCTTCAATGGTATGCGCGGAGGCGTCATATCCCGTAAAGGTCCACTGCGCTTGCAAAAGCCCGATTAAAAAAGCAAACATGTAAGGTTTATCGGAGAATGTTTCGCCCACTTTGAACAAATAAGCAACAGGATTCAGGTTGCCTTTGGTGAAGAAGGCCAATGACAGAACGAGCACTGCCACCACAGCGATATGGTACCAGGCGGAGAAGTCGTTCAGCCTCGAAACGATCCGGATCCCAATATGATTCAGTATGCCGTGCGTCAGCAGAATGATTGTGAAACAAATCAATACCGTTGTATTGCTGGAATCATAACCGAACACGCTCGCAATGAGCGGATCGGCGAAGAGGGCTACGGAGTAATCAATACCGGCCACGATGCCGATTTGTCCAATGAGGTTGATCCATGCGGTGTACCAGCCCCAGCGTTTGTTTTTGAGGATAGACGCCCAATGGTAGAGCGCGCCTGCTGTCGGAATGGCGGATGCCAGCTCAGCCATGACGGCTGCAACAAACATGACAAACAGGGCAACGATTGGCCAGCCGAAGCCCATCATTCCTGCGCCGCCATAGGTTAATCCGTGTCCATACAGCGATACAGCGCCTGTCAGAATGGAAATGATCGAGAATGAAATCGCAAAGTTGGAAAATCCCCCCATGCTGCGGAGCAGCTCTTGGGCATAGCCGAACTTGTTTAAATCACTTTTGTCTTTTTCATGATGATTGGAAGGTGTACTCATGTGGAATCCTCCTCATCAGATAACTACGATTCTACAAACAAGGTTCAAGGCTTATTTCCCCAGGAAACTTTCGTGCTTGCTCTCGTCGAATTCGCGTATGCTTTTATTTGCGATTCGGACAATCCATAAAGCAAACAAACACGTGATCACTACGATGACAATGCCAATTGTCAGTCCCATTCCGCCTCCACCTCCTTTTCGGACAATCCTTATAGAAAAGCTTCTGAAAGAAGCGCATTCTCGCTTGGCTGTATCAGTTCTGTTGAAAGTTCCGCTAGATGTCTAGATGGATGCCGCTGGTTTGCTGTTCCAGCATTTTCTTCACGATCGTGCCAATGTGCGCGCCGCCTTCAAGCGGAGGCGTTCCTCCACGATGAATGTTGGAAATGACTGTGCGGTCGCTCTCTACCGTGCCTTTGCGCGGTTTGTAGCACATATAAGCGCTAAGTGATTGTGACGAAACGAGTCCTGGTCTTTCCCCGATCAACAATACAAGTACGTCTGGCTGCACAATATCGCCAATATGATCCATGACAGCTACCCTGCCTCCGCGCACGAAAAAAGGAGTACCTGTGGATAACCCGTAAGAAGCAAGGGAATCGAGCAGCGCCGGATAGACATCACGCAGATTGGCATCCACCGCATTGGCGCTTAAACCATCCGATACCACAATCTGCACCTGCGGCTTGAACTTGCATCTGGCCTGGATTGCAGCGATGCCTTCATCCGTAACGACCCGCCCCATATCGGGGCGTTTCAAATAGTTTTCTGTATTCTCGTAGCGCGTTTCCACCGTAAATAAACCGAATTGCTCCAAAAGTGTCGCACTTGCCTCCCCATAGATGGAATCCACGGCTGCGGCATGATCACGGCGAAATTTAAGCACCTCTTTGGTGAGCGCTCTTGTTCCGACACGCCATACCCCTATTCTTGCAGGGGTGCTTGCAAGCAGTTCGTTCATCCCTTCCGCCCATTTGGGATTGGGAATTGGAGAGACAATAGTATCCAAGCCCAGGTTTGGTTCTGCCGAAGGGACTGCGGTATCCGCAGCTTTGGACAAGGCCAACTTCTTCGCAAGCTCAGCCATCACTCTATCCACAAGCTGGTCCAGCGGGACTGCATTGTACATGAAGGTTCCTCCCTCGTGCAGGTGCTACATAAAAAGGGTCGGATCACCCGCCAAGGGCGTTAATCGACCATTTTCCATAATGCCCATTTTGACCAGCCATTGCTCAAAAGCCGGGGCTGGACGCAGCCTCATCAATTCCCTTAGCGTCGCGATATCGTGATAACTCGTCGATTGGTAATTGAGCATGCAGTCGTCTGCCATTGCTACCCCAATCAAATAGTTAACGCCGGCAGCCGATAGCAGCACCGCCAAATTATCCATATCATTCTGATCCGCCTTCATATGGTTCGTATAGCAAACGTCCACCCCCATCGGCAGCTGCTGCAGCTTGCCCATGAAATGGTCCTCCAACCCGGCCCGAATAACCTGCTTGCTGTCATACAAATACTCAGGTCCAATAAAACCAACGACCGTATTGACGATAAACGGCTTATATGTGCGAGCCAGCCCATAACAGCGGGACTCCAATGTTACCTGATCGATACCGTAATGCGCTTCGGCGGACAGTTCAGAGCCTTGGCCCGTTTCAAAATACCATAGATTCGGCCCTGTCCCCGTACCATCCCTGGCAATCAGCGCATCTGCTTCATCCAGCAGAGCAATATCGATGCCGAAGGCTTTGTTCCCCTCTTCCGTGCCAGCCAAACTTTGAAACACCATATCGGCTGGAGCGCCTTGGCGAATAGCCCGCATCTGAGTTTTGATATGAGCCAGGACACAATTCTGCGTCGGAATTTGCCACTTTTCCATCACTTCCTTAGTGGCCAGCAAAATATTTTTCACGCTATCCGCCGAATCGATGACTGGGTTAATGCCAATGACCGCATCACCGATGCCATAGCTTAATGCTTCATACAAAGCGGCTTTGATTCCCTGAATATTATCCGTAGGATGATTGGGTTGAGCCCTGCCGGACAGCACGCCCTTTTGACCAATCGTAATGTTGCAATGCGAGGTGACCTCCATTTTGGCGGCAGCTTGCACAAGATCCAGATTGCTCATTAACTTGGCTGCAGCGGCAACCATTTCACTGGTTAAACCGCGGGAAAGCCTGCGAATCTCATCATTCCCTGTTTCTTGCCGCAGCAGATACTCCCGCAGCTCCGCCACCGTCCAATTGCGAACCTCCGTATAAATCTTCTCGTTCAGCCCTTCCTCGATCACACGCGACACTTCATCGATCTCCGGCGGCAGCAGCGGATGATTGCGAATGTCAGCGAGCGTCAAATCAGCCAGAACGAGCTTGGCGGCAACCCGCTCCTTCGCATCCTGTGCAGCAATGCCGGCCAGTTGATCGCCTGATTTCTCCTCATTGGCCTTCGCCATGACTTCGGTTAAATGTCGAAATTGAAAGGTTGTACCCAGCAGCGTAGTCTTCAGGTTCACGGGCTTATCCCCTCCGCTCTGTTATGGAAAGCCAGCGTCTTCACCACGACCGGAATCATGATCCCGGAGATCGGCTCACCCAAATCGATATAATCCCCGTACGCCACACGGATTTGATCAATACAGATCACTTTCGGGCGCTGCCCGCACCGTCTGCTCAAGGACTGACCAAGTGCCTTCGCGATATCTGTTTCGCAAATAACGACCAAAACCGTGCTGCTCGGAAAATGGTTAACAAAACTTACATGCAGCTGCTCTGCCAAGAACTGAAGCGAAGGATAGGTAAGGTTGTTCAGACCAGACAAAGCCAGCCCGAACGGCGGCGATTGCGCTTGGTCAAAGAGGCTTGCGCCGCTTCTCATGACGGCATCCATGCTAGCTGCCAGCAGCCCCGTCTGCTCAAGCATCTGCGGCGTGAGTTCAAGCTTAAGCACGGGCAGATTGCGTATCGGCAGCAGCGATGCATCCAGATGCACCGTCGCGCCGCTGATTTCTGTGCTCTGCATGCCAGCGCCGATGACCGTCGCTCTGACCGTCTGATCCGCTTGTACAAGGCGGATTGGATACTGCGCTGAGCACATCTTCCAGGTATGCGCAAGCAAGGGGCCGATATCTTGATGTATCGCGGTTTCAGATATACGAACCGGAGCCTTCCCTTCCATCAGCAGACCGATGCCTCCGGATACCATCCATTCTTCAATGGGGGGGATCACTGCAAGAGGATCGCCGTTGAGCAAGGAGCGAAGCGGCGCATCCTGGGCAGGCGTCGTAAGCCCGCTCAAATAATCCATCAGACTGCGGCACATACCCAGGCAGATCTCTTGAAGGTGCGTAAAGGTAACCGTATCGCCAGCCTCCACATCGTATCCGCTCGCCTTCAACCATGGACGGATGGATAGCGATACATCCAGTACAGTGCCTGTTGCGTCTATCTGGATAAGCCTGCCGCCAACATGAAAGGTTACGGTGCCAACGAGCTTGCCCCTTAGGAAAATAGCGGCATTCGCGGTGCCGCCGCCAATATCAATACTCGCGACCGCCCCGCGAATCTGCCGAGAGCGGCGCTCCGCCCCAGCCCCTTTGCCCGCAAGCAGCCCTTCCAGATCGGCCCCTGCCGTTGCGACCACGAAGTCGCCCGAGCGCTCGGCGAGGAGATGCAGGATTTGCCTCGCGTTTGTTTTGTTCGCCGTTTCGCCGGTAATAATCACGGCGCCTGACTTCAAATCAGCCGGGCGAATGCCGGCCTGCTCGTACTCCCGGGCCACGATTTCCCAGATGCGCTCAGCATTGATCTCGTCCCGGCTCTTCAGCGGTGTCGTATAAATCGGGCTTGCGTGCAGCAACTCCCGCTCCGCGATCTCGAATCGCGGCAGGCTGAGCGCGCCGGATGAGCGCACTAGTTTCAAACGACTTACAACCATCTTCGTCGTGCTCGTTCCGATATCAAGGCCAACGCTTGTGATCCATTCATTCTGCATGTGCTTGTTCACCTATCCCGTTGATGCATGATCGCCATAAGCCGTTCCTTCAGCTTCGCAATGCCTTCCATCGATGCAGCCGATGTCAGGAAGATTTCCCCTTCTGGCAGCGACTGTCTCAGCAGCAAGATCGCGCGGTCGATGTCAGCCTTAGGGTGATCGATTTTGGTCACCGCACCCATCGTGCGAACAGGAAATCCCTGCTCAAATCCAGGAGGGAAAAAGTTCCTGTCCCGCGCAGCATCTTGTACGAAGAGTACCGCTGCTGTCTCGTGAGAGGTCGCCATGAGGGAACGGTAATACAGCGGATTCTCGCTGTATTCGCCTGGTGTGTCGATGATCCAGTCCCGATAGACCAGGCTTTGGGTTTTGATGGCCGGATCGGATTCCCCGAACAAAGCCTTCATTAAGGTTGATTTGCCTGCGCCCACTGCGCCGATAATCATAACTTTTCTCATAGCTTCAAGACCTCGTAATCGGCGCAGTCGCGAATTTCAGCTTTCCCTGCAAGAAATCGTTCACAGCCTCCATCGCCATCTCCACCGCAGCCACTTCTCCGGTAAGCACGAGCGAACCCGTAAACCGATCCAAATAACCGATGCCCACATTGGCTGCTTTGGTCGCAATATCTGCGGCAATAATGGCCGTTTCGGTAGGGGTAAGCGTTAGAATACCGATCGCATTCCGCTCTTCGATGCCAAGTTTCGTATACAGAACGGGGTCTGGATTGGCAATCACATGAGCCAGTGTCAGTTGTTTGCCAGGCACATATTCTTGAATTACTCGCTGTTTCTGCTCTTCCATGCGTTCCCCTCGGTTTCTTGTGCGACCTCATAGCTATCTACAATGCCTACGATCATCGCATCGATCGGCACTTTTTTATCCGTGAACAAGGTTCGCGCCGGACTGCCTCTGGATACGATCACGTTCTCGCCGACGCCGGCTCCAATGCGGTCTGCGGCAATGATCGGCGTGCCCGCTTCACTGTCTTGGAAATCCATAGGCTGGATCACTAATAATTTGAGATTATCCATGCCCACTTCTTTTTGCGTAGCCCATACACTGCCGATTACCTTCCCTAAAAACATAGGACCTCACCCTTCAGCCGTATAGTCGATCGTAATCCCTTTCTCTTGGAGCATGTCTTTGGCGAGAGCAGAAATAATCGTTTTTCGGCCAACTTGCAAGGTGCGAAAAGGTTTCTTCTTGATTTCCCGCGTCACCCAATCCGCAGAGACAAGCCTTCCTTGATAGACGATAGCCCCGTCTGCCACTTGAATAATTGCTTCTGTCCGTGCAGGAGCGGAGCGAACTTTATTCACTGCCATCTCCGCCAACTTCTTCAACGGACCAAATTCTACGCCGTACATTTGCAGTTCCATTTTGTAATAATCAAAAAGGTTTATATAAGGCTTAGGCAGCGCTAGCGTCTTAAGCGTTCGGCGGTCAGCCCGTTTTAGACCCGAAATATCATCACCGATCAAAACAAATTTATGTTGGACCAAGGTGGAGAAAATAATCTCTGAAATAATCGTCCCTTTCATGCCCAGAGCAGCGCGTGCCGCATTATCTAGATCAATTTCCGGAATCACAATGCCCTCATAATCTTGCGGCACCTCCAGAGGCGACGGGGCGAACTCGTCGGAGGCAATGATTTTGCCGCGACCGCTGCATTCTACCTGATGTTTCCCTAGCCAAGACGATGCTTCGCCATCCAGAAATAAAATATCATGATGAATGTCGTGATTCGTTAACCATATAAAATGATCCGTAAAAGCCTCATGAGCCGTACTGTCATCGAAAATGTACAGCACCTTAGGCTGCTTAATCTCCTGTCTGTTTGCTGCATTCAGAAGCTCACGGACAATAGACTCGACCATCATCTTAATCTCCACCAAGAGTTACCTCCTTTCGGTACTCATGATTTCACCGTTTCTGCCAATAACTTGAACCTGGTCGCCTGAGTTCAAATGGGCCGCATTCGCTTCATCGATGTCGATATGGAAATCCAGCGAATACTGGGCGCTTACCCGTACGACTGTCTCCGTAAAAATAAGCGGCCGCTCCCCAGCCGTTTGCACAATGAGCCGATCGCCTTGGTTGACCTCGAAGAGGCGGGCGTCATCCGGGGACATATGCACATGATTCTTGGCTATGATCAGCCCCTGCTGCAAAACAACCACACCACTTGCCCCCACAAGTGTAATGCCAGGCGTCCCCTGGATATCGCCGGATAGTCGGACCGGTGGATGAATGCCCAGCGCATAGCCATCTGTGCGTGAAATTTCCACTTGGGACGCCCCGCGTGAGGGACCTAGAATCCGTACCTGTTGGATGATGCTTTTGGGACCAAGCAAAGCGACGGTTTCGCGAGCAGCGAACTGCCCCTGCTGGGTAAGCTCGCGAAGCGGTGTTAGTGTATAACCAGCGCCGAACAACGCCTGAACATGCTCGGCTGACAAGTGAACATGCCGATTGGACACGCCAACAGGAATACCCGGTAGAATTCGTGGATTCGACGACTGGGCAGACCTCAGTGCGATGCCCCGATCTTTTAGAAAATCAGCGGCCGCCGGCGTCAGCCTATCCCCCTCTTTTAGCAAATATGGATTGGGAATACCTTTCACCAGCTGCGTACGCAGATGCGTTTCCGTAATAAGCGCCATAGACGTATTTATCCTTCAAGCTTAGGAAGAATGAACTCAATGTCGGAGTGCGGACGCGGGATGACGTGGACAGATACCAGCTCTCCCACCTTCTCCGCAGCTGCTGCACCGGCATCCGTGGCCGCTTTGACAGCACCAACATCCCCACGTACCATGACAGTAACCAAGCCTCCGCCAACATGAACCTTCCCGACCAATCTCACATTGGCGGCCTTCACCATCGCATCCGCTGCTTCAATAGAACCTACCAAACCCTTCGTTTCCACCATACCTAGAGCTGCCATTTCTCCTGCCATTTGCATGTCCTCCTCGGGTTATGTATTTACCTGCATGTCGGAAAGTACATTCTTGATGATTTGCTCAACGTCTTCACGCGTAATGCCCAGCGGACTCAAGGTGTCCAAGCTTTCCATAACCCTTGCTGTCACTTCGTCTGCCGGGGACTTCAACGGCATTTCTCTGATACCAAAAGCTACACGCTTCCTATTCAGCAAATGCTGCGGACCAATGTTGTCCGACGTAATATTGCCTCCAAAAGAACCGCAACCGAGCGTCATCGACGGCCAGATGCCTGTCGTTGCCCCGATGCCTCCGAACGTTGTTCCTGTATTCACCACAATGCGCGAAGCTGGCTTCTCCAACCCGAACGCCTCAATGACCGCCATGTCCTCGCCATGAATACCGAGCGTATGTCCAAGTCCGCCAAGCTCCAGAAGCTCCATGCAGCGGAGGCAGCCTTCTCGCCAATCGCTAACCGTGTACAGAGCAAGTACGGGGCTGAGCTTCTCCATGGAAAAAGGATGCGCCAGCCCGACCTCCGACTCTTCCGCAATCATTACCTTTGCTTCCGCTGGAATGGTTATGCCAGCCATACCCGCAATCACTTGCGGAGAGCGGCCCACGACATTCGGGTTCATCCCTTTGCCCATGGTGAGAATCGAGCTGACCTTCGCTTTCTCGTCCTCGTTCAGAAAGTAAGCCCCTTGCCGCCTCAATTCGGCGACCAGCTCATCTTTGACTGCTTGATCGACGACAAGCGCTTGCTCAGAAGCGCAGATCGTCCCGTAGTCGAACGTCTTACTTTGCAATATCTGCCTCACCGCTTGGCTGATCTTCGCGCTTTGGTGGATGTACACCGGCACATTCCCGGGTCCGACACCATAGGCTGGCTTGCCTGAGCTGTAAGCCGCTTTCACCATGGCCGTCCCGCCCGTCGCCAGAATGAGATCCGTCAACTTATGCCTCATCAATTCTCCGCTCGCCTCGACGGAAGGACGGGTTAGACAGTGAATCAGCCCAGGCGGGGCTCCCGCTTTCTCCGCTGCAGCGCGCATAATCGCCGCTGATTCCTGTGAACATCGCAGCGCCGAGGGATGCGGGCTGATCACGATGGCATTCCTTGCTTTGAGTGAAATCAAACATTTGAAAATAACTGTTGAGGTCGGATTCGTCGAGGGAATAATCGCAGCTACAATTCCGACGGGCTGAGCGATTTCCCACACCTTGTTCACATCATCCTTACTAATGATTCCCACCGTCTGCATATCCTTGATTGCTGCATAAACATCTTGGGCAACGAATAGGTTTTTGGTCTTCTTATCGGCAGCTTTGCCAAAGCCTGTCTCTTCCACGGCCATTGCGCCAAGCCGTTCCGCCTCTGACTCCGCAGCCTCGGCCATAGCGGCTACGATGGCGTTAATCTGAGCTTGCGTCATTGCCTCCAGCTGAATCTGCGCCGCCTTCGCCTCTTGGAGGCAATCGCGAACCTCCTGGATCGCTTGCAAATCACTATCGAGCCTCATGTCACGGGACCTCCCCCTTCAATATCCAATTCCTTGAAAAGCCTCAGCAATTCGGCTTTGCTAACCAATTGGATATCCCGCCCGGCAATCGGGAACAGCGGGGTTTGCTGGGCTAGTTCTCTGAGCTGAACGACGCTCATTTTGCTCCAGCTAGGCGCAGGCTTGTCGGGCGCAGGAGTTTGAGATGAGGATACCCTAGCGGGTATATCCCGAATCATCTCGTATACGGAAGGATCAGGCCGCGGAATAACGTGTGTGGCTAGCAGCTTCCCCACTCTCCGCGCCTCATCTGCCCCTGCGTCTACCGCCGCTTTGACCGCTGCCACATCGCCCCAAATATAGATGGTCACGATGCCTGCATCCACTTGCTCATACGCGGTTACTCGGACATCCGCCGTTTTTGCTGCAGCATCTGCCGCTGCAATTAAGGCAGGCAAACCGTGGGTCTCGATCATACCTAGCGACATCAACTTCTCATTCATAGGGAACACCCGCTTCTCTTCAGCCTATTTTCTTAGGATCTCGGGCAATGCTTGTGACGGCGTCCGCGAACGCCGCTGCTGCGGCGGCACAGGCGGATTGACTGCCTGTCAGTAGTCCGCCCGCGAAGTTCGTCTCCGTCGGAGGACCATAGAACTTGCACATTCGCACATCGGCCGCTTTCAGGGCTGCATCCAGTCCGTACACAGCTTCAAGTGGCGGAGCAATGAGATAGGCAAGCGGTTCGCCTTCCCCGATTTCCGCCAGCGAAGAGAGATAGGAGCCTGTTCGGGACACCACATGCGCATAATAGGCGTGGGTGCCTTCTTGGTTGAGAGCGTAGAAGCAAGCTCCCGTCTCCATCACCTGCCTGGCGGCGTCCAGCCCGCTTCTCACTTCAGATGGCGATGCCCCGCCGAGGATGCCAATGAATTCGCCGGACAGAGGCCCAGAAGCATGCCCGGACCCGGCATAAAACGAACGGGCATACACCACTTCGACCGCTGCCTGCTTGGTCGCTTCATCGATTGCTGTGTAGCCCACATCATCGATGCTGGAAGTCAGCAAGCCGAGGCAGCGTATGCCCGGCTTCAGATCCAGCTGATGCGCTAGATCTGCATCAACGTTAGAGATAATCCTCATGGCGAGCGGGATCGCTCGAATCGGATGTTGGTTCACTCCTTTCACCTCTTCACCGTGAATGAATTCAAAAAGGTGCCTAGGCGCACAGAACAGTTCGTCGTTCTTGGACCTGAGGCACCTTTGCCATCTGTATGCTTTTGTTTATGGATATGTGGGTTGGACAAGGAATATGCTGAGGTTGGAAGATTTAGGGGCAATTAAACCTGCCGAAGAAGGGTATATGATTTCAATTGAAATAAGGGAGCTGCCCCAAGGTCGATGAACCTTGAGGACAAGCCCCCCTTTTTACGAACTCAATACCCTTTATTTGATCAAAATGGTGCATTTTGAAAATCTAATGAATTCCAGATACGTTATTCGAAGCAAACAACCACCATTCTGCCTAGAAATTGCTCGATAACGCCGATTCAGTTCATTAGGTTTTTAAAGTAGCCATTTCCTCGTCTATAAGCATCATCCAGTTCATTAGAATAACAGATGGATGGTGAGGCTCCTACTGTATTTGAAGTTAATGCTAGCTCCCGTTCTGTCATATCTACAATTCCATAACACTGTAGCCCATAGCACGATACCCCTTTACCCTCTTCCTATACATACTCATAAGGAGCGGCACCTGAATATCGATATAATCGTAGATTTGCACATCTTGTTTATTAGCATGCAACCGATGCAATCTCCCTGTCCATGCTTATTCCTCCCGTGTAAATAACGAATACTTTACTTCCTTAAGTCGCAGAACCCGCTCCCTCACAGACTCATTCGGTTCGATTTCAGCCAATTGATTCAACGCTATAACAAGTTCATTGCCCCAAGAAGAAGCCTCCCAAGCCTCCAATGCTTTGAGCGCCATATTTCGGTTATTCGTCACTGGACTGTTCAGCCCTACCGCAAGTAGTCCTTTACCCATCCCTTCGTATTCATCTAAACTTTGAAGAATGCCTAGAAGACAACGATGAGGAACATAATCTTGGCCTAATCCCAATTCATCCTTGGGACCTGTAGAGATTTCTTGCAGCGGCAAATGATCTTCAGCCAATTGAACCAGTTTCTTTATACGCTGCAGATCGTCTGTTTTCATGAGATCGTAATAAAGTGACTCTTGTAGTGGGTTCGTAAGCAACTGGGTGTAGAGTGCATCCCAACTATCAATGCCTAGCTTTTTAGCGCAAACAACACCATAATAGCGGTCTACACGATCAGTTGAATTAATGGCATCAATAACAAGGCTCTCCCATTTTGATAATGTGATAATTCTTTGAGAAGCCGCTAGAATCTCCATTCGCAATTTCTCCGTCCATCCCATGGACGTCCGTTTCTCCCACATTTCGTCTGTGTGACTTAATAAGTCACGTATCTCCAAAATCACCGATAATGGTTTTAAGGCATTGCACATCATATATGATAATCTCAAATAGTTAGAAATGGCTTGTGGTGCATGCTCGTAATCATCGATATCCTCAGCAGGGCCTCCGTTTAACAACGCCTGTATGATATCTGTAGCTCCTTCAAATAATTCGCTATCTACTTGCTCCGACGAAAGTGCAGCGTGCAATTCTCCATTTCGTGCGCAAATACAAGCCAGATATTCGTTCATTACACTGTTCTGACAACCTTTACGCAGCAGCCACTGTTTAATCTCAGGAGTACTCGGCTCTAGCCTTTCGACGATATGTATTTTCCCCCAACCGCTAACATCCTTAACTAATTCAAAGAGAACGTTATTCTCATCCTCCATCCCATTCTGAATCGCAACTGTAGCATATAATGTGAATTCTTCATGTTTACCTAGCGTAAGAAGCAGCTCTTTTACGTGTTCATTATGAAATAGCCCCAATAAGGCAATCCCAAATTTAACCACGTTGCGATGGGATCCGTTTTCAGCCAACCATTTTCCCTCTGATAATAAATGTTCAGGATTAACACCCGGATGCTTGCGCAGTTCTTCTAACACTGCATCTATTTTACCGCCAATATCCGCTTTAATGAGCTTTCTGTAGATTGCTTTTCGCAAGGAACGTCTTGGCTTTCTGGACTGCTTTGCTAGTTGATGAACCAACTCCCGTAACTCATCCGTCAGGTTGCCACGCGCAGCATGATGACCCATCGCACCATCCATACCACCAGCCACCCAGCGCATTTTACTTCCAGCCCAATACTCTTCATCATCAGGCAAAGATGTGTTGATTAATCTCCCCTCATCCTGAATTTGTTTTTGAATATAGGCATATATAGAGGTTTCGCCCTCCCAAGGTGCGCGCATTGCTTTATTGAAGAAAATTACCATCCATGATCACCTATTCCTTTTATTGATGTTGGTCTACTAGATCCATTCTCGCTGATTGGGTGGATGGTGAACATGGTGGAAGTATAACGAATGAGGAAATTTAAAGTAACTAGACTTCTCTCTTCTGTTCAGGATGATAAATGATTCTAACATAGTCTGAATCCCTGCTATCCATGTCACCAAGATAAATCCGTTCATGCTCAGGTATTGATTCATATAATTCTTTCAGCTTGGTTCTGGCATCTTCATCCGGATATTCGAGATATTCAAAGTACATCTTTCTACATGATTCTAAGGTCGTTTCTTGACCATTTAATTTGTGATACATATCCATCAGTTCCTTAAACTTCTCCATGGGCTTTGCCGAATATGTTGATTCAGAAAAAGTAACTTCACCAAAATTTTCAAAGTGTATAACTGTAGGAACTTCAATATTTGTAAATAAGGTGCCATCTTCAAATAATTTTTCAATTTCTTCTAACCTGTAGTTCAACTCAAACTCGGAAGTATAACAAACCACACTCCCATCCATATATATAACTAGATTAGCTAAATAACATCTCTGATTATATCTTAAAAAGATTGTGAACCCGTCCCCCTCAGTTGTTTCGTAAAATAACTCTCTCTTTACATAGAATTCCTTGGCTTGTGGTGAATAGCCTACACGCCTCTGTTGCATTAACTCCTTTTCTTCTCTAGAGATCGTGTATAGGTTATTTAGCTTGGGATTAAGCAGTTTAATTATAGTTTTTATATACTTAAAGTAACTTTTTTTGTCATATTTCCAATTTGCAGACTTCACTTTGAACGCACCTAGCCCATGAATTGAAATAATTTCTCCATCGGGTACTTGGGGGATCAACCAATTGCGTTTTATTTTTTCTTCTAACCCGTCTAAATCAACCAGCTCCCAGCAATTAACCATTCCATCTTCGTATACATCAACATTCACATAGAAGTATTGCGAGTTTTTGATGATACCCGGAACCCTGGTTCCTTCGACTGTTTTTTTGCGACTGATCTTCTGCATAATTGCCACCGCCTCTGTTCTAATAAAATCTTTAAGCACCTTAAAGTGTAAAAGCATTTCACGATCTGCGCTCACAAATAGCCTACATGTGCCCTTTCATAAATCCATAAAATTCACCAATATTCGTATGACTAGGCAATCCAGAAACCTGACCGTCCCCTGTTTCAATCACAATCCACTCACCACTAACTGTCTTAGCAATATCCATTGAAAAGAAATGACTCTTAATACCTTTAGCCAAATTGATAAAGGGCTCCAAGTTAGGCCTCTCTAGCTGATAGGATGCTTCGTCCCAATATTCAGCAATCGTCAATAGTTCATGGTTCAGGAAAAATAACCTATACTCGTTAGATAGAGGCATTCCGCTTACAGGATGCTTGATTAAGTGTTCTAGTTCTACATATTCACGGAAAACAACCCCTCCATTAAGTTCTGTTCCCTGTCGCTCAATCAAATTATTAACCACGTATCTCACATGATTACGATCAGAAGCGTCTGGTATAAAACAAGCATCTTCCCATTCATGTTTTCTTGACTTTACATAATCCTTGATCAGAATTGGTCGGTTACCAAATATATGTAATTCCTCATGAATGTTATCCAATTTATTATTCAGGAAGTGAATATCTTTCCAGATACTTAATGGTGTTGCAGCTCGTATCACTTCATATGAATTAGGAAAATAGTGACAATGCACATATTCCTCAGGAGTATTGATTAAGATAAGATTCCTAACCTCCAAGGCTCTATACAACTGCTCGTAATTATCTGGCTTCATCATCCAGCCTCGATAAATAACAGTTTCCTGATTGTCTGGACTTGGAATCCGCTTAATTGCTTTCGAACAATTCCCTTCAAGTAAATCCTCTAATGAAAGAAGCTCCACTTTTATACCCAGCTCAATCGCTTTTCTATATTCAATCTCATAATCAGAATCGACCCATTTCTGATTCAATGGATCGGAACAAAACAAGATTCTCATTTCCCTGCACCTCACATTTATAATCACTTCACAATCCTACCACATTTTGGAATAAGAGCTGTAAAGAGAGTTTAATTATACCCAAACGATATAAAAAATGACCAACCCCTAAACTGGAGTTGGCCCCTATGAACTACGCCCTATTTCTTCGATTTACGTTTCGCCCGTTCGATATTCTCAGCCACCCTAAAAGCAACAATCCTGCCTATTAATTCATAAGGCAACGGCTTGCCAAGCGGAAATTGCACAGATCCCTTAGCCCCTTTGTAAGCGGCTAATTCATCTTTAAAAGCCTCGATTCCGCTCGCCGCGGGATAGAATCCGATGTGATTTTTATAAGCCGCAAAATGTACCAGATTGCCATGCAGATCAAAAGTAGGCATCTGATAGCTAATTTTCTCTTTTGCTTCCGGCACCCATTCTTTGATAAATTGCCTTAACTCTGCAAGGACCTCCTGAACATCAGCAGGAAATGTCGCGATATAGGCATCGATTGATTCGTATGACGTCTTGTTCCCTTCCATATTTTCTCCTTTCGCAGGTCGATCTAGTAACTTTAATATACCATTTCAAGAACCTACAACCTAGGATCAATCTCCCTCTCCTTAGCCACTTCAAACAACAAGTTCGCAACAACTTCCTGATAGGACTCATTCTCTGGCACGATATCACTGAACTTAACTTGCAGCATTTTCTTTCCCAACCGATGTTCATTCAGGGAAGTTCGCAGCTTTTGTTTAATTGTCTTTTGCTTCATTAGCTTTTGGTACTTATGGGGAAACTTGTAGTCGTAGCCATAAATAATGGAAAGGTAATCAGCATTCCGAACTTTCATGTGCGGGGCAGCCCCAGATTCTGAGGCCTCAGGCTTGATAACGACGCCCTCCATGTAGTTGTCTACAGTCAGCTTCGAGAAATATTGTTCTGCCTTCTGTAGGCTATCGGGATCAGCCAAATCCAGCAAAAGGAATTCATCGTCGGATAGGAAACTGTACATCTCTGAAGTTTTCCATTCAGGCAGCAGCTCTTCGCCACTCTGATAAACCACTTTTAACAAGGCAAATGGTTTGTAATCAAGCTCCCCGTCCTCCGCGTAGATGTCCAGCTGCCGTTTATACGTTTGATAGGCTTTCACGTGCTCATCCAGTGGGACATAGGTCTCGCTAATTTCATGCAAATACTTATAATTTTGATACAAGTGAGAGCCATACTTGTCATTTAATACGGTCTTAGACATGTTGAATTGCTCTCTTTCGAAGTCACTGTTCCTATATTCATGAGTCAACTTGCCAAATGCTTCTTCAAAGCCATTCTCCTGCAAAAATGCAAGTTCACTCTCCAAAGCTTTCTCGATTGGCTTAAACTGCCTTTGAATGAGCCCATCGCCAAGTGCTTTCCACGGAAGAAGTTCTCCATCCAAAATAAGCATCTGAACTTGATTAAGCTCCATATATCCACTGAATTTAAGCAGCAGCTTCTGGTAAATGTCCGTCATATCTATTTGTTTTATTTGATAACCGTTACGACTTACCGCAAAACACTGCTCAATATTCTCATGCAAATAAATGTTGCAGCGGGATCCCATATATTTAGGTTGTAAAACAACTTGCTTAACAGACTGCTCGGTAAAATAAGCTAAACCACGTTTCAAAGACTCAAGCTCACACACCGTTTCGTCCTTGTCCGCAGGGGACATGGTCCCTGAAATGAAATTCACTTTATGTCGGGAAGCATAGTGCAATCTGCGAATTTCCTCATCTTCTAGCTCTTGAACTGCCACTTTTCGTTCTTCCATGAACATTGTCTTAAGTTCTTCTGTTACAATGACCTGTGGCGATTTGTAAGCTTTCATAAAAGGCTTGAATGTGATGCTGACCGAGGTTAACGCGTTGCCATGAACGCATCCAGTGTCAAGATGAATTTTATTTTTAATGCGAACTGCGTTCTTAGCAGCGATATGCCCGAATAGGTGATACGGATGGTTCCTCACCGCTTCTTCCTTCAGGAAACTAAGTTGATTCTCATACGACGTTTCTCGGTCGATACGGAAGCTTCGCTGTTGTCGAAGCGAGTTAATATCCATTTTGCCTATATATTTATTTCTACATGGAGCATGTGTGATGTAATAAGATGGACCATGAAGGCCAATAAACCTATAGAATGGTTGTGATCTGGCAATCAAATGGTCGAATTTCCCTTGCAGCTCCTCATCTTCTAGAAGCACCTGTGTAGAATCAAAATACGAATGCAGCATCTCTTGTTGAACGCCGCTGATTTCCCCACGCAGGAACTTATATACGAAGTTCTCATGATTCCCGATAACCAAGATAAACGAATCTTGATTGGCATAAAGAAATTCAATGATTTCTTTGGTATGCTTGCCTTTATCTATCCAATCTCCGGCCAGAATGATCTTCGTATTTTTCACCTTATCCGTTGCGACGAGCTGGTTATTGGCTATTTGGAAGCCATAATCTAGCAAAAGGCCTTTAAGCTCACCTATACATTCATGAACGTCGCCAACCGTTATATACTTGGCGTCTTGAGGTAGTATTGCAGCTAAATAGGCTGCCTGATCCTCGACAATGACTTGATAATCAGGGTTAGGAATGCGTTCCACCTGCGAATAAAAATCTTTGCTTCTCACCTTATGGATTTTGGCATAGCCTTCCCTTGATAGAGAACCTAGAACCTCTCTTCGCAAACGATTAATATGGTGGGTAATGAGCTTTTTGGAACGCTCGGATGCATAATAATCTTCCCGTTTGCGATAGTCGAATAAGATGACTTCCAGGTTATAGTTGTTCTGATGAGCAATTTCACGTACTTTCTCTCGAAAGTCATCTGCCAAGCCGGTCGTGTCCACAACAACGAATTCCGCATTAATGGGAAAGGTGGTGACCATTCTTAATCTCTCGAACAACAGATGAAAAGCCTGTTCACTGGCCTCCAGCATCACTTGATCATATTTGTCGTACTCATAACCGAGTACATCCTGCCGAATACTGTCAGAGGATAGGTATTGTACGTTCGTTTTATAGTTTTTCGCTGAATCTTCGAATTGAAGCTTAGGAATAAGAACTTCCTTGGCGAAGGTCGTTTTCCCACATTCTGTCGATCCAATCATCATAAAAATCGTATGGATTTTAGTCCTAATCTGCACGTCCTAGCCCTCCTTTTTTCTAAGAATAACGCCTTGTGTAGTCTGAATCTGATTAACCCCATCTCCGATGGCTACGAACTCCACTTCCATGTCATCTCCGATAGCCACCTGGTTGAACCACTGCCTGAACTCATCCTGACTCATTTCCCACTTATGATCATCGTGCCTAAATCCCGTTAGTTCATAGAAAGGATTGAAGTCAGCATTCGGGGTTGTAATAATAAATTGTTCAAAAGCTACCTGTCTACAAATATGTTCAATAAGCTCTTTGGCCTCATCTTGGCTCATATGCTCAATAACCTCGGTTAATATCACATCGACCAGTTCTCCATTATACTGCTCAAGAAAATGATCGATTGAGCGAAATGCAATAATATTATCTATTTCTTTTTGCTTCGCTTTGCGGTTGATGACTTCCAACAATTCCTCGTTAATATCAATGGCATAATAACAATCTTCGATTTTCGAAGCATAAGGAATGGCATAGTACCCTTCTCCACAACCAACATCCAGAATTGCTTTATTAAAAGGCAATGCTCTCGCAATAAAGTTTCTCCGTTGAAGTCCCGTTCCGCCAAAATCAAATTTGATGTCGTAGCGGCTTGTTTTTTCCAGATCATTTTTATACTTCTTGAAACGATCTTTGGATGGCAGGAAGTTTCTCACGAATAAGCTGCGAATATAGAACGGCGCATCTATAACGTTGATGCTTTTGATATATTTGTCGAGAATGCTGTCCGAAATATCAATAAACTCATTCCCGAACATGGATAGAAATAAACACAGCACACTAACCACATGAAGCAGTTGATAAAGACTTGTACGTGTCGAAATTTTAAGGGAATAGCTTTTGTGAGCTTGATGCGTCAGTTCAAATGTAAAATCCTTCAGATGCTTCTCAAAAAATGCAACATAGCGCACCAGTTCAATATGAATCATATTAATGAAAAATGAATGCTCATACCCTCCGATGTCTTGCTCGTTATGTACTTTCAATGGGGTAGAAAAGTACTCATTGATCGCATTTAAAGGAAAAAGCGGAGTGTTGTAGCGGGAGACATTGAGATATTCAAAGTTATCTTTCTCATGCTGCTTATAAGAAATATCATTATCTGCATCTTTGAAATAAACGTTAAACGTAGCCTCGTTGGTATACCAGCCATACGACATTCCTTTGCGGACTGACTTGAGCATGAGGCCGGACTGTGGATTTTTCTTGATCATAAAAGAAAACTTAGGATTAGTGGATGTCACCTGAACAATTGCCATTTCTTATATCTCCCTCCAAATTCTTGGCATCCTATGCACAAAAAAAGGCCATGGACTCAAGCGTCCATGACCGATTATTCCATACAACGTCCAGAACTAGCTTGTAAAAGCTATCCCTGATACCGTTAACAGAAACCCAGTGAACCGATGAGAATTCGTCCATTATTTTTTTGTTGGTTGAATTGGTTACTCTGTTCCTGATGTAAACTAACTAATAAATTGGATTTCATCTTCATCGACTCCTTTTCTCTGGGATTTAATACTGCTCATACTAAAGCCTTTTACCAGTTGTTGTCAACTAGAATTTACAACTTCGTTCCTGCCTCACCCTGATCCAAATCCAGTGAGTCAATCCGCTCCTTCAGCGCCCCATAGCCTCGAATCGCCTGAGCAATATAAGTAAGTACGGTATCGCTCCACCCATAGATGTAATGCGTTAGCTCATCATGGACAGGAGTCATCGCATGACGATAAGGGGCAATATCGATAATGAACGCCTTGGCGTCGCGATTAATTTGGGTCCGATAGAGCTTCAACTGCTTATAAAACGCACTTCCACTGTTCTGTTGCTCATCCGTGATGATAATGATTTGGTCAACCTTTGTCTGCTGCTCAATCAGCTTCCGAATCGGAGCCCCCGTATCTGTTCCGCCATAAGCACGAATCTGCTCTGCTTGACCGAGAATGCTGTCCCGGCGGGAAGGCTTCGCATCCGTTACCTCCGTATTGAACAACCAGAACAAAGAGTTCCCTTGTGTCTTTTTGTACAAAGCTAAGGCAAAAACCGAACCAATTTCCAAATACTTGCCCTGCATGGAACCCGATATGTCCAGGAAAATAGCCGTCATCTCGCCGATTTCCGGCAAGTTATCGAACGTCAGGTCGACGGATTCCCTTAGGGTATCCCTAAGCACTGGATGCTCTACTTGCTGAAAAGCGGTTGCGAAGCGAAAAGGCAAGATTTTGGCCTTCCTTAAAGCTTTCTGATCTGTTAGTCTGCTGTTTATATAATCAAGATGCTGTTTATCCTCCAATACACCGGAACGCACTAGCGTATTCAAATGACGCAATATGGCGAACGTTGGCATTTGGTACAGAAGGGCGCACCAAACCGCTTTCGAAGGCTTGATAGCCCCAGTAACCGTTTCGTAGGAAAGCTTCCCCTTCTCAATCCATGCCAACTGTTCTTCTTCCGTTTCAGCTTTCTTCAAGTACTCTAATGCTTCGACCTGCGGCAACAAGGCAAGATTGGCTTCTTGTCCGCGCAAATAGCGGAAAAGTGCTTGCTGCCTAAGATCCATCGGCTTAGGATGGGCCGTAGCAATGGCATCACCTAAGCTATAACTGCGTCCACGACCGTTATATTTCATTGCCCAATACTCCGAAACACCTGCAAGGAATTGGTTCACTTGTCTCTTAATTGCACGGCCGCCTTCGCCACGCCCCAACCCCTTTAGAATTGTTAAGAAATCGGACAAATCAGAAGGAATACGCACAACCTGCATAAAAACTTTGGCAAACAAATCCGGACGATATGCAGATAGAACAGCGAGTCCAAACAAAGGCTGGAGTCTCATAAACCCTTCATTCCTCGCGAACACGAGCGCTTTGGCCATGAACTGTGGATTGGAGGCTGCCATTTCATGGTGAAGTTCAGCTGCATCGTGCAACAGCGCTTTTTGATCGGCATAGAAGGTGTTCTGCATGGTATTGGTTAGGAGCGTTTGCAGATATTGTTCTTCAACCGAACGCGTATACGCTGGGTAATTATCCATGTTAAATATATTTGATTTCAAGGATTTAAAAAGCTTTTTAGCGAAGCTCATACATAACGACCTCCTTCTTGTTTGTAAAGACACTAGTGAGGAAAAAGCGGGATAAGTTGGCTGCAGGAGTCGAACCTGCCATAAAGCCCGGGTGAAACCATGGTCGCTTGAGTGCGGAGTAACCCATCCCAGCGCCTCACTAGTTGGTTAATGACAGGAAGGATCTGTTGTAGATCATCGAGGAAATGGTTTCGGAAAGGTACATGCCGATTAGAAGTCGAAGTAACCCTTCCATACGCCTCGATAATTTGGCTAGATAACGTGTGAACGTCCCTGCCTTCTGAACCCATCTTCGCTCATTGGGATCACGATGAACATGGTGAAAGTATGGCGAGGTGGAGAATATTGGAATCCAATGTAAACATAATCACTCTAATCTAGCCTCCCAGTTAGCATCTATCTTCAACAATGGAGCGGTACATGAACCTTCACTCCCAGCACTACCAGGGCCTCAGGCCGGTCCATACAGCAAAAGAAAAGGGAGATACGTCCACGGACGCATCTCCCTCGCTCTTATATGAGGCTTTTCAAGCTTCAAGCTTGTCAGCCTCCACTTCTCTTAACTCACTTGCTAACGCATCTATATCGCCTTTGGTCAAAGGGGTAATGAGCGCAAGTTCCTTCTCCATTGCCTTGTTAATCTGCTCGATCGCTCCTTGTTTGCGGCCGAGTTTTTGGAGCGTTAGTGCATAGTAATAATAGGATTCTGCATGCTTAGGTGTTTTGCCCATCAGCTTCGTGTACATCTCATCTGCCTCGTCCAGCCGGTCGAGCAAATAATAGTTCTGCGCCAAATTGTCCATAATGGTCAGATCGCTGTCATTATAGGCATAGGCTTCGAGGTTATACGCAAGAGCCGTTTCCAGCTCACCACGCAAAATTTGGAAATAACCAAAATTCCCATAAACAAGTGTGTTCTTAACCTCCTGTGATATTTCCTTCAGGCTGTCATAAGCCTCATCACGTTTGTTCTGCAGCCAATAGACCGTTGCCAAATTAATCTTGGCTTGCATGATCATATCTCTGGTTGCTGTTTGATGAAGAACCTCATTGAAGATATCCTCAGCCTTGCCAAGCTCCCCAACTTTCATTAACAGAAAGCCATAACCGATCTGATGTTTTGGCAGAATGGCGTCTGTACGATAGGCTTTTTCCATCAAAATCAAGGCTTGATCGCGATCCCCTCTCATGTAAGCCAGGTTTCCCCTATGTGCATAGATCGCTGAGCGGCTCTTGTAAGTAAAGTATCCGAGTATCAATACGATGATGGCTACCCCTGCTATCCAGCTTAAAGTAAATCCGATAATAATGACCAAAATTACAGTGATTACGTTAAGAATCCTTTTTATTTTCGGTGTCATGGATGCTGTTCCTCCTCTATAAACTCAAAGCGTCATGGCCTGTCCATAGTGCGCCAGATACGCTTCTTTTTCCTTATAATCCGGCATCAAACTGCCTACACGTCGCCAAAATGATCGATCATGATTCATATGCAGCAGATGGCAGAGCTCGTGGATGATGACATAATCAATAACCTGCACCGGGGCCATTGCCAAGCGATAATTAAAGGTTATTTTCTTATCTGAGCTGCAGCTTCCCCACTTGGTGACGGACTCGTCGATTTCGACGGATTTGGGTTTCACTTTCAGTTGGTTTTGGTAGATTTTGATCCGTTCCCCGATCGTCTTCTTACAGCTTGCGAAATAGAATTTCTTCAAATTAACCCTCAGTTCTTCTTCGGAGAGCCCGTCCGTCTCGATCAGTTCATGAAGATGAACATATTTGCCCAGATGCAGGAACTTCCCGTTGTCTTGATACTCTCTTGTCTTAGGGATATCCCTGGCTTTCGCGATGGCATTCAGCTTTTCCAAAATAACAGCCGCATGCTGTTTCACAGCGCTCATAATGATTTCCTGGCTTGTATCGTTAGGCGCTTTGACGGTTATGAAGCCCGCTGAATCGATATGAATGGATAGCTTTTTTCGACTTCCGTATTGAACATTGAACTCTATGGTATGGTTTTCAACTGTGATTTTCATAGTCCTATTGTAACATAACATCCCGATAATGGCCTGATGGCTCTTCCGTTTGCCGCCCGCATCCAATGATAAAATTTTCACTTTCATAAAATCGTAGAATTACTCAAAAAAGTGTTGATGCCTTCATTGTTTCCACTACTTACATTCACTAAAATGAGGGGTATTCCAACAAAAAAGGATGATTAAACTATGAGCAATTCTTTCCAAAAAGCACGGTCACGCATCGGAGTTATAAACGTCGGACACGAGCCATACTGGGGACAGTTTCCTGGCCTAAAGGAAGAATTAATTGGCTACGGCAATGAGTTCCTGGATCATTTGCGCAAGGAAGACGTAGAGGTCATCAGTGCAGGCTTTGTCGATACTGTCGATAAATCCTTTGCCGCAGCCGCTTACCTCAAAGCACAGGATGTGGATTTTCTCTTTTGTTTTCTGAGCACTTACGTGACCTCGTCTTCTGCAGCAACAGCTATCCTCAATCTGTCGGTGCCCACGGTGCTTGTTGCGCTGCAACCACTGAAACGACTTGATTATTTGAAAACAACGACCTACATGCAGCTCGCCAACGATAACATCTGCTCACTGCCAGAGATCAGCGGGGTATTGATTCGCGCAGGCAAACCTGCTGCCGGAATGATGGTAGGTACTTTGTACGATGATGCTCGCATGTTAACGGAATTAAAAGGGTGGTGCCAAGTCGCCAATGCGAGACGTGCCTTTAAATATGCGCGGATCGGCTATTTGGGCCATACCTATGAGGGTATGTACGACATGAACTCGGACCCTACAGCCTTTACGGCCTCTTTCGGATCCCATGTACAAATGCTGGAGATGTGCGACTTGGCCAAGCTGGTCAATGGTGTGACAGCCAGAGAAACCGCAGACAAGCTTGACGAAATTAAAAGCATATTCACGATTGCTGACCCGTTCATCGATCCGATTACAAGACCCATTAAGCAAGAGGATCTGGATTGGTCGGCGAAGGTCGCTGTCGGTCTGGATAAGCTGATTGCCGAATTCGGGTTGACGGGACTCGCCTACTATTACCGTGGCATGGACAACAATGAATATGAACGAATTGGCGCTAATATGGTGCTAGGGAACTCCTTGCTAACGGGCAAAGGAATTCCGCTTGCCGGAGAAGCTGATTTGAAAACATGCGCAGCTATGCTGATCATGGATCGCCTTGACGCCGGAGGCTCCTTCGCCGAGCTGCATCCTTGCGATTTCGTCGACGATATCGTACTGGTGGGTCATGATGGTCCGCATAACATCAAAATCAGTGACGGTAAGCCGATCATTCGCGGACTTGATCTGTTTCACGGCAAGCGCGGTTCCGGCATCGGCGTAGAGTTCAGCATTCAGTCAGGTCCTGTGACACTGCTGAGCATTTCTCAAACGGCTGACGGCAAATTCAAAATGATCGCCACGGAAGGCGAATCCATCAAAGGGCCGATCCCGCAGACCGGAAACACGAATACACGCTGCAGCTTCAATTGCAGTGTTGGCGAGTTTGTTGAAAAATGGTGCTCCGCGGGCCCTACTCATCATTTCGCATTAGGTGTTGGCCATGTAAACAATAAGATTCGCAAGGTTGCTCAAGTGCTTGGCATTGAATTACAGATCGTTTAACTTGTCATTGTCCAGGAGGAATCCGCCATGGGGAAACCCGCAAACGATATTCAGAAGCTAGATGCGAATCTGCAAGCAGATGCCGCTCGCCTCGATGAATGGGAGTGGCACACGCCGCTTGCTGCCCCATTCCGGGTCACTGGGCTGCCTTGGCTTGCGCAGGACGGCGTGTATCGCAGACTGCCTCTGCGCCCAAGCCACCCTATCCGATCCGAAGTCGATCGGCTTGCGAATTATCCGACCGGCGTGCAGGTCCGCTTTCGGACCAATTCTGTGAAGCTCGCCGTGCGGGTCGTTCTTGCTGATAAAGCAACGATGTACCAAATGCCAGCCACAGGCCAATGCGGCGTAGATTGCTACATCGGCTCTGCCGGTGAGCAGCAATATGTGAATACCTCCCGCTTTGAACTTGGGCAAGCTGAATATGAAAGCGTGCTCTTCGAATCATTTTCGCCGAGCCTGCGGGAAATTACACTGAACCTCCCCCTCTACCAGGGGGTGAAAGAGCTTTGGATCGGCGTTGCGCCCGAGTCAAGGGTGACCGAGTTCCCAGGCTTCGCCTCCGACAAAAAGGTAGTTCTGTACGGAACGTCTATTACCCACGGCGCATGCGCCTCCCGGCCAGGGATGGCGTACCCGAATCAGCTGAGCCGCATGTTTCCGCTCGAGTTCGTGAGTCTCGGTTTCTCCGGCAATGCGCAAGGTGAACCTGAGCTAGCCCACCTCAGCAGCCAAATTGATGATCCCGCCTTGCTCGTGCTCGATTATGAAGGCAATACACCAAGTACGGAGCATTTGGCCAAATCGCTGCCTGAATTCATCCGAATCTACCGCGCTGTCCATCCGGACGTTCCGATTCTCGTCGTTTCGCAAATCCGGTTTGCGAAGGAAGCTTTCGACGAGAGTCTGGTTCAGCGCCGGGAAGAACGCAAGGAGATTCAGCGTGCAGCTGTTGAACGTCTGAACCAAGATGGCGATGCTAACGTTCATTTCTGCGACGGCGGTGAGCTGCTGGGCACCGACTACCAGGAATGTACGGCCGACGGGATTCACCCTTCCGATTTGGGCTACAAGCATATTGCTGAGGGGCTTAAGCCTGTTGTAGCTCGGTTGTTGCAGCCCTTTGTTTAAAGAGGGTGCCCACAAGGTCACTGGCCTTGTGACTCCTGGCAGCTCTCCCCCTATTGTGCGATGCCTATAAGAGTCTTTGGCAGCTCCTATTTGCACAAAAGGTGGGAGTTTTCCATGAATAGCGGCCCTGAAAGACTCTTATTTCGGGTGATGCACGCAAAAACTCCCCACACAAGAATCAATAAGAGCCTCTAAGAGCTCTTATTGGCGCGAAAAGTGGTCTTTTTACACGAATAGGAGTCTCTGGAGACTCTTATCAGGAAGGCAGTTAAAGAGCAATGGAAGCCACAACAAAGGAGCTAAACGCGTACATGCCGTTTAGCTCCTTTTTCGTTCCGATAGTCCATTTTTCTTGAGATTGAATTCAATAGCTGCTTATGAAACAGCCTATTTGCACTTTTGTGCTCTCATCTTCTTTTTTTCCTGCGAAATCACGTGAGAGGCTCGCCTTCTACCGCAAAACTTGCGCAGACTTGCGGGGGATGCCCCCCCCGCATTAATGGCATCCTTGTAGCCCTAACTTTTTAATAAGATCGATCGAGGAACGATGCTGTCGGCCGGAAGGGCGAACCCTTCATGCCGTATCGTTATGTCCCGCTTCTCGGCTGGAAGCAAGTCAAAATATTCATCACTCAGTTGGATCGCATCATCCAAACCAAAATGCACTGCATGCGCAAAAGTATCGCTTGAAACTGTAAAACGCGTAAGCCCGGCATCGATGGTTTGGACGTTGGACACCTGCAATTGGGGATCGGGCAATCGCAGATTGCGAACCACTTCTTTGTGTAACACGGCGGGCTTCAACTCGCTGGATTCACTCAGCGGTCCAGCGAAGAGACAAGCCTCTTCAGACTTGTAGGGAGATGCTGTCCATTGCAGAACAACTTCCCGCGAGAATGGAGGCAAGTCTATATCCACCTCCTGCGTTTGTTTTCCGCTCCCATCATAACGGACAAGGCCATATACCATAGTTTCACGAATGACGGCGCTGGTTTCATTAATAGCTGTAAGCTGAATCACCCCATCCTGCTGGCGCAGAATAAGCTTTACTGGCGCTAATGCCCGCTTCACAAAATAATAAGCAATTTTGCGCGTTAAGTAATAGTCAATAATCGACCAGCCGACCTCGCCCCAGCAATCATTGTACATCCAGAATAAAGCGCCGGAACAAAACAACTTGGCACGCATCGCTTCAAGCGAATATGCCAGCATCAAGCCCTGACATAAGCCTGCATACAGCAAGTAATCCTCGATGGCAAGATGTGCGGGATTTACATAATGCCTGTTTATGCCTGCAAGCACGGTATCTTTTTCAAACATATTCGTATGAAGCCGCCAGAGCTTGCCGTCACGATCCAGCGGCTGACCCTGATGGTAGATTTCAACGGAAGACTTCCGGCTAGGACCTATGTAGCCATACTCCGAGACAAACTTAGCGCTCACCTTGTCATATTCCTCGGGTACAATTCGCTTCTCGATATCAGCATGCATCATGGTATCATTCCAGTGGTGCGTGTCGCCGGATTGGCTCCCATTCGGGTGCTCACCGCCGTACGGCGAGCTGTTCCAATACGGAATCGTGGGACAATTCTGCTGGACTAGGCGGGGCGCGATGTCGTTGTAACATGCCGCTCCCCCATAGAAGTCTGCCGCATCCGTCTCATTCCACCACTCCTCAAAACCCCAATGATTCTCATTGTTGCCGCACCAAAGCGCCAGCGAGCAGTGATTGCGCAGCCGCCTTGTCTGATAATCGATCTCCTGCTCCACTTCATGCCGAAACCAGCTCAGGTTATCTGGATATTTGGCGCAGGAGAACATGAAATCGTGCCAAATTAGAATCCCGTACTCGTCACATTTGTCATAAAAGATATCTCGCTCATAGATGCCTCCGCCCCAAACCCGCAGCATATTGAAGTTGGCTTCCTTCGCCTCACGCAGCAAAGCATCATATTTGGCATCAGTGACCCGCGCATAGATGGAGTCAGCAGGTATCCAATTTCCCCCCTTGCTGAAGGTAGTGACACCGTTTATTTCAAAAGTAAAAGAACGTTCATCCGGGCTCTGCGGAATTTTATCCATCTTTAAGCGCAGCGTGCGTATCCCAAATAAAAAGGCCGGATAATCCACAGCATGCGTTGTTGTCTGGAGCGTTGCCCGAACCGTATACAGCGGCTGCTCCCCCATCCCATTGGGCCACCAAAGCTTGGCATCAGGCACCTTCATTTGAAGTGTGACATAGTTCAGCCCAGAGCGAAGACAACAGTCTTCTTCTATAAGCTGCACTTGCTCGGTACCGAAAAGCAGTTCCAGTTTCAGCTGCGTTTCTAACGTCTGATAGGGATGCAGATTCTCCAGCTCCAGTTGGAACTGCACATGTGCGGCATTGCCGGCAGTGTCCAAGCTTGTCGTTGTAACCTGAATATCTCGAATTTGCATGCGATTGACACAGGTAATATGAACCTCGCCCATAATTCCGCAGGTCGCTACTCTGGGTCCCCAATCCCAACCAAATACATATTGCGGTTTTCTCAGCATGCCCCTGCGATGGTCGCCTCGATGCCCGATCTGCTCGTTCTCATACACAATTTTGGCTTCGTGAATGAAGGCCAGATCATTCTCCGAATAGCGTTCCAAGCCAGAGGTGACGCGCACAAGGAGCTGATTAGCCCCTTGTTGCGCCTTACCTTTGAGATCGCAGGCAAACGGATAAAAAGCGCTGCGATGATGACCTAGATGGCAATCATTCAACCAGACGTCCGCTTCTACATCCAACGATTCGAAGTGAAGAACCATCCGCTCGGATGTCAGCTGTTCTTCTGTCAGGTCAAATTCCTTTTTAAACCACCAAGAGCGTTTCTCCGTCCATTCGCTTGCGAAACATTGATCGGCCACTAGCGGCTCCGCGATTATCCCATGCTCAATCAGCGGCATATGCACATCACAGGGTAAATCGACTTGCAGCCAATCCTGCTGTTTATTCCTAACCATCCTATAATCATCAGCCTGACGAAAGAGCGGCTCCCCTGTCAGCTGCCAACCTTCATTTAGTTGCAGTTTCATCCGTCTGTCACCTACCATGAGATTTCGATCGCACCACTTATGTGCGTAAGCCTTATAGAATCACTGATTGCAGCATCCGTAAGATCGAGGTAGGTATCTCCCCGCTTCACCTCAACGATTCCTGCTCGTAAAGCTTCAAGCGGCGGATAAATCGTTACCGCAGCATCGCGCAGATTAGTCACGCCAATGGCGCGAACCGAGCTTCTTTTCCGTGTAGGATCAGGTGAAAGCTCCCGACAGGAAACCGCTCCAACCTCCTGTTGATCGACGAACACACGACACTCATCATGGAAGGTGCGGTCCAGGGAATAGGAGGCAGCCTCAGGCCCGACTCTTGTCGTTTGGCCAATAATAATTGGAACTCCGTCGGGGAAGCGCATTTGCAGAGAAACCGATGTATCCTGACGGCACCCTGTGAACAGAAACGCATTATCATGCCTGGCAATAAATAGCAGCGCAGGCTTGGTAGCCTCTTCCTGCTTGGTTTGGCGCAGCGAATAACCAAAATCTTCAAGCAGGTAACGCGCAAGAACGGACGCATCCATATAGGGCTCTTCCTGCCGAATCGGCAAATCCGTGACAATGCCTGTTTGAAAAGGAAGCGAGCCTCTGATCCAGCTTACTTGCCCCCCATTCCACGCTGGCAAGGCCCTCGTTAAGGCAAAGATGCGCTCCTGCTCATCCTGCTTGGCAACCGAGCGAACTTGCGTATGCGGATCGCTTGGATCCGCCAGCACTTCCTGAATGAAGCCTCCACTGATAGTGGCATCATGATCCATCAAGGTAGATGGTTGATCCGTGCTGACGCAAGAATCGCCAGACGTCGTGATCGTTACTTCCATTTCACCTGCGAGCCCCGACGCCAACTTAAGATTCAACAGTTCCAGCAGCTCAGGCGTTAGAGCGGGGCCGTACAGCATTACTTTTCCACCATGATGAATATAGGCTATGAGCCGTTCGATGTTATTTTCATGCAGCCAAGACGTTGGTGTGAATAAAATGGTGGCAGCCAACTCGCGAAGTTTGTCATCTGTCATAGCTGTAAAATCATCCGTACTAAGCACCGTATTTAAAGGCAGACCCTGATTAACTGCATTGCGTACAAACCAATCGTTGAAGAAGATCGCCTTGGTATTCTCGGTCGTTTCAGCCACAGCCTCATGATATTCGCGAAAAGGGTACAGCCATGTCAGAATGCCCGGTTGATCCGGGAAATCCTCAATCGCTTTTCTTAGATGCGGGATGACCTCTTGGGCACAAGCTTCGTTCAATTCCCCTTTTTCCGTATCAACCGTCAATATTTCAATAATCCCCGGATTCTCCAGCTTTCCGTCGCTGTTCATACGGGCAACGGCAAGCGGGCAGTAGATGTCATGCGGCTCTCTGTCATATAAATCCCACCAAGGATTCTGCCAGAACCATGGATCATTGGCATAGAACCGGAACAGATAAGTCTCCTTGGGCAGCACAGCAATTCGTGACATATAGGACGTCACTTCCAAACCGAAGTCGAAGTTGAGTGCTCCCCATGGCGAGTTCGGAGGCGGATATTCGATATATTTCCTATCGTAGAGTTCAAGCAGCGGAAAGAGATCCTTGGCTAAATCCATCCCCGTACCGAAATTAGTGCCTCGCACCTCGGTCCGATAATCGGGGCACTCTTGTTTGAATTGCTCCCAGAAAGAAAGTGCCTTGCTCGTCAGCTCTTCATAATTCGCTAGTGGCAGCGTAGTACTGTCGTAATTAGCTCCTAGGAACGTCCATGGGAAAAAGGAGAATCCAAACCCATTGGAGAACCAAATGTAATCAAAACCAAGTGCAGGCAAGAAGCTTGCGCATTGCCGACCTAGAAACTGCCCAAAAGGTGTACCTTCTGGAATGCCGTCTGGATAAGCCGCATAAGCAACCTTGTCTTCATGAAGCTTTGACCACGTGCAGATGACCTTGTAGTCGGCCCTTAAACCGATAGAGCTGCCGCCGAGCTCTGCTATATTCACTTCCGGGTGCAGCTTATATTTGAAATCTGAATAGGCGAATTCAGGCCCTGCATCGAAGGTGGCTCCTACCTCCATCCGAATGCCGAACTTCGTATCTGCAATCCGTTTGAACGCCTCGATAATAAAACGCAAATCGACGTAGGTGATGCGGCACGGATTCTCCCTGTACAGCTTCGCAGCCCTAGGATCATCTTTTCCTTTTAAATGACTGAATTTCTCCTCGTTGGCAAAACCGATGTATCGCCCCCATTCCATCTCCTTGTTGAAGTCGCCGTCCCAGGTCAAGATTTCACTGCCGTCCGCTACCCATAGCAGCATTGAACAGCTATCCGCTAGACCGATCAGCGGCAGCCACTGCTTAATAGCCTCCTCGCATACGGCTTCAATGGCAGTTTGCTCCATACTCATGAATGGCTTCAAGCTCATTTCCAGCGTAACTCTTTGGAGCGCCCGGCTCCCAGTTGCTTGTGCTTGCTTCATGTCTCTCATTCCCCCTTAATAATTCCAATAAGACCTAAATGAAAGTTTGTTCCTGTACAGTCCTCCCGGTTGCCGTGGACAACTTCCAATTCCAGATGATGCTGCCCTTCTGGCAAGTCATCAGCAATCCAGTAGATGCGGAACCAGCCCCCATCTTCACACCAGCCAGGCCGATCCCGACAAGTCGTGACCGCAGGGCCTCCGTCTAGCCGATAGGTGAACTCGGCAGACTTTTTGCCATAATCGAAGGCTAACGCCAGCCCTTTGCCTTTGAATGAGAAAGACAGCTTCGCTCCGACCGCCGATGTGCTCAGGATCTGATCAACCCAAGGCATATGAGCCGCTGCCCGTCTGGTAATCCAAGGTCCCTCCAATTGGACCTCCTCGAATGAGAGCGTATCTACATGCCCCCAATGATTAACATTAAAAGGCGTTGCAAGCGGCTTCTCGGTTGCGGCTAAATCCAAGTCGGCAGTTGCCAGCAATTCTTTTTCCAAATAAGAAATCACACATTGCCCATAGCTCAGGCTTCCGCGATGCGCAGGATGAAGCCCATCCGGCAACCATTCGTCCCAGGTCATACGGCCTTTCTTCACTTCATTCCACGCATGCTGCCCCACCCATACGGAGCTAATGCCGTAATGCTCGGCTAATTGCTCGAATTCAGCGATGCTGGCAGGTACCTCGGCGCGTGACATATCCTCGTACATTCGCTGGCAGTAGGTGTAGACAATCACAAGTTCACTCCGCCCATCTGCCAACAGTTTGCGAATCAATCCCTCTCTTGCTCTCATCCGTGGTTCAGAAGAGGTATTAAAGTCATTCACAGCAAATTCGATGAAAATCAGATCGCAGGGACGGTTAATTAAGTCCCTCTCTGCACGGAATACAGCCAAATCACTTCCGGTAGCACCGATCGCGGCATTCTCCACAGTAATCCGTGCTTGAGGGAACGATTCTACGAACCAACGTGTGACCGGCTCCGGCCAATTCGACATTGACCTGCTATCTGCTGTAATCGACCCGCCAATAAAACCCAGCGTCAAATGTCCTGATTGGAGCCTTTTCTTTACTTTGGACAAGCTATTTCGAATCTGTATAATCTCCATTTCGCACCTTTCTCCACATGAACTTATGCTGAAATTTCTTTTGAGTAATTCTACGATCCATATTACAATGCAAGTAATGAATTGAATCCTGGAGTTAGAGGGAGAATCGTCGTGATGATTAAAACCTTATCCGCCTATTTCGAACATTGCGAGCCGAATTGGCAGGTGCCTACCGCCAGAACGAATAATCATATCCTGCTATTAGTGACAGAAGGTTCTATGGTCTATACCATTGAGAATCAGCCATACCATCTTCAGAAAGGCGACATTTTGTTCATTCCCCAAGGAACCGTCCGTTCGGCTGCCAACATCTCCAGTGATATACATGCTATGTATGTCGCTCATTTCGAATACAGCGGCGACGGAGAGCATCTTCCTTTGCTCACGGATCGACAAATGCGTTGCGTGCATTCCTTTCATTTTGAATACCTGAAGACCAGATTCTCTCTGCTTTCACAGCACTGGCTTCGTAAATCTCCCTACACGGCCACCCTCTGCCATAGCATCTTGCTTGAAATTCTTTCGATTCTCAATGAGCAATCCGATTCGTCATTTCTCCCCAACAAGCACTACAGATTGGTCATGCAGCTGCAGCATTACATCCTCGAGCATTATCGCGAACAAATTCAACTAAGCGAGCTATCCGCGCTTGTCGAACGTACGCCCAACTATGTCAGTACGATTTATAAGCAGGCCACCGGCCAGACCATCACCGAGTACATCCAACAAATTCGGATCGAAGCCGCCCGCGACTTGCTCATCAACTCCCAGATGACCATAGGTGAAATTTCCGAAGCCTTGGGATTTTGCGAGCAGTCCTACTTCAACAAAGTGTTCAAAAAAATAACCGGAACCCTCCCCTCCGCCTACTTAAAGGAGAAAGTGAAAGTTTGGCGGGTATGACACTTCTTAGTTTAAAAGTAGCCATCACACGCCGGAATGTATACTGTAAATTACGTCGAATCCTTTAAAAAATGCAAAGAAAAGCCGGAAAGCCCCCGTCTGTTTGGGGGCTTTCCGGCTTAGAAAATACGAACAAGCTACTCTGGAAAATATAAGTAGCAAAAAGTACGTTGGCTTTTCTGGATTGAGAACGAAGATTCAAGGTTACAACGAGAAAGACACCCGAATTTATGGGTGTCTTATTTCGTTCTTAATTCAGTAATCGTATAAGGTATAAGAAGTTCCTTACCGATACTTGTATCAAAGTACTGTATTGTTTGCTTAGGTACTTCTAACTTCTTCAAATCATCCAGATAGCCACGAACTAGTGGATCATCGCATAGGTTGCGTTTTAGCGATGCACCATATCTCACTCCAGTAACAAATGCCTCTTTAAATTTTGTTTCCTCAACTGCAGATTCATCACTGTCTTGACCATCAATTTCATCAATTCGTTTGATCCATGACTCCGGTGACACTCCTCGATCAGAGGCTTTTTTAAATTCATGGGCAAAATGGGTAGGAGAATCGTAATAATCATTTATTTGATGTAATACAGGTAGATATCGATTAAATAGATCTAAGGCTTCTTGAAATGTCAAAGGTGGTTCCATACGGGTTAATTCGTCTACAATTTCACGTTCATATGCATTTAGTTGATCGTATACGAGCGCATAGTTCTTTGTCATACTTCTTTCCACCTCTCCTGCCGATGATACGGTTCTAGAATGTAATGTGATTCGTAATGCAAAATATTAAGCTGGTCGTTACAAAATACAATCTGAGTGCCAATTTCTTTATCGGTATATGACTTGTTTGTTAGTTTATTAAATGTAATATGAGTCCTAAACCAATTATAGTTTGCCTGAACATCTTGGTGACGAGATCGACTAAACTGCTGAAATATTTCTTTGAAATTACCATCCGCTATAGGTCCTATGATGATCGAATGGTGATGAACACAAGGTTCTGCCTTCACCATTCGATGATTATAAATATAATCCGACCATTCTTGACTCATCCCACTGAATACTAAGATATCGTCAGATGGATATTTAACAGGGTTCACACGAAATTTAATGACAGCCGGCTTAGCCTCAAGATCTGAAGTTGTTCTTAATTTTCGCTTGCTAAATATCTGTGCTTGCTCTAGATCAGCATTTGTATATAAGCCATCGCCAAAATCTTTCAGGTAATGTGTTGAATCCGTACGCCATTTGGTTCGGTCCAAAGGTTTCTGCTTAAAGAAGCTAACGTTATGAAGAAATGTTCCATGATAAACGTATTCAGGTAAAAACAACTCTGCTGTCAAGTTCCTACACCCCTATTATAGCACATTAACTGTGCTTTTTAATCATCGTGTACCCGTATTCTTTAGCACACTAACTCATAAATCGTAAAATTATTCGGCTACCAAATCAGTATAAATGCAGTAAATTACCATAATTATACAACACAAAGAAGAGGTGTGGGTAGTATAAGTTACTAGGCATAATCCTCTTTCAAAAGACCATAAATCTCCAAATCAACAATACCCTTGCCGGACCACACCGCCGCTTGTCTCAACAGGCCCTCCTGGCGGAAGCCATTCTTCAGCAATACTTTCTTGGAAATCTCATTACGGGGCATCACTTCGGCTTGGATTCGGTTGACGTTAATCTCTCTAAATAAATATTCAACCAGAATTTTCACCGCTTCACTCGCGATCCCTTTGCCCCAATGCGATTCTGCTAAAAAATAGCCAATCGTCACCATGTTGACCTTTTGATTCAAATCAAAAACCTCTATAATACCCACTAATTGCTCACTTGCCGTTAGCGTGAATATTCCCCACTTAATCTTTGTCCTTTTCGTAAAATCCCGCTCAAAATGCCCAATCATGCTCTTAACAGTAGCCTTATTGTGCTTGGGAATTATGCCGCAGAATTCAAATACTTGGTCGTTGCTATAAATCGCATAAATCTCATCAAGATGATGCTCTTCAATCTTCTTCAATATGAGCTTATCCGACTTCACAATAGGAAACTGCTCAAAAACTGCCTCCATGTTCATTCCCGCACCGCTCCCTGTTCTTTTCATGATCGAAATATCCCTAAACACTGATCTCTTTAACGGAAATTTGATGGATAGGGGTTAAAAGGCGTGCCATTCCCACCATTTCTTTCTATAGCTGAGAGCAAAGTCTAACAAGAATTCCTTTTTCAGGCAGCACTTCTGAAAATCCTAGCCTGCGGCTAGGTCTTCAAGTCCATGCCCCTTCGCAAGCCTCCTTACGAACTCAACACCCTCTATTCGGCCAAAATCGCTCATTCTGAAAATCTAATGAATACCAGATGCCCTATTTCAAGAAATTGCTAACCATTCGGCCAATAAAGTGCCGGATAACGCCAATCCAGTTCATTAGATCTCCAAAGTAGCCATTTTCTCGTCAATAAGCATCCTACAGTTCATTAGATGCCACTTAAGACCGAAAACCTCCAAAGCAAAGACACCCATGAACCCTATACTTTTAATGAACAAAAGCCCTAGAAGCCAGCTTCCAGGGCCATTACTTTACATGTTTACAGCTGATTCTCACCCGTACTATGGAAAAACTCAATAATTTCCCCATTCAACCCTTTAACAAAGGCAATTCGAACCGGCGTCGGTGGATTGCTGCCTAGGACAACATCTTTGGGTTCTACTGTCACCTCGGCTCCAGCTGCAACTGCCGTTTCAACGGCGGCATCGACGTTATTGCTGCGAAAAGCAACATGGAAATACGAGCCTTCCGGCTTCACTTCACCAGAGCCACCAGCGAAAACTTCGATATAGTTGCCATCGCCGGAATCCAGCAGGATGATGCGACTATCGCCTTCTCCCCAGCTGTGCCCTTCCTTGAAACCCAATCCCTCGGTATAAAACTTCACCGTCGCCTCAAAATCATTCGCCCGCAGCGCAATATGGTGTAAGCCACCGCCGCCTATTTTCTCGTTCGTTCCCATTTCATTAACCTCCTTGAATATAAAGTTGCTGTATAAACCGTCTACCTTAATTATACGACATCCATACGGTATTCCCTACAACCTCAAAGTCTTGCTTATACCAAAAATTCTTTGATTGTTCAATGAAATAGACGTACATTTTCGTCTTGTCGTAATCGCAGGCATTAAAAAAGCTCCTTTGCGCACTGTTCGTCCTAACGGAAGTATAGCACATAGGCAACCGGTGGATCAGATCCGTACAATTGGAACCGGGCAGCTCTCTGATTTTTGTTGGTTTCTTCGAGTTTTGCAAGTTATATTTACTTTTATATATATATGAGCTATTCTCTCTTCTACAAGGCATAGAAGGGGAAGAATAATCCATGAAGCTAAGCGCATTGTTTGCCTCCAAACGCTTTCTTTTCAAAATCGTATTGTGGATCAGTGCATCCGTTCTATTCATTGTTGGCCTTCTATCGATTATTATTTATTTCAATGCCCAAAGCTTAATGATTAATAAGGAATCCGACAACAGCAAAAAATTGCTGCTGCAAGTCAAATACAATACCAATCTAATGAATGAAACCATGAGTCGACTCACGCAATCCCTCTACCTCAATAGCGAAATCACTTCCATTATGTTTGCCGAGCAGGAAAATATGGTCGACGTAATTAAGCGCATTAATAATGTGGTCAACTCACTGACCTCCTCTTATCCCTACATTCACTCCATCAGCATATATAATCGCAATCTCGATCAATTTTACAATGCGGGCTCACCGATTTTTTTTGATGATCCACAGTTGCTTGGGCTGTTTAATGCCAATCAATTGCTGCCTAAACTAAAGCCTATTTTTCGCAATATCCACAAAGTAGTGAATGAATCGAGTAAAAATGAACGTGTCCTTTCCTACTTTATGTATGAAACCTCATTAAACGCTGAAAAACCAAACGGCGCTGTAGTGATCAATGTGAAGCCGGAATGGCTGCTCGATAACATCAAGCAAATCAATATGGTTGATCAGCAAAAGGGGAATAATGTCTTCATTCTCGATCAGCATGGCGACTATTTAGATGTGGATGAAAACATAGCGAAGCCAGATAAGTTAATATGGTTAAAAGAAGAATTTGAAAAGCACAAAATAACGACTTCTGAGTCCGAAAGCTCATTCAAGAGCAACTATCTAGAAACGCAGGGTAAATAGTTAAGGCAGTTGTGTATATTTTGAAAATTGTTTATATCTCTGAAAAATGACTTTTTGGCACCAAAGTGACCCCTCTGCTTTATGCTTTAATCTTCGATAATTACTCAGTAGTTCTAAAATAAGGTATTACTTCACAAGAAGCTCTCCCCCTAGGTTAGTTAATAACTTCAACGTTAGTTAATCACGCCAAGCTCATATACTGAAAACAATTTCACTACTTACACAGATCGAGAAACTTCGTTAGAATATAAATTGTCACACGTACAAGTCTTCAGACCTTTTAGTTTTTACTAATATCAAGAGGAACGTGGGAGGATGAATCATGAAATACTCGTATTTAGGGAAATCTGGACTCAAGGTTAGCCAACTTTGCCTGGGAACGATGAACTTTGGACCGGAAACAGAGGAGAAAGATGCCTTTCGAATCATGGATGCCGCACTGGATGCGGGAATCAATTTCTTCGATACAGCTAACGTCTACGGCGGAGTTGATAAAAGAGGCTGGACCGAAGAAATCATCGGACGCTGGTTCAAACAAGGCGGCGGCCGCAGAGAGAAAGTCATTCTCGCAACCAAAGCCTACGGGGATATGAATGATCCCCACGATGGTCCCAATGCTGAACGGGGCTTATCCGCTTACAAAATCAGACGTCATCTGGAAGCATCACTCAAGAGGCTCCAAACCGACCATATAGAGCTTTACCAAATGCATCATATCGACCGCAACGTATCCTGGGATGAGCTATGGGGCGTATTCGAAGCCGCGGTGAACCAAGGTACCGTTGACTATATCGGCTCCAGCAACTTTGCTGGCTGGCACATTGCCTGTGCCCAAGCGGAGGCCAAAGCCCGTCATTTCCTAGGCTTGGTCTCTGAACAGCACATGTACAATCTACTCGCCAGACTGCCGGAGCTGGAAGTCCTTCCCGCTTCAGAGAAGCTTGGTCTTGGTGTCATTCCATGGAGTCCTCTTGCCGGAGGATTGCTGGGCCGCAACGCCTTGGCCGGGACAGGTGCCCGCAGTGCGCGTTCCGCCGAACGGATTGAGAAACATCGGAGTCAATTGGAACAATTCTCAGCACTTTGCAAGGAAATCGGGGAAAAAGAAGACGTTGTCGCCTTGGCCTGGGTACTATCTCATTCAGCCGTGACTTCGCCCATCATTGGACCGAGAACCATCGAGCAGCTCCAAGACTCATTGCGCGTACCCGAAGTTACCCTGAGTGAGGATACGTTGAGCAAATTGGATGACATTTTCCCCGGACCTGGGAAACCGGCTCCCGAAGCTTATGCTTGGTAGAAGCCTAATATAAAGAATACAAAAAGAGCTAAGCGTCTTTGTACGCTTAGCTCTTTTATTTATGGCTTCTACGCTGCTGTAAGCCTCGAAGCAGAAACCTTTTGAAACTGCGGTGAGCCCCCTTACGAACTCAACACCCTTTATTTGATCAAAATTGGGCATTTTGAAAATCTAATGAACCCCCCTCACGTTATCTCAAGCAAACGGTCACCATTCCGGCTATAAACTGCTCGATAACGCCAATGCAGTTCATTAGATCATAAAAGAGGCTGTTTTCTCGTCTATAAGCATCATTCAGTTCATTAGAGCAACCGATTGATTGTGCGGATGCAGGTGCGGGTGGATGCAGTGCCAGGGCAGAGGCGGGGCTAAGTTCTGTCTATTAACGCTTTATTCCAGTTTATTACACGAGGGGTGAGGCAACGAGTGCCCAATGGAGCAATCGCTCAAAAGGAAGAATCGTCACCTGATCAGGAAACCGATAGTCCGCGCAGCTTACCGCCAAAGGGTAGCTGGACGCCAATTCATACACTCGGCAGAAATAGCCTTGCTCTTCGTACACGGTGAAGGCGTCTTGATGCGAGATCATCACAAAGGATACGCTCGTCAAAGGACAACCAAGCCCGAGACCAATCATCTTGACGAAGCTCTCTTTCATGACCCAACGTCGGCAAAGAAACGTATCCTGGTCTTGAATGCTTTGGAAGTCCCTTAGTTCCGAAGGGGAAAGCAGGCAATCGGCCAACTTCGCAAACCGTGGGCCCTGAATCTCAACATCTATTCCCACCTCACGTGAACCGAGTGCAACTGCTACCCATTCCCCAGCATGAGAAATGTTAAAGAAGACCTCAGGCCGTTCGTATAGCCATGGCTTTCCGTATGGTCCGTAACCTATCCGCAGCAACCCGGGGGCACTGCCAAACTCTTGCTGCAGCGCATATCGCAGCAAGATATCTCCGATTATCATTCTTTGCTGCTGTTTCTTTTGCAGGCATTTGCCGATCTTGTTCCTTCTCGCCTCATCGAGATGAACCTCAAGTGAGTGCCAAATTTCAACTTCCGTATGAGGACAAATCTTCGTAGCTATTATCTTCATTGGCATAGCATTCTCCGTATTGTATAATCATGCGGCTTATGAACTCGGCATCCCGATGCACCCACCCGATCAGCGCTGATCCTCGGCAAGATTGCCAAGGCAGACCTACAACATACAAACCGGGTATCGCGGTCACGCCCCGTTCGTGCTCGATCCCTGCATGATCGCGAGCCATTTCCGGAATATGAATCCAAGGATAGTCCATTCGAAAACCAGTTGCCCAGAGGATTGTGTCCACTTCTAGACTGAATCCATCTGCGAATGAAATTTGCTTCCCCTGCGCCTGAACTGCTCTTCCTAACAGTTTAATACGGCCGCTCGCTATAGCTTCACGCAGTTCATAACCGTAAAGCGGATCCTTCTTCTTCTGAAATCGTCGCCCAACCCATGAATCTGGTGACTTACGCAGCAATCCGATTAATTCATACCACCAGAAAAGACTTTTGCCAAGGAATCGATAAGGCATAAATTGAATGTTGTGGCCGACGGACAGATAAACCCGCCTGCTGCGGGAAAGCTCAAGCGCAATTTGGGCACCGGAATTCCCTCCTCCGATCACCAGTGTATCTGCCAGAGGCAACATCTCCGGGTTACGATAATCAAACGTATGCATCTGCAGCACGTCTGCACTTAGGGAATCGGCGATCGACGGGACATAAGGAGATTGAAAAGGGCCTGTTGCTACCACAACTTGATTGGCTATCCAAGTTCCTTTATTCGTCGTGACATAATAGCGGCCCTTCCGATGAGCAAGACTAATCACCTCAGTTTCCACTTGAACCGGGAGCGCAAAGCGATCTTGATAGCACCGCAAATAATCAGCTATCTCATCCTTCGTCGGGTAATCCCATGGATCTCCAGGAAGCGGCAAACCCGGTAAAGCACTATACCTCCGAGGCGTAAAAAGTGTTAAAGAGTCATACCGACTGCTCCAGGAATGTCCCACTTCGGGACTTTGGTCCAGAATGACGAACCCCCTCTGTTCCAAGTGCAAATAATAACCTACAGAAAGACCCGCTTGCCCACCGCCAATGACAACAATATCGATTCGTCTCAACACAACCCCCCACTCCTCCATTTAACAAAAACAAGTGATGTTATTCGGCTCTTCGGCATTCGCTATCGTAGTCTTCCAACAAGATTGATGGTGCCATGGATAAGTCGGAAGCATGTGGGATAACTTCCGGGTGCGGGCGGATCCTGCAGGCACCAATAGCCCCTTGGTGTACAAGTCACACTGTACTTGCAAACAGGCAAGTTCATCACGGCACTCGATAACGATGACGGTGTTTGCATACTGTGCCACTCCTGGCGGGACCGTCAACAGACAAATAGCGATATCTTTGAAATCGACTCCTATCTCCAACTGCCCCAAATCTGTAGGCTCGCCTTGAACTAGACTTTGGGCGGCCTGCACGAGAGATAATCGACCATCCAGCACATCTGCTGTCAGGCGACCTATCCCTTCCCCAACGCATGATTTGGGGGTTATCCCCCAATGACGCAGCATCTGCGCATAAGCATATTGTTTGGCAAACGCGTTAAACTTGCCTTCTTGCTGAAAGGCATCATCAGCCAGATTGCGATATAACTGTGTCACCACAAAGTAAGATTGGCGAAACACCGGATCGTTAATGATAACTTCCTCTCCGGTATCGCCCGGGTTTTCCCCGTCGTAATCACCGAACCAGAAGACAGCCTCCGCAGGTTGGCTCGCTACATACCCATAGTGCCATAAAGAGCTGCTTTCAGATGCACGGACATAATCTTGCAGTGCAGTTATTAGACTTTCCTTAGAGGATACAACGATCGCCAATCTATGTTCATGATGCTTCCTGCCTCGCGACAATGCAGCCCCCATGGCTGGGAGATCATACTTTTCAGCCTTCTGCAGCCAATGAACATACTTCTGAGCTAGTAGGGATAGTCCATCTTTACGAGCAGCGGATAACGTGAATACAAAAGGTTCCATCTCCGAAGTGTGATCCACATTGCGTACAAGAGGCGGCTTGCCAAGGACAATATGCGCGTTAGTCCCGCCAAATCCAAACGAGCTGACGCCTGCATACACATCATCTCCCAGCTTCAAAGTCTCACACTTTACAGGTACTAAGAAAGGAAAGCCTGCGCGTGGAATCTCGGGATTCCACGTGTGAAAATGCAGATTTGGCGGAACTACTTCGTGTTTCATAATGAGCGCAGTCTTTATGAGTCCTGCAATCCCCGCCGCCGACTCCAGATGACCGATGCTGCTCTTCACCGAACCGAGGTAGATGAAGTCATCTGCCTGTCTGCCATTAGAGAGCACTTGGCCCAAAGCTTTAACTTCAATAGGATCACCTAGAAATGTCCCCGTCCCGTGTGCCTCAATATAGCCAATTTGACTTGGCCGAATGCCTGCTCGCGCATACGCCGAGAGAAGCAGCTTCTCCTGCGCCGATTGATTCGGCGCTGTAATCCCGTTGCTTCGACCATCCTGATTCAACGCGCTCCCTGGGATCACCGCGTATACATCATCGCCATCCTGCAAGGCTTTAGTTAATGGCTTGAGAATAACGACCCCACAGCCTTCACCACGAACGTACCCATCCGCCTGGGCATCGAACGTCTTGCAGCGATCGTCCGATGCCAGCATCCCTGCTTCAGCTAAACTGGAAGTTACCCCATTGGAAAGTATGACGTTCACACCGCCTGCAATAGCTTGCTGACTTTCGCCTGACCATATGCTGTGACAGGCTTGGTGAACAGCGACAAGCGAAGATGAACAAGCGGTATCAATAGCCATACTGGGCCCGTGCAGACCCAAGAAATACGATAGTCGATTCGCTGCAATGCACAGCGCACCGCCCATAGCGGAATGAATATGGAAACCATCCGCCGCTTCTAATTCACGCCTTCCATAGTCGCTATTAGAAATCCCGATAAATACACCACTTTGCGTGTTAGCCCATAGCTCCGGCGAAATCCCCGCATCCATCAACGCTTCCCAGGTGACCTCAAGCAGCAGACGCTGCTGAGGATCCATACGAATGGCCTCTCGATATGAGATATGGAAGAACGGATAGTCGAAGCCATCAATGCCATCGAGATATCCGCCTTGACGATCGACCTTCACTTCTCCAAGCTTCTCGCGATCAGCCGGATACTCCCTTACCGCATCGGTCCCGCACAGTAAGTGATCCCAGAATTCACCGACACCCGAAATGCCTGGGAACCGGCAGCCCATACCCACAATAGCGATAGATTCACGCTGGTCTGGAGTGATACTTGAAGCTGTGGCCACTTCATCGTTCCCTCTTAATCCTCTTTCGCACAAATATAAAGACAGTTCATGAATCGTTGGATAATCCCAGAATATTGTTGGGGATATCGGAATATCCAAAGCGGCGCCCAGTTCCCCGGATAGCTGCATCGTCTTCGCTGAATCAAGTCCATAACTACTAAAAGGCTCACGAATATCAAGCTCCTCTGGGTGTCTACCGAGCAGAAGCGCTATTTCTTTTATTAACCAATTCGTTACATCACTTGACTTCATCCATAACTGCCCCCGTTCAAATGATATTATCCCCGCTGAAGTGTATCCGCTTCATACCCTTGTTTCGTCAATCTGCGTTGAATTTTGCCGCTGGACGTCTTGGGGATCGTCCCCGTTCGGATGAGAACGAGATCTTTCAACGGAAGTTCATACTGTTCCCACACCGCTTGACGAGCGGCTGCCAACACATCACGCTGTAGAATCATGCTCCTGTGGTCAGCGCTCTCCTCTTTGGGCCCGCGATGTCGGAATTCCCTGTTAAGTTCAGCTACAATGACGATCTCTCCGCTGCTTCCTGCAGCCATCTTCGGATGACATTTGTCGTCAATCTGGAAGGCAGCGATATATTCTTTACGCACAGCAGGATGGCAATTCTGCACCGTATATTCCAAGTCCTGTGGATAGATATTGCGGCCCCCCACAATCATGACATCTTTGATTCGCCCAGTAATATACAATTCATTATCATGAATAAAGCCGAGATCTCCTGTCCGCAAAAATCGTTCACCTTCGCAACTAGCCAGTGTGCCTTGGAAGGTAAGCTGAGTCGCTTCAGGGTTTCCCCAGTAACCTTGCGCCACACTGGGACCGCTGACCCAAATTTCGCCAATCATAAGCTCTCCGCACAGCTTGCCTTTTTGAGGATGAACGATGACTGTTCGCTGTTCCGGTACGAGGATTCCGCATCCTACAACAGCCCGAGCATATAAACTCTCCTTCGTTACCACTACGGCCAGATCCCGCTCCAAGCTTTCGGCATCGAGCCATAATGTTGTGTAAGTCTGTTCCCTTTTATAACCGGAAACATACAACGTTCCTTCCGCTAATCCATACGATGGAACCAGGCTCTTGGCCTGAAATCCATAAGGAGTAAACGTCCGGATAAATGTATGCAAAGTTTCTTCTCTGACTGGTTCCGCTCCATTGAAAGCCAACTGCCAACTAGTTAAATCTATGTCACCGTCAGTTTCAGCATTAAATTTCTCTGCACATAACTCATAGGCAAAATTAGGGCCGCCGCTATACGTCGCGCGATATCGAGAGATTGCTTCAAGCCAACGAACTGGCTTCTGCATGAAGCTTACCGGCGACATATAAATCAGTTCACAACCTACATGCAGGGCCATCAGCAGCTGTCCGATTAATCCCATATCATGATAGGCGGGCAGCCAATTCACAATACGGGTCTGCTCGGAGAGCTGAAAATATTTGGCAATCAAACTCATATTGTGAATTAAATTGCCGTGGCTGACCATAACCCCTTTGGGATCAGCTGTTGACCCCGAGGTGTATTGCAAGAACGCGATATCATCTGCCTTACATGGCAGACAGAAAAACTTATGGCTATCATTCAAAGTGTCCGTAGCCATAAAATCCATGCCTGAAAGAAGGGAATCCTCGCTGACATTAGGCATTACATCAGCAATTAATTTAGCAGTTGAAAGGGCAATCTCCGTTCGCGCGCTTCGGATGATGGCATCAAGTCGCGGTGTAGGACGACGCATATGAGGCGGATACGCAGGAATTGGAATGATCCCTGCATATAAACACCCCATAAACCCTGCAATAAATTCCAACCCCGTCGGATACAGCAGCAGCGCAGTCTTAGATGTTCTGCCGCGCCCATGCAGAGCAGAAGCGATCGCCATCGCACGCTGATTCAACTCGGCTGCAGTCATGCTCACTTCCTCATGCTCGCCGTCCACCAAATAAGTGTACATCTTCAAATCCGGCGTAAGCAGCGCCCGAAATTGCAGCAAATCCACAAGATTGGTATGCACAGTATCTTTCATGAAGCCAATTCCCATAAGTTCCCCCCACTCTATGATACGGATGGTACGACACGCTCATAGACATACGCCGCCAGCGTATCGACGGATTGAAAATGGTGACGTATTTGATGAAGCTTCGTTCTATCAATGTGAAATCCAAACTCTTCTTCAATCCCTCCTGCAATATAGAAGGCCTCAACCGATTCCAGACATAAGCCCTCACCAAACAATTGCGCATGGTCCGCAATATCATCCGGAGATACCCCTTTTAATTCAAGGTTCTCAATGATGATCTTCTCTTTAATAATTTTGGCTATTGCAGCTTTATCATAATTTCGGTGCTTGCTGTCCATAAGGACACCTCTCCTTCTTATTGACTAGGTTGGCATTAATTGATTGAAATGCGTTAAAGCACTCTCTATGGACTCTAGCAAATAATGAATATCCATCTCATCTGTAAATTTGCCCATACTTATTCGCAGGGATGAACGGATATCTGCCTCGTCCAGCCCCATCTCTTGCAGCACGTATGAGAGTTTCTTCTGATGATTGGAACTGCAGGCTGAGCCTACAGAAACGGCAATGCCATACCTATGGTCCAGATAAGCAGCCAATGCCTCTCCCCTAATACCGGGAATGCAGAGATTGACAGTATTAGCCAAAGTACGGTTACTATCTAGTGAACCATTGATTTTGAGCCCAGGAGCTATCGCGCGCAGCTTCTCCACGAGGAGTCTTTTGCACCAGAGCAATTTGACCTGTGAATGCTCCATATCCAGCATGGCCACACGGCATGCTTCTGCCGCACCCAGCAGTGAGAGAACGTTCTCTGTGCCGCTTCTCAGACCTTGCTCTTGCCCGCCTCCATGCAGGAGTGGATCAAGCTTATAGCCTGATTGGAGATAAAGCCCACCAATCCCTTTGGGACCGTACAGTTTATGAATGGAAAAAGACAGCGAATCCACCCCCAGCTCTCGGACATGGATTGGCATTTTCCCTACGGCCTGAACAGCATCTGTGTGGATGAAAATCCCCCTAGATCTTGCTATTCGAGCTATTTCCTGCACAGGTTGAATCGCGCCTGTCTCATTGTTAGCCAGCATGATGCTGATCAATTTGGTATCCGGTCGAATGGCGTCCATCACGGCTTGCGGGGAAATAAACCCTTCTGTATCTACAGGGATGCAGGTGATTTCGCCTCCACCGGCATTACGCCAATACCTGAGCGTCTCCTTGACGGAAGGATGCTCAATGACAGACGTAATCACATGTACAGGTGTCCCTGCCCATTGACTGAGATATCCTTTCAATAACCAGTTATTACTCTCGCTTCCACCAGAAGTAATGTACAATTCTTCAGGCTCACTGTGCAGCAACGCAGCTATATGCTGCCTAGCGGAATGGATAGCTACTCTTGCCTTCTGGCCAGAAGCGTGGGTGCTCGATGGATTACCATAGATGTCCATAGACTCCGTTATAACCTGACAAACCCGAGGGTCCAGGGGCGTTGTAGAATTATAGTCAAAGTAACGACCTACCAAGGCTTACACCTCTTTTACAGTGCATAAAGAATCAAACAATTCATCCAAAATATCTAAACAGTGCTTCTGGTTCGGCTCCAGATCACCAAGCAGTTCCCGTCTACTTGTCTGAGACATACCGCTCAATTCCGCTATCGCTTTGCCTTGCACAAACTCGCTAAAAATGCTCGCCGTCGCAATGGATGCCGCACAGCCATAGGCTTTATACTTAATTCCCTTTATTTGGTTTTCATAAAAGGTCGCACAAACATGCACCGTGTCACCGCAAATAGGGTTACCGATGCGAAATGCCAGATCAGGCTGAACGATCTCGCCAATGTTCCTTGGACTCATAAAATGATCAGAAATGATTGCGTTATACATAATCTATCTACTCTCCTTTTGTTAGGTTGAGTGGTCAACTATCCGATATTGCATTGGGTTACTTGGGCTTCCTTATCCGTCATGAATTTCTCCAAGTTAATAGCACAGCAGCCAATTTCGGCCCCTTTAATTCTGTACATATACTGCACGATCTGTCCGTTCCTGCCGCATGAGCAAGTGTTGGAATCCAGATAGACAAGATCATCAGTCAGAATAAAACCTGGATAGGATAACGAACTTGGGTCGTACACAGCCAGCCGTCCCGGCTCGCCAAGAGGGACTTCCTTATTCGGATCATCCAGGCTGCGCACGGAGAAATGGACCCATGGGGGAACATGCTTGGCATGATGTTCGCACTCAATAGCCATGAAATTCGTCTCAACCAAGCCGAACATATCCCGTACTTGCTCACTGTGAATACCAAAAGCCTGCGATACTTGCTGATAGAAATCAGGACGGTCAATCTCTCTGCCTGTGAAGCTTTTCCAACCTCCGAGTGTAATCACTTTCGTTTGCCGGTCCAATTGCATAGTTGGCTCATGCTCGTTCACGTAACGAATTAACCTCTCTACCAAGAACGGCGGCCCGATAATATGGCGTGTATGAACATCCTGCCAGTCTTTCAACTGCTGAACGACCGCCTCCGGTTGGAAGGCATGACCGCTGACAAAAAAGCGGCTGGAATCCAGCAATCCAGAGAACATATTTATTAACTTCACCAGGCCCATCTCTGGCATTTCTTCGGAAGATGGCGCTAAGAATATAGCGGCCCCGCCAAAAAATCCGAACATTTCGCGAAACGTTGAGAAAATGCTGAGCACGCTTCTCGATAACGTTTGCTCATCCCTGCGGGAGATGCTGGGAATTCCGCTAGTCCCTGTGCTTCTCAGCTCATGCTGCAATTCATGAATAGGCTTCGTAAGCAGCAAATGAGCATTAACATCCTTAAATTTGCCGATTCCAATGGCTGGGATGCGTACCACATCTTCGATGCACACAATATCCGTTAATGTCACTCCTTTCTCTTCGCAGATTTTCCGATACAGCGCATTATGCTCATAATGATAGTGGAAATTTTGCTTAATCAGATTCAATTTGATATCTTCTTGCCTGTCATTTGGCAATTGATAGATGGATTTAATCGATGCTATGATACTGCCGATCGGATCAATGCCCAAGCTTTTGGATAAATCGAAAAAAATTGAATATGCTGACATTGTATACCCCCTTAGATTTGGGTTCACTTCCTATCGTTCTTCCGGCGGAGCAGGAGCAAGGAACACATGAAAACGGCCGCGAGAACAGCCCCGCTTAAATAAGCATTCTGAAATCCTGCAACGGCGTAGGTTATCTGTGTCCCGACAGGAGCAGAAGTGCTCCCCATGGAGATGGAGATGAAGATCGCGACCCCAACGGCTCCACCCAGGTTGCGAAACATAGCGAACGTGCCGGAAGCGATGGATAATTGGTCTTCAGGGATGGAATAAGTGCTTAACGTCAGACTGGCGACCGCGAGCATGCCTATCCCCATTCCTGCGAATGCCATGTAAATCATAAATAGCGCTATAGATGATTCCAAATCAAGTGTTCCGAGCAAACTAAAACTGCTAATCGTAATTGTGTAGCCGAGAAGGAGTGGGATGAGACTGCCGCGTTTATCGATCATTTTGCCAATGAAAGGTGCAATGAGAAGTAGACTGACAGATAGAGGAGTAATCATTAGAGATGCTTTAAGTGTGCTGAATTGCATCATGCGTGTTAAAAAAAGCGGAGAAATAATCATAGTTCCCATTAATAAAATACCGCCTAGCAGATTCGTAAGAATGCCTGCGAGATATTGGCGATTGCTGAAAATGGCAAGTTCCAATAAGGGTTCAGCTCTGATTCCCTGTGCCCAAATGAATCCGCCAAGCAGCAACACGGACAAGATAAATTGCCACCATGTGTCCCTGTTCAACCAACCTGTCTCCGTTACCTGAAGGAAACCGTTAATTAAGAGAAATAATCCCATACTGAGTATGATAATACTGAGCCAATCCAGCTTGCCTGGTTGTACGTGATCTTGATAAGACGTAAATCCACTCTTTAACAAGAATAGCGCGCAAAGTATAACAGGAATGTTGAGATAGAACACCCACCGCCAACCGAATACTTCCGTAATGCCGCCGCCTAAGCTGGGGCCTACGGCAATCGCTAGAGCACCTACAGCACTCCATATCCCCATCGCTGCTCCTACTTTTTCTTTGGGAACCACAGAGCGAACCAGACTCATACTCGCCGGTATGGCCATCGCTCCGCTAATGCCTTGTAACACTCTAGCCGTAAGGAGCCAAGCAGCATTAGGTGCCAGGGCACAGAGCAAGGAGCTTAGCATGAACATAACGAGCCCCCAGGCATACAGCCGTTTTTTCCCGTAGAGGTCAGCCAATTTCCCCATGAAGATTAAGAGGATAGCGACTGTCATCGTATAGGCGTTAATGATCCAAGCAGCCGTTCTGAGCTTAATGGCCAACTGGTCGATCATGCTGGGCAGGGCAATATTTACAACCGTACTGTCCAGGAAAATAACGAACAAACCCAGCGAGATGATGAAGACTTGACTCATTCCTGATGCCGTGGAGGCAGAAGCCTTAATCTCGGACTGCATACGCAACTCACCTTCCATTGGTCATAAAAGACGTCCAACCACCGTTGCATACTTCTGACTCAACCACAGATGGTTGAACGTTTCTAGCGTGAGATCCTGGCTGTGGCTTATTTCGATCTCTTGCGCATCATTCTCACAATGACAAACGCGCAACAGCACACAACCAAACATCCAACAACAATCATCGTTGTCGTAGACAATGTAGTTCCTCCCTTCCTATCTCCTTTTTACCGTCGCATTAATTCTGGGCAACAGCATTCGGTTGATAATCGTAAGCATTAAGGGCATTGATGCCATGCGTCAGGACGTATCCAGCATTCGCTACACCGCCGACGAGCACCCCTTCCATAAGCTCCTCCTTAGTTCCACCCAATGCTTTGAACTTCTTCGTATGGCTGTCGATACTATACGCGCATCCGTTGACGTGAGAAACAACCACGGCAATCAATTGCTTGGTTTTGGCATCGATGGCACCGTCCTTCATCGCGTTCGATTGGAATTGATCGAAGGCAGCGAACGTCTCTGGACGCGTTTGTTTAACAAGAGGCAGTTTATCTGCATTCGTCGTTTCGTAAAGCTCATTGACTACGAGGTCATGCATCGTATTCCAGGCATTCACACTATGAAACAAGACAGTTTCAGCATTCACTGCTCCTGCGACCAGAATAGCTTCCACGATCTCTTCCACGGAACCTTCTTGTTTCTTGAACTTCCCTGTGTGAACGTCGATGCAGTAAGGACAGCCTGTGACATGTGTAATGGCTACGGCTATTAATTCCTTCGTTCTGGACGAGATTGCGTTCCCCGCAAAGGCTTCCCCCATGAATTGGAAAAATGAGTTAGCTCCTTGTGGTACAATCTGTTGCAGTTCCGGTACTCTCTTCAAATTGCTGCGCTCATACAAAGAATTGGAATTTTTATGTTCCATTTACACATTCCTCCATTTATTAGTTTTCATTTGTTATTATATCTAACTTAATGGTATCTGTAAATAATTTAATATCTAACTTTATATATTTAAATCCGCTTCCACTTCTTGCTCCAATACATGATCCAACCAGCGGTATAACAAATCAAACAGCCAAAAAACTTAGGCTTTAACAAGGTACTGCGAGGGTTAATTGGACACGATTTCATATTCAACACCTCCTCATTTTAGTTAGATATCTAAACATATAATAGTCAATCATTCTTTTTTTGTCAATGTTTACCACAAAAAATAAGCGACCATCCCCTAGAGGATTGGCCACCTTCGCATCATACCGCTATCTCTGCAATAATCTCTTCTTCCAAAATAAATTGAATCTGATCCCGAAAAACTCTCATCTGATGGTGATTGAACAAATATTGCCCAATGGCTTCAAACAGATTGCCTTCCGTCAGAATTTGGGAGCGGCCTCCCGCGAATACTTCCGCGGAAAAGCCTAAATCCTCGTCCCACATCAGCTCTACGTCAACCTCTGTAGGCTTGAGCCCTTTGCGTTCCGCCATATTCAAACAGACGGCATTCACGATGTCTTGTTCCGTTAAACGCATCCTTAGTACCTCGGGTTATCTTGATTAGTCTTCTTCCTGTTTCTGAAGAATGAGATCACCTTCATAACAACAACGATCAAGACAACAACGGCAAGTACGTTCACCAATAATCCGAGTATATTACCCAGGATGCCCATGCCGCCGAATAGGCCGCCAAACAACAAACCTGCCATCCCGCCGATGAGCAACCCTTTCATCAAACCGCCGCTGAAGAAGCCAGGTTTCTTGGTTGTTGTTGCAGCACCAGGTGTTTTGGTTGTCGAGCTGCTTGGCTCATTTTTTGAAACGTTATTAGCAGGCGCCTTTTGTTGCTCAGTCGGTGTATAGCTCTTGCGCGGCGCTTTATAAGATGACTTCGCTTCAACCAGTGTAGGTATCGTAAAAGAGAACACCAGCATACTTGCCATAATCAGCATTACTAATTTCTTAAACATTGTGTCATGACCTCCAGGTAAAGTTAATATGAAAGTTTGATCACTTTCGTCTTATTCTATACGTCTGAGCCTAGATTTGGTTTCAGTATGAACAAAAGCGGCCAATCCGCCGAAGGATTAGCCGCCTTTTTTTATCTATAGAAATTCCGAATCCAGCGATGCGGCTTCAAATTCGCAAGCTGCTCCTGGGTCAATCCTTGTCCGTCACCAACCCGCATATTGTTCTCCACATTCCGAACGGAGCGCATACCTGGAATGACCGTTGAAACAGCCGGATGGCTAAGCACATATCGCAGAGCGATTTCTGGCATTTGCTCAACAGCGATATCCAGATCAGCAGCGATCTGCTGAACGCGATCATACACCTGCTGCTTGCGGTCGCCTTGGAAATAGTTATTGCGGAAGTCACCTTCACTGAATGTCGTGTCAGGCGTAATCCGGCCCGTCAAGCCGCCTTCATCCAGCGAGACTCGGACAATAACGCCAACATTATGCGCCGCGCAGGCAGGGAGCAATTGATCTTCCGGACTTTGTTCGAAAATGTTGTAAATGACCTGCACCGTATCCACAAGCCCCGATTCAATCAGCTTAATGCCGTTGTTCGGTTGATGATCGTTAATCGATATGCCAAAGTGGCGGATCTTCCCTTGCTCTTTGAGCTTGCGAATCCCTTCGAGCCAATCTCCTTGACCCACCCACTCGTCCGACCAGACATGAAACTGCTGGACATCGATCGTATCCAAGCCCAAGTTGCGCAGGCTTTGCTCTGTACTGGCAATGACATGTTCCGCCGTGAACGCCTCAGCCACCGGCACCCCGTCCCCAGCTGGCCATTGTCTGTTGATGGGAGGGATCTTCGTCGCAACATAGATCGGCTTATCGTGAGCCCTAACCACTTGCCCGACAAGTTTTTCACTGTGCCCATTTCCATAACCCAACGCAGTATCAATAAAATTCAGCCCCAGCTCAATGGAACGATTCAGCGCCTCGATCGACTCGTCATCAGATGCCCCTATCCATGCCGTTTTGCCGATTCCCCATGCGCCGTACCCGATTTCCGATATCTGCAACCCTGTTTTCCCAAGAGTTCTATAGTTCATTTGCTCAGCCTCCATCGATCAACTTTGCTTTCAACTGCTATTATACAGGGAAAGCAAAATCTGCATAAGAACTGAAAAAGTTGTCAGTTAGTAACTTTGGCGTAAGTAGCAGGGAAATACGATCGAAAACGACCAATACTATTTCAGTTCTTTAAAGGTACTTATAATGCTCCGAACATCCAACAACATTTTATCGTATTCTTTGGAGTCCACTTGAGCATCAATATCCCCCTGATAAATGGCTTCGGTCGGGTTCTCTTTAACGAGAACGTTCCCATTAACAACTGCAAGTTTTTTGAATGGAACTGGTTGATCTTTCCCTCCATGATCCCACCATTCATTCCACTCTTTTTCAGAACCCCAGATACTTATTTGAAACCCTAATTTTTTATTTGTATAGACCAATGGTACTTTTGCATCATTCGAAGATCCTGATGAAACAGAGTCGGAAATTCCATTCCATATCTCATTTACCGACTTCATACTGCTCTTGATATTCTTATATTTAATTTCGAACTCGGCATGATCTCCCATTGCATATGGCACACCTAAGCTAATTCCTAAAGCCTCATCTGTGAAATAAAAATTGGCATTTTTAAATGTTTCCAGCAATTCAGTTATCGAATATTTCTCCAAATATCCCTCTTGATAAATTGGACTTACCGATTGAAATGTACCTGTTTGGAAAAACTCCATAAACTTTTTATCTACATGTATAATATCGAATAACTTAATAACAGTCCCTTTATTGACATTAATATTAGTAACAAAAAACACATTATAAGGATGAGCAGCATTTTTGAAATTGGCAATTCCCGTATATTGAATGCTAATCATTTTTTCCCTATTTAGTTTGATACTATAATCAATATTTAATGAAGATAACTCTACTTCCCCATTTTTATACTGCTTTAAAAGCTGCATCGCTTCTTCTCTTATTAAAGAGTTAATTACTTGTTGTTTACTGGTATCCTTTATATTTGTAATTTGAGGGAATTTTATTTCAACGTTTGCTTTTGTATCAATATAGCTTTCTTTCTTTATTTCTAAGTATGCTTGTTTGACCCCTCCTGCTGAGTTCTCCAGAATAATAGGCACCTCATTTTTGGGCATTGGAGACTCCTGTTGAGGTTCCGGATTTATGGGTTTAGTCGTACCGTTCAGAGTTTCTGAAGGAAGGTTAGCACTGTTCCCACTATTTTTTTCTGAACTGATCCTTGTACTGCAAGAGGATTGTAAGAAACAAAATAATATTAACAGCGTAAGAAAACTAATTTTTTTAAACATAAGTGAGAATCTCCTGCCTATTCACCCAGACTGTAATCTATCGTCGATCGGATGCCACAAACTCTTAACAAAATACTGTGGGAGCATCGTAAGTATATTCGTTTTGAGCCAAGATTGAACTCAATTAAACGTACTTTTGAGTTCGCATCTCGGTATATATTAGCCGCAATACACTAGGATAACAGATTTTATATATGTGGTAAATAAAGGGATGCTTAAATCTTTATACCTATATTTGATCATCCTAGCAATCTCTGATAAGATCATCTAGGAAAATACTACTATTTTTAGGGGATGACAAGGGAAATGAAGCTCAAAAAAATTGGACTAACATTATTATCATTCATGATTACCTTATCTGTATCACAATCCGTTTATGCCCATTCAGGCAGAACAGATGCCAATGGAGGTCATAATTGTTCGGCAGCCTCTAAGGCTAAGGGCTTGTGTACGGGATATCATTATCACAACGGTGGATCTTCATCGGGCAGCAGCGGTGGCGGTTCTTCATCCGGGGGATCAACTTCAAATAATAAACCAGCAGAACCCGTCGAAACTGTCCCTAGCGGACAAGTCAAAGTTAGTAAGCCGACCTACAGTATCTATGTAAATGGGACTTCCGTTCCTAATTCATCCTTGAAATACCCTATCATTTCGTATAAGGATATTACTTATTTCCCTATGACTTATAAATTTACACAGGCGCTTGCTCTGGAAACAGTATGGGATGCGGACGTAGGATTTGTAATTCGTAAAACTGCAAACAAAGCTGGTAAGCTCGAATTAGACAGCGGCTCCACAAGCGCAAACTTGTATGCCAGCAAACCCGATTTCAATATCTATGTAAACGATGTCTGGATTGATAATAATGCCGAAGAGTACCCTTTATTGGTATTAAATGATGTTACTTATTTCCCAATGACCTGGCACTACGCCGTGGATGAATTAGGTTTGACCATTAAGCTTGAGAATAATGCTTTTTATATTTCAAAATAATAACTTGCAGAGGAAGAGCCTGTCACAATCGGTAAAAGGAAAGAGGCTGACTCTAGTGGCCAATCGACCTTGAGGCAGGCTTCTTTACGAACTCAATAACCTTTATTTGCTCAAAATGGTCCAACTAGAAAATCTAACGAAGCATAGATGTGTTATTCGAATCAAAAGCTCACCTAACTGCCATTACGGTACCTCATAACGCCAATTCAGTTCGTTAGATCGCCAAAGTAGCCATTTTCTCACCTATAAGCATCATTCAGTTCGTTAGATCGCCAAAGAAGCCATTTTCTCACCTATAAGCATCATTCGGTTCGTTAGAGTGACAGATTAATTGTGAGCCGGCTCGGCGTTGCTCAGCTCTGCACGTAAGGTTGTTTTTCAGCCTTACAGTTACCACTTTAGCCTCAGTCGCCTCTGTAACGCTGAATTTCAACCTTAACCGACCTGAAATGCCGTTCACGCATCACTTTCTCTATCTATAAGGCTGTTTTTCAGCGTTACAAATCCCATTTGAGCCCTAGACGCTCTCGTAACGCTGAATTTCAACCTTAACCCACCCGCGAAATGCCAATTACTTGCTCTTTCTCTGCCATAGATGCTCAGCTGCATCATGAGCGGCCACAACAGGGCCAATCGACCTTGAGCGCCCACCCTTACGATCTCAATACACCTTATTTGCTCAGAATTCCCCCCACCCCCACCAAATTGCCCACCTCCGCCAAAAAGACCAAAAAGGCCACTCCCTAGGTTTCAACCACAGGAGGCAGCCTCTTTCGTTCCACTTCAAGCAATAAACTCCGCCATAATCCGGCTAATATCAAAAGGTGTAATCCCTTCATTCACAGAAAACACCGTCTGCGCACACTCGGCGCGCTCCACGACTTGCCCCCTAGCCATAGCATGCAGCATGAATAAATCATGCAAGGTAGGCTTCTTCAAAGTAGTCATGGCCTTCCCCATCAGGACCATCCCTTTTTGATTCTCCTCGACATTGTTGCAGTAGTAAGGATGCTTCTTCAGGGCCAAGTCGCACCAAATGATCTCCCGCTCCACCAAATCCAGAATAACTGGTATCGCAATCCTCGTATCTGCGGCTAGATCGATGCGATCCAGCACCGTCGAAGGTTCAAAAATCTCCCCCGAACTCGGATACTTCCTCATCATCCAACCCGCGTAACACTCCGGCAGCTCACAGTAAGGCTGTTCCGTGAACGAGTTCAGCGATGCGACAATGTAGCGTCCACCATATTTCACAATAGAAGGAATATCCATATCGATGAACTCACAAGCGCCATGAGGAGCTGAAGTAATATCCCCGCTGTGAGCAGCCTTATATTGATCGGAGCGCAGATTCGTGTAGGAGATATGCTCCACATACTGCCATTTCTCATCATACATCACAGCCGAGAGGTCAATATCCACTCTTCCTGTATGCTTGCCGTTAACAGTCCCTTCCTTCCACCATAAGAAAAAGCGGATCGTGTCCCCTTCCGGCATCTCCAGCCGACTGCCGCGAACGAGGGTACGCAGTGCCTTACTCGCCGACCTTTGAGCAAACGGCATCACATACCGCCTCAACCTCTCATCCACATAAACGTCTCCAAGTGAGGGAAGCTCGGAGAACCGCTTCATTAACGTGCTTTGACATATTTGCACAATCGCCTCACACGTTTCGGCTTCAATCTCGGGCAGCGTGTTCTGGATCGCTACGGCTTTACCTACATTTCCTTTTGGGAAAAATGTCCGCAGATCCTGCCTTTCATTCCGATGCTGAAAATGAGCCATCACTTGCAGCAGCACCGGCGTTGACACATCCGCGGCAACTGCAGCGAACTTTGCCACCATTGGGAGGGCAGACTCGCTGATCCTAAGCAAATGATCCAGTCGTCTGGCGAACTCGCCAGCGCGATTCTTCAATAGATCGGCTGCCAAACCTGCATCCATCTGGCGGAGCGCATGCTCAACTTTGCCGCCAAACGTTGCATAGGGCTTATTATTGCGCAGGATGTCGAAAGCTTCCTTACAGCCCTCATACTTATGCTTGTATTCAGCAGGATGCAGGATTTCTCCGAGACGGATCCAGCGATTTTTGTAGCGCAGCATATCCTCAACCTTGTTCCCGCATGCCTCTAACAACTCCAAAAGCAAGCGCCTCTCTGGGCGTCTGAACTTCCGGAACTGCGTATTCGTTGCAAGGCTTACGTCCCCATCCGACAATGCAGCGGCTAATCGCAGGATATCCGTTGCCGTTTTCAGGTATTTTCCGATGAGCTTAATGTCGGCCTTCTCATATTTAAGAAGCGCGGCTACGACGAATCCCACATTTTCTTTTAAAGGGATCTCGTCCGGCAGCACCGTACTCAAATCCTCATAAGTGGCAATAACCCACTCCACATCTTCCTTATCCGCCTCGGATATCGAACCGTTCGCTCCAATCAGATTCCGAATAACCTGATCAAAATCTTCCGAACTCCCTAAATCAATCATGGTCAAATCAACCTGATCCAATAAGGGCAGTCTCTCCAGCGCAGCATGCTCGGGCAATTTCAGCGTTAAATAATGATGGATCGCTTGCAAATAAAGCTCTGCATCACTTGCCATCATCACTTGTTGCGGAAAATTGGGATACATAGGCCGGAACACGGCATTCGCCCCTACGAGCGACTTCAAATCCTCCACCAATGGATGATACATGTCTAGAAACTCATCAACCGACAACGTTTGAAGAACGTCTATCAGCCTTTTCGAAAAGGTAAATCCTAAGTACTCTACATTTTTCATTGCTGTTGCGATGTATGTCAGAGGAAGACGGTTATGACCAGGATGCACCATGATCTTCCTATTTCTTCTTAGATAAATGGTATTTCTCATTGCGGCATAACGCCTCCTCTTAAGATTATGATTCAATCAGGGAACTTGCCTCTCTAGGTCGCCAATGATTTGAGAAGGAAGAGAGGCAATAGCCTGATTCGTTGTCACTTCTGGAAAGCTGCCGCCCTAAGATCAGGGTTTGGAGAAGGAAGGACGGCAATAGCCTGAAGTAACGTCATCATCCCATATTTTGGAGGGGGTGAACATGGTGGAAGTATGGCGATGATATAAATTGCGAACAAGCAACTGGCAAAACAAAAAACCACCGCCGCTTAATTCGGGGGAGGTTAAAGGAAATTGAGCCTAGATTTTTATGATAGGAATTGTAAGTTCCTCATGCGCAATCCCTACGAATAGTTCCGGCTAACTTGGCATTTTCGGAAGTTACTTCTACAGATCTTCCTCACGAGATCTTTTCACTTCGTCGAGCAGTTCTTTGCCTCTTTCAGGAGATAACATCCCAGCTGCCTCAAGAAGATCATCTACGGAATAATCATCATCTTGGGCTTCAACTGTTTGCTTATCAAGATCAATAAGTACTCGGGCATTATTTATATTTAGTTTTTGAAGCATTAATTTAATTGCACTTGCCGTCTGAAAATCAATTTTAAGGGAGATTCAGTTTTTAATGGGAATTTCTTTCTCAAAAAATACGATAGATGCGATTTCCTTATCATTTATAACATTTTCAAAAGTTTTGATCGTAAGCATTTGGTCATTTAGATAATCTAGCACATGCAATCCAGTAAAAATGCTAGTTGTTTCTGAGGTACCATCTTTATAGTTTATCGTGATAGGGTAATTATCCGAATATTCATTTTGACCCATTTCCTTTAATCTACCGGCGGCTTCGTTAATTTCATTCAATGATCTACTTTGAATCTTTAAAGAAATCGAAATTGGCGAGACGGAGATCGTTTCTAATACTGCCCCATAACCAAACATGGCAATGTTTTGATCTATCTGATAAAGGTTAGAGTACTCCTTGAAATCCAGCTTAAAAGCCGTTTCCCAAAAACCTGGAATGACCGTTTTATAAATCCCTGGAAGCGGATCCGCTGCTTGTAAATCTTTGAATTTGAAATGAACTGTTTGGCCCGCTATTGAATTTTTGGTCATAATATTCATGACCAAGCTAATTTTATTGTCAATAGGATTTCCATCGTCGAGCACCTTAAATCCTATACTCTGATAGTCCTGATCCGTCGTAATCATGTTATCCTCAAAACGGTATCGCGCTGCATTTAAAACAGTGCCTTCTGGCGCAGTAAAGTTCATTATGATATAGGTCAGATTGCTGTCGCCGATAACTTGCTTAATGGTAAGCGAGCCATTCTCGTTTGCCACTTGTTTGTCAACCACATAAGCGCCATTTGATAAATATTCTGCCTGCTCATTATTTACTGGGTTAAGAAATTTTAAAAATGTTTTATCTAATCCCGTATATGCCGCAGCAAAAGCTGTTGTCGTTAAGCAAACCATCAGCACAGCTGCCAATACTACAGATCTTGCGCGTTTCACGGGTGTAAATCCTCTGCGCCTTGTATTTTCGTTCTGACTTTGCGCTAGAATGTTCTGAAACATTTTTTCTTTTTGTTCGGTTGTGGGCGTAAGGGCTTCGAACAGCCGATTAATATTTTTGTTGCTCAAGATAGTTCACTCCCAAATCAATTTTAAGGCGTTTGCGGCCTCTGGATAGTTGTGTTTGGATCGTGCTTTCTTTGTGTCCTAACATCTCTGATAATTCTTTTACCGAGTACTCCTCGAAATAGTAAAGATATAAAACTGTTTTGTACTTTTCCGGAAGTGAAAGCAGTCTTGCAAGCACCTTTCCCGATGGCTCATGACCATTCCAAGAAGAAACTTCCGGTAAAGCATTTAGAGCCACACGACGGGTTGTCCACCAATTTTTAAGAACGTCTTTACAGTGATTTCTGGTGGTTACTATCAACCACGCTTTTTCATGTTCGTGGTCATTGAAGACCATTTGAGATTTGATCAGTTTTAAAAATACAGATTGAACAGCGTCTTCTGCATCAACGGGATTTTTCAAATAGATATAGCACAGCCTGTAAACTTGATCGACATGCCGTTGATAGAGTTCAGCCAACTCTTTATCCGTACGCAATAAAGAATTGTTTTCCATTTATTCGCCTCCTAAATACAACACGATCGATGACTCGAAAATATCCCATTACCCTGATTTCTGTTTATGAACTCATCCAAGCTTACTCTCGCAAAAAAAAAAGCGACCTCGAACCATTCGAGGTCACTCTTTTGCTTTTACAGGTTTCCTTAAGCGAATTGCTTCGGATTAGGACCATACTTGTTCGTATTAGACTCACTGTCTTGGCAGTTGAATACGATAAGAATAATAGAGCCGATAAATGGGATTAAACTAATTAAAACCCACCAAGCGCTCCTCCCCGTATCATGCAGTCTCCGAAAAGAAACAGCAAGCGACGGCAAAAGAACTGCCAAAGAATACAGCAAAGGTAAAACGGAGTTCAGTCCAATTATTGTATCCAAGATGACTAGAATTGTACTAGCGATCGCATTGAAGAGCAGAAACATCCAGTATTCCTTGCGTCGTGCTCTGCCTGAAAACCCTACATAATCTTTTAATACCTTTAAATACCATCCCATTTGAAATCCCCCTTAATCGTCATAAAAACCTATGAAATAATTGCTGTCGACTTTATCTTACAACATTTTGAGCAAAAAAGGATAAAGTTTTACATAATTCTCGATAAAGATTGTGTAAAATTCGACATTTTTCTGTATTACGGTATGCTAAACAGGGTCTCGAAAGAAGAAAAACTCTCCCTTCCGTTGCAGGAAGGAGAGCATTATTTGTCATCTACTTACCAAGATCCATCTGCCACTCCAGTTGGCGAAATGGACTGTTCTTCGCTGCAAACCACTTTTTGATTAAAGCCTGATTCGTTTGCACATAAGTCGGGGAGGTTTCCGCCGCATCGAACTGGCTTCCGGCCACATAAGCCGCAACATACTCTTCCCATCCGGAATAGGATTGCTGGATAAGCTGCGCTACATGCTGCATACGATTAAGGCCTTCTTGTTTGGTCAAGTACCTAAGCGTGATCCCCACACGGCACAAATACAAATACTGGGCATAATCATAAGCCGCGATGCCATCTTCGGGCAGCTTCCTGCAGTAGTAATTGACAATAGAAATCCTGATCGTCTCTTTTTGCTTTTTGGGCAAGGATTGGACATAGTCCATCCGGTCTGTCTCTGAGAGGGCCGACAAGCGGTGACGGATGTCAAGATACGACTGCCTGTTTCCTTCTTGAAGCAGCCATCCCAGCTTGGATTTCAAACCTTGCGCGTTATGAATCTGCCACTCTTCGCTCAATCGGTTGGTCAACCGCTTTTTAGCCAGAATAGAGTCCCTCAAGAATCCATACTTGTACATTGTAAAATAATACGCCAAACGGCCTTTCAGGCAGACCGCCGTCAGTGCCCGCATATACAGTTGCCTGTCCTTTGCCTTGCGGTTTTGCCATATCGTCATGGATGTAGCTCCGTCATTTAGAATTGAACTGCTCTGTATGTTCTCCTGATTTCCCGAATCAAGAGAGCTAAGATACAACAGATAAGTCCTGCATACACGTATAATGCTTTTGGTGCCCGCCATTCTTCCGGAAGAGGGGGAGGTATATTTGTCATAACCAGCTCATCTTCATCTCTAGCCTCGATATACGTATCGACATTCAGGTTATCGAGATAGGAATCGAATCTCGAATCGTTGCTGATCCTGCTCTCCACCGCCTTCAACATGTCTGGTGACGCAATCTCGGTAGCCCTGCCCTTTAATTTAAACACCGGGGGCTTGTACAAAGCTGCAGACCAATGATGAATGTTTCCTGTAAAAATAACAGTCTTATCGTTCAGATAACCCAAGCATACATAACCATAATCCGGACTTATCCCCTCAACTTCGTTAAAACCCGGGTAAATGGCTTTGGTAGTTCCACTGCTTTCATCCCGTATATAATCGGAGTACATATCTGGACATTTAACCATCGTAAGCCCCACGATAATGGTCTGTTTCTGTTGCCCAGATCGTTTTAAATCTTCCTGTGTTTGAACCTCTACGGCGCTTTGCGTCGTGGATATGACTTTCGGTCCTGCTGGTTCCGCAATTGGAGCGCTATCCTTACTCAATGTCCCATTTAGGAAAAGCAGACCAATGACAAGCAACAAACCGTAGATCCATGTTCTTCTCAGCAGAATATGCAGGAACATAGCCGTCGCGCCTATCCAAGCGGGTTTTCCAAGCTCATTGAATAGGGGGGCTAAAACCTGTTTGTCAGGCTTTTCGGATCTAGCCATCAGCGACTCTGCCAATTGCGCATTGACTTGTGCCAGTCCGGTAGTTGCTTCGAAATCATAGGGATCTTGATTAAGCACTTGTATATAAAGTGTTTTGGCGTGCTCCATCTCGCCCAGCATCATGTAGCACCTCGCCTGCAGGCAAAGAGCGTGCAAACTCTCCGGCTTGCGGGAGAGAATCTGTTCGCAGTCCCCGATAGCGTCGTGATAGTGCTCGGCACCATATTGGATTTGCGCGCGGTAATAGTATCCATCCAACTCATCGGGGCTGACTCGGATCGCTTGGTTGCACGCAATAAGCGCCCGCTCGGCGTCGCCCATACGCAAGTAATACTCGCACTGCATACGAAGCAGATCCGGGTCGTCCGGATAAATCGCATGCGCCTCCGCCATGCACCTCCCGGCAAGCTTCAGATCATTCACGATCAAAGCATCAAGCGCTTGCTCCCGATAATCTACAAATCTATCGTAGTCCACGCCTTCATACGCTTTAAAATGACTATACCGAAGCTCCCATGGCTGATCCAACTGTTTAAAGATGTAAGTGATTAACCGCTCAGGGAAGCGCCTAAGGAGATACTCCTTCTCTTCCCGCCACCGGAAATTGCTTTCCAGCAGCTGCCAGACGTCCTTGGGAAAATGGTGGTGAGTTTGCAGGAACTGCATGACCCTGTCATTTAACTGCTGTTTGTACCCCACCTGCCATAAGACATCCGAGCTTAACAATAACGTCCACTTCTCGCTATCTATTCGTGAGAAAAAGTGCTGATACAAAGCTTCGAACTGGCCCATAAAATCATTAATCCGCATCGCCATGCTGGGCGCAGGATTGATACTAGTATCTTGCAAACGTACTTTTGGCGGCGGCGGAATTCGCTCATCTAGCAGCGGCTCGCGGTCGGCTTCCTGCTCATGCTCGCGGTCATCCGACTCAAGCACGGGCTCAGGAATCGGAGTATCAAGCCCGGCAGGAACATCCATTGGTTTCTTCCGCTGGGCCTTCGCGTATTTGATGGCTCGGTCATAGGCCTCTCTCAACTTCTGGTACCCTTCCGGGTCCTCCTCCGGATGAAAGATTTTCAGCTTTTGCGCATATGCCTTTTTGATTACGGACTCATCATCCGTTGGACCAATGCCCAGTAGGCTCCACCATGTCACGGCTAATCATGCCACCTCTCCATTTGCGACAGCTTTGCTTTCAATTCTGCGGCGGCTTTTTTGATCTCCATCTCTTTTTGCGTGGCTAGGACGCTTTCGAAGCGGTTTAACCACAACGCGATTTCAGCGCGTTTCTCACTAAGCGATTCTTCATATAGACGCTCACCTTTTGCAAGCAGCAGCCTGTTTTCCGTTCGCTCTCTCGGATGAATCTTAATGTCTTGGAGCATAAGCAGCCGCTCCTCGATCTCTTGCGGGGAAAGGGCACCGGGACTTTTTTCAATGATCATTTTATTTTTAATGCCAGTTTTGACCGTTACGACCTCAACTTCCAAAATTCCATTAATGTCATACGTATAGCGAATGTCGATAGACTGCTCGCCGGCACGGTCAGACGGGATGGCGATATTCATTTCTCCCAGTTTCATGTTGTTTTCAACACGACGGCTCTCGCCTTGATAGATTTCGAGACGAATGCTTGTCTGATAGTCGGCAATTGTACATACACGCTCGACTTTGCTGACCGGAATAGGCGTATTACGCTCTATGATAGGAAGAAAATAACCGGACTCATGCTTCCCGTTCCCCAACATTTCTGCCACCGAGGTACCCAGGGTATACGGACATACATCCGTTAAAATAATCTCTTGAAGCGCTTCATTCCTCTCTTTCAAGGCAACCTGAATCGCAGCACCCAAAGCGACGGCTTCATCAGGATTAATGTGCAAATAAGGCAGGCGACCGAACATTTTACCGACAACGGATTTGATGACCGGCATGCGTGTGGCGCCGCCAATCAGAATAATCGTATCGAGATCTTCCGGCGAGAGGTCCGCATCCCTGAGCGCACGCTCGATCGGCTGCCGCAAACGAAGCAATAGCGGGGTGACGAGCTTCTCAAAGTCGGCGCGGTCGAGGCTGATTTCATAGGTTTGGCCGCCCATGGCGAAGCTCATTTTGCCCACATTGTTTTGTCCCAGCGCGCGTTTGCACAATTCGGCCTGCTTGTGAATGGCAGAACGGGCCTTCGTGTCCAGCTGCTGAACATCAATACCTTGAGAGTCGACAAAATGGGAAGCTAATATCTGGGTAAAATCTTCACCGCCTAAGTAATTGTCGCCCGCAATCGACTTCACTTCCATAACGCCTTCAAACAACTCCAGAATCGACACGTCAAAAGTCCCGCCACCCAAGTCGAAAACGAGAAACTTCGTTTCCGCTTCTTTTTGGTGCAGGCCGTAGGAAATGGCCGCAGCCGTCGGCTCGCTCAGAAGCCGCTCCACCTTCAGCCCCGCGAGTTCGGCAGCCCGCTTCGTCGCTTTGCGCTGGGTATCATTGAAATAGGCCGGAACGCTAATGACCGCTTCCGTCACCTGCTCGCCCAGGAAATCCTCCGCGTCCCCTTTCAAAGCCCTAATTACAAAAGAGGACAATTCTTCCGGCGAGAATGAATATTTGCCTAATTGAAACATTTTCTCTGTGCCCATGTGTCGTTTAAACGTAGATACGGTTACCTGCGGATGCGTAATGAGCCGTTCTTTGGCAATCTGCCCGACCAGAATCTCACCATTCTCATCCACACTAATCACAGATGGTGTCAAATGTTCCCCAAGTACATTCGGTATAATAGCAGGACCATTATCCGTCCAATAAGCAACAAGGCTATTCGTCGTTCCCAAATCGATTCCTATCGTAGTCATAGCTGCAATCCCCGTTTTCATGAAATAATTAGCACTAGTTATATCGGATAATTATACCATTTTTGTTACACTGTCGGCATTTTGGGATGCATACGAAAAAGGCGTTTATGCATTAATTATGCAAAACGCCGAGAATCGGTATGGTTAATCATCTATTTATACGTTTCGAACATTATGTCATACTCTTAGTGGTGAAACTTAATTCCCTCTATTTTTCCATGCTAAATATTGAATAATAGTAGAAGGAAACAAATGCCTTGCCCCATATTTGTCCCTTGCATATTTTCTCAGGTGGCTCTCTATGAATTTTTCTACATGGGTTAATTCCAAACAAACATATCCATTTTCTATTGTGGCAGAATCTGTAACAAGAACCTTTCCAACTTGGTGAAAATCACCCTCGGCTGTTTGGCTAGTACGTAGTTTTTCAACTATTTTCTCCGTTTTACTTTGACTAAAAAAGCCAAACCTTTGTACACCGTATCTTAGTCTATCTACGTTTCCTAATTTAATCGAATCAAATCGCCCCGATTTGACTTCTACTAGTAGCCCGACGTGTTTATCAGAATTAAAATGATTGAATAACCGTTGATCGGGATCAGCTTTTTTTCCACCAACTTCTTCAAAGGTATATTTATTCCGAATCGCAATCAGATCTATATCTGCATTATGTGAATCATCTAACCCGCGATTATGAAGAACGAAATTGCTCATAACAAAGAAACCATTTAATCGCAAATACCAATATACTAACTCTTCAGCATAATTATTAATGACACATCCACTCGCTTTCGTTTTGTATCTTTTTCAATATCATCGAGTCGTGAAATAAGCGTCTCTCTGAACAAGGCTTTATTTTCTCTTTAACGATAGATATTGTATTCTCCGTATACATCGTCCGCCTGGGAATAGTGCCGAAACACCCACCGTAACGCTGAATTTCAGCGTTAACGAGCGCGAAACGTCCATCCGCCACTCCGTAAGGATGAAAAACAACCTTAAAAGCAGCCGAACCCTGGGAAAAGTGCCGAAACACCCACCGTAACGCTGAATTTCAGCGTTAACGAGCGCGAAACGTCCGTCTGCCACTCCATAAGGATGAAAAACAACCTTAAAGCAGGCGAATCCTAGGGAAAAGTGCCGAAGCACCCACCGTAACTATTGGAAGTTGATTTGTCGGACATCTCTTAAGCTGTTCAATGAGCATAGTTTCCGGACTTTCAAGAGTTATCACATCTAGTGCTGTCATAGCCCCCCGGACAAGTCGATTGTTTCCATGATGAACAGTGGAGCGAACTGATGCCTATCTAAGCGCACACCGTTCATACAACAAAGAAAAGCCCAGAACCTTCGTCCTAGGCTTTCTCACATTATATCGAATAATCCATATCTTTGTTGTTAATTAAATACTTCACAACTCGTTTTACAATATCATTCGCATCTTCTTCAACGGAGGACTTTCTTGCATCCGCTCCGATTTCGATAAACGCTTCACCAATAAGCTCCCGTGCTCCTGCGTACGCGGCATCCGCCGCTACCAACGCAACAAGCCCAGCGTCGTTCATCAATTTCGCCACTTCCGCCAAGCGTTGAGGCGATTCTCCTGCGCCGTTCTCGAGCAGCATCGTATGGTAGCCTCTCGCAACCAAGCGTTTCTCGACTTCCTTCGCAAGCGTTGCAGTCGCCGAAGCTGAGCCGCCAAACCAGATGGTTAGCGGATTTTGACCTTTCTGCTCAGCACGAACATCTCGCGTGACTTCTGCAAGCGACTGCGTCCCTTTGTCGGAGCTTTGCAGTGCCGCATCGATAACGCCGCAAGCGGAAGTCATATTCGTAACGCGATCGATCAGAATAAAGCCGCCGATGCTTTTATTTTGTTCAAACGAATCGAACACGATATCATCCGAAAGCGAAAATTCACATTTCGCCAACTCATTTTTAACTAACTGATGGGTTGGAACCGTATTGCCGGTATTAATATCGATTTTATGCTTAATGGCTGTTACCGTACCCGGCAGCACTTTCGTGCCCACTTTGACCAAATAGTTTTTGCCCGGCGTCAGCACGGAATCATCCATCCAAAGAATCGTTGCGCTAAAGCTATCCGCCTCTTGGATTTTACTATCCTTCGTGAATACACAGCCGCGTGAAACGTCGACTTCCCGATCCAATTGGATCGTAACCGGTTGTCCGGCATAAGCATACTCCCGATCTTGGTCGGTCACCAGGATGCGTTTCACTTTCGCCTTCTCTCGACTAGGCAGCGTCGTCAGCTCATCGCCAACCGCGATACGCCCAGCTTCGATCTGGCCTTGAAAGCCGCGGAACGTATGGTCCGGCCGGCATACCCGCTGAACAGGCATCATAAATTCTTTGGCATTGTCGTTCTGGTGCACATCCACATCTTCCAAATACGGCAGCAAAGCCTTGCCCTCGTACCAAGGAGAATTCGGCGATTTCTTCGTGATGTTATCCCCTTCCGTTGCCGAAACCGGGATGACCTGAATACTTTCAAAGCGGAACTCATCCGTCAACTTCGCGAATTCTTCCCCAATCGCATCAAACTTCTTCGGGTCAAAACCGACCAAATCCATTTTATTCACAGCCAGAACTAGATGTTTAATCCCCATAAGCGCGCAAATCCGAGTGTGCCGCTTGGTTTGTGTAATAACGCCTTTCGTTGCGTCCACAAGGATAATCGCCAGATCCGCAAAAGATGCGCCCACAGCCATGTTACGTGTATATTCTTCATGCCCCGGTGTATCCGCTACAATGAAAGAACGGTGATCCGTCGTAAAATACCGATAAGCCACATCAATCGTAATACCTTGCTCACGCTCGGCTAGCAGCCCGTCAAGCAGTAAGGAATAGTCAATTTTGCCGCCGCGGCTCCCAAGTCTGCTGTCCAGTTCTAATGCTTTCTCCTGGTCGGCGAATAATAGCTTGGCCTCATAAAGCATATGTCCGATTAAGGTGGATTTTCCGTCGTCTACACTTCCGCAAGTAATAAATTTAAGCAGACTTTTCATCTTAGAAATAACCCTCCCGTTTACGTCTTTCCATACTTCCCGCCGCTTCTTGGTCAATTACCCGAGTGGTCCGTTCGGATGAAACCGCACCAAGCGTTTCTTCAATAATGGCATCTATCGTGTCCGCTTCCGACTCGGCTCCACCAGTAAGTGGATAGCAGCCTAATGTGCGAAACCGCATCTTCTTCATTTCAATTTGTTCATGAGGTTCGAGCTTCATGCGATCATCATCTACCAAGATGAGATGTCCGTCGCGTTCGATGACAGGTCTTTCTTGGGCAAAATAGAGCGGCACAATATCAATATTTTCTCGGCGAATGTATTGCCAGATATCTTTCTCTGTCCAGTTGGAGATTGGGAAAACGCGGGTGCTCTCACCTTTATTAATTCTTGTGTTGAAAAGCTTCCACATTTCCGGCCGTTGGTTTTTCGGATCCCAGGCATGATTCTTGTTCCGGAACGAGAAAATCCGCTCCTTCGCGCGCGACTTCTCCTCGTCACGTCTTCCGCCGCCGAACGCAGCCGTAAATCCGTATTTGTCCAACCCCTCTTTTAAGGCTTGGGTTTTCATAATATCCGTATACGCGGAACCATGATCAAATGGGTTAATGCCTTGTTCAATCCCTTCTTGATTGGAGTGAACAATCATTTTGATTCCGAACTCTTTGGCTTTGCGGTCGCGGAATTCAATCATTTCTTTGAACTTCCACGTTGTATCAATATGCATGAAAGGAAACGGCGGCTTCTCCGGATAGAAAGCCTTCAGCGCCAAATGCAGCATCACGGAACTATCCTTCCCGATCGAATACAGCATCACGGGATTCTCACATTCCGCCGCTACTTCTCTGATAATATAAATCGCTTCAGCCTCGAGTTGATCCAGATGCGTCATTTCATCTATAGAATCAAGCATCATTTTTTCCATCGAAAGGTGCCTCCTTTTAATTCTCACTAAATCTATCGGTATTTTCTTATATACTATCAGATTCTAGCTTTTATGCAAAGTGGAAGAAAGTAAAAATCGCTATAATTCTATTATTTTTCTCAAAAATTGCCCTGCTTTTTCTGAAAGAGTTCCTTTACTGGCGTAATAGTCACTGTATGGCATTAAAATCCACTTCGTCACGTCTAGATGGAATGGGGCCAGACAAGCATGGGAAATCGGGCCCCTGTTCATTTTATCCATGAGATCATGAAATATTCTACTCATAATGAATTAAAGTTTCTGCGTCTAATGTCTGCTTCCTATTGTTAGCCTTTTATTCAAAATAAACAACCCTGTCTTACAGACAGGGCCTACTCAAATTCAATATTCATTTTCCTGAAGTCGACCTTCAAACCATGCGCTTATTGAGTGATCATATTCTTCCACTACTGTCATTTCTTCGCCCGCAAGCAAGCTTGCAGGCCCGTGCATTTAATCCAACGCCTACAAAATCGGATAAATCCTACAATACCTAGCTCACCTAATTAAATCAGCGGCTCATAATTGCGTTTTCCATAAAGGATTCGCCGGATTTCCACAACATCATCGTACACAACATAAAAAACTAGATAATTTTCCACAACGAGCACACGATGTGCCGTCTCAAATTTACGATTGTTCTTATAGAGATGACCAGAATAAGGGAATTGCTCTAAATTTATTATGCTTTTATCTAGTTTATCAATAAGAGTGAGTGCAGCTTCAGGTGCAGCAAGCTCGTTGCTGATATAATCGACTATTTCAAGTAAATCTGATTGTGCCAGTTTAAGATAGCTTAACCTATATTTCTTCTCCATCAGCGCGGCTCCTCTAAGTGTGATTACTGTTCAGTCAGCAAACAACAAGAACCAGCAGCTCCATCAAGCCACCGGTTCTTGTTGTCAGATCTATATTCCTTTACTATCCTTTAGTTGCTTCTTTATTTTATCGAAAATCTCAAAGTGGCTATAACGTACATCTGAATTCTTCGCTTCGAGTTCCGCTTCTTTCAATTTTACATAAATCTCATTCTCGAGCTGTATACTCTCATATTGTTCAATACTCATGACAACCATATCACCATATCCATTTTTAGTAAGAAAAACTGGTTCACGGCTTTCGTGAACAATTTTGGATATTTCAGCAAAATTATTTCGCAGATCGGATACAGGTCTTATTTGCGGCATAACTCCCCCTCCTTCATATCCTTATTTTATCATAATTATGATAACGCAACAATGTCTTGAGCGTTTTCTTTAAGCTCTCTACTCCAACCCAATTCCCAATACCCTACTCCCCATATTAAAATACTCCCGCTCCAGCGTGACATTCACCTTACCTAACATCTTGCTCCCGCAATACTCTTTAGCAGCCTCACGGCCGCGTCGTCCACTCTTATGCTTTTTCAGGATTGTCCATAATAATGGAGTCCAATGTAGCCGACTAGTTCTTGCGCTAATTGATACAAAAAGAGCAACATCGAATTTCTCGAGGTCGCTCTTTTTGTATAAGTTAAATATTTTCTGACGGTCCAAGCAATATAGTCCGTTATCCGAATAACTTAGGATTCGGGCCGTATTGGTTTCAGTCCTAGGACTGCATCCAGTATCCCTAAAATGATAGAAGCGATCGCATTAAACAGCAGAAACATCCAGTATTCCTTGCGTCGCGCTCTGCCTGAAAACCCTACGTAATTTTTAAAACCTTCAAATACCATTCCATTTCTAGTCCTCCTTATACATAAAAAAACGATGAAATAATTATTGTCAACTCTATCTTGCGAAATTTCCACTAAAAAAGGATAAAGTTTTACATAATTCTCTATAAAGTTTCAGTAAAAATCGACATTTCCCCCCGCAATTTTATATCTCATTGTATAAATGTTATTATTTAGTCATTGATTTATTCTCATCTTTGTCTCAAAGGAGAACACACAATGAAGAATACGATTAGCAATTATTTAAATCTCATTGCTACAGTAAATGCAATCATACTGACGATTATTTTTTTGTTTTTCAATCCCTACAAACAAGAAGACATAAATTTAGGACATGTTATTTCACTTACTTGCTTGCTCATCTTGCCTTCGATTGTGAGCCTTTTGTTCTCTCTTATGAATAAGAAACTGTTAGCCATTATTGCCGCAATTATTACATTGCCATTGTGCTTATATTTTGGGGTTGCTAAGATTCCAAGTGTATTCAACCTTTACTTATTAACACCAATTCTTTATTTCCTTGGAACCAAATTTAGATTCTTTAGTGAGAAAGTTTGATAAGTAGTAAAAAGGAGACTGCATCCATACATGCAAATCTCCTTTTTGTTTTTTTATAACTTCCATTCGGTCCTGTCAATCCGCCTAAAAAAGTTACTTCAATATATCACCCTTTGTCGGAATACGGACTCCCTGAGGCATGTTAAAGGAAGATACGCCGGAGGACCGCTGTACGCCAGGATTCCGTATCGTGATGCTGATCTTCAGGTCGGTACCTCCCAAGTAGCTTGTTCCGTTGCCCGTTGGTATATTTTCTACAACTTCTCCATCATATACAAGCTTGCCATTATCGTACATCTTGCCGGTTCCGTTGGCATTTCCATTCACGAAATCCCCGTCGTAGGCAATCGCGCCATTCATATAAAATTTGCCTTTCCCCTCGTAAATACCATCCTGATGCTCTCCATCATAATAAAGCGTTCCGTATTCATAGAACTTGCCTTTCCCTGACATGACGCCAGAGGTGAACTGGCCTATATACTTATCCCGCTCATCATCAGAAATAAAAGTACCCGTTCCGTTGTATGTACCGTTCTTGAACGTTCCCTTATACCTTGTTTTTCCATTTGCATGGTATTCAACTCCCATTCCTTCAGGAATGACCGAATCTGGCGTAACCTGCCCAGCGTATTGCAGATAACCTTCGGGAGCATAAATTTTGGCATCCCCCAATTTATTATTCTCCGGACGTGTCATTTCCGAATACAAGCTGCCATCCTCGTTGTAACCTATGTCCTGAATGACTCCATTGACCCTTTTTCCTTCTGAGCGCAGTTTCCCGTCTTCGAAAAACGTTTTGCCGACCAGATTGACTTTCCCATTCACGAATTCACCTTCATAACGCTTTTGTCCGTTCGGGTAATAAGCTGCCCCTTGTCCATGCGCCACGCCATTAACTACCTCACCTATGTATTTGTATGTTATATCAGACATTTTGATCGTCGTTTCTTTCACAGCTGCGCTAGGCTTATCCGCTTTGGCAGGCACTGACGATGCCGCCGCTGGTATGCTGGCAGTTGTTGCCCCATTCTCTCCTGCCTTGGAGGCGTTACCTGGCACCGGTTCATTGGCAAGGACAGTTGAAGCGTTCTGACCAGGAGGTGTGGAGGAAGATAGTTCAGACTTTACGTAGACAGGCTTGTCCGTGACTTTCTCATACAGTTTGTAGCCCAATGTTCCACTAATAGCAAGAAGCGAACCTAACAACAAAATAGCGAGCATATTTCTCATGATGTCACCTCAAAAGATTATTTAATTTGGGATCTCATCTACCCGATGCGAATACATATATTCCCTGCATAGACATGACCTTTTTCTACGTTAGCATACTAAAGGTGATTTTGAAAGTTTCATTGGGGCGGTTGTGTTCGGCAGAAAAACAAAAAAACCTCCCATCTTGAGAGGTTGTGAGTACCGTGTTAATCCATTAGTCCTTTGAGTTTATTATCCAAAATCCCCTTCTCCAGCCTCAAATGAAGCAATTCCGTATCAAGATCCTGACCTATCGTATGAACCGAAGTAATAATGTCCTCTGCTGTAAGCAGGTGAATAGAATCTGCCTTCTCGGAGATGTAGGTTAGGATAATGTCTATTAGCTCTTTGCAAACACTGATTCTATGAATGAGTACTTGTTCCTCTTTAATGGCTTCATTGTATTTGGCAAGGATATCGTTCATGTGGCTCACCTCCGATGATAGGCAATGTTTATCCAACTTCTTTTCTGTTAATGCTGAGTTTAGTAGCTCACAATAGCTATCGCGCAGGCTCCTACAAAAATGTGGAAATGATCTCCTTTCTGTATCATCCTTTGTAAATCCAGTAAATTGGTACTTCGTCGCTAATATTTAAACTTATAAGTGTAATTATTAATAATATACACTATTAAAGGTCTGTTTGCTACATTATTTAAAACCTACTCTATTACTGAGGTGGTTATTATGGGTAACTTACGTAAATTAGTTGGCGAACGGATCAGAATGGTTCGCAAACAAAGAGGATTTTCACAAGAAAAGCTCGGAGAACTGGCTCAATTGAAGAATTCATATATTGGGGATGTCGAAAGAGGCGCTCGGAACATCTCACTTGACTCACTGGATAAAATTATTGCCGCTCTCGATACGGATCTTGGAGCTTTCTTCAATTTCAATGAAATTGATGTTACATCCAATGATTTTGATAAAACGGCAGTATTAGAGGTACACAAACAATTCCTTGAAGATAGAAGCGTTGATGAAATTAAGTTGATACATAAAATATCTAAGGATATTCTGCTTACGAAAAAATGAAATCAAAAGAGCGACTTCGAATTGGTTTTCGAGGTCGCTCTTTTGGTTTTATAGGTTAACTGTTTTCTGATGATCGTAGCAGTATACTTGTCCCGCAAATTTATTTGGACGTTCCAAGCAGTACTCCCTTACCTTCTCACTGACTTTCTTTCCACACTCAGCACACACAAATGATTCCACTTTCGCTTCAACAACTGTATTGATGTGTTGCGTTTGTCTAGCTCTTACAATTCTATGTTTTACAACAACATAACTAATCCGAATCAACAGCAATACGACAACTACGACAAACGCAGTATTTAAATCTGATTCATCTACCTTCAGAACATCTTCACCAGTTGTTTCAAAAACAAAATGTTCAATTATATAAACAAATGCTTTAAGCATTACAATGAGTCCCAGGGCACTAACTAAAAAAGTTGAAATTGTGAGTTTCTTACGTTTCATATTGTCAGCTCTTTTCATTCAAGTTTAAGATATACCCTTCTGGGCTTTCCATCGTTTTAATTTGTCATCTAACATTAGACCGTTAATCAATTTGATATTAAGCTTTTCAGCTGCTTCTTTGGCAACTCTTGTATAATTACTAGTCGTAACAATCCAAGCATCATAGCAACCGTGAACTTGTTTCCCTGCCTTTAGTCTTAGAACAATATCGTTCCCGACATCTCTCTTCCACCTTTTGCATTGCACGGCAATTTTGTAGCCTTCTTTGCCTTTTATTATCAAGTCAACCTCATGATCCCCTGATCCACCGATACGTTCTACCTGATAACCCTGATCTTTATAGTAAAGCATCATCAATCTCTCGAAATCTGTGCCCGAAAGTGAATGAATATTAACTTTAAGTAGCTCACTATCAGATAATACTTTTTTACTATTGCTAGGAGAGCTCTTCACAGGAGACGTAGTTCTTTGTTGTTTTCTAGCCTTCTTATCAGCCCTTCTTTTCTTCGTCCATCGGGCACCAAATATTTCACCGACCAGAACAGAAGAAAAGATAATCACAAAAAACATCCACCAGATTTCTTTTAAACTAGTGAAATAGAAAATTGAAATACCAGATAGAACACAAAATCCACGAACCAAGTAGGCTACTTGTCTTCCTTCTGCGTAATACGTTCTTGCCATTTCAGAACCACCTTTAAAGAGTATTATTGTAACGACATTCAAAACTTCAATAAAAACAATACAATATTCGACAATATTCCTGATTTTTCCTTTAATTCTAAATACTCCGGAGTATTGAACTAAGAAAACCCCTTAACTAGGCAACCCTCCAGACCCCTTCCTAGGAAAGTACTGGATTATGAACGATATCTGTAATGAGCCCCATAACATAGTTTCAAATAAAAAAAACACCCACAGGTGTTTTTTTATTTATTAATTCTACTCATAACTATTTACTTCATAAGCTGCCGCTTGCTCCGCAGCAAGTAACGCACTATCCGAGTAAGGCATATAAACAAACTCATGCTTCTTCTGTATTCTCCGAGTAAGATATTCTTTCAAATCAGGATCTACACAATAAACATAACAACCCTTTTGTCCTCTAGTCATTAATGTACGGTATGTATTCTTAATAATTTGATCAGCAATCTTTAATGCTTTATGCCTATCTTCCTTATGCATCTTTTTAAAACCAGAGAGTGACTTATCGGTTTTAGCACGTTTAAACGGATCTGTAATAAGTTCACCATTTCTATAACGCAAATCTTCACCTATAATGACACCAACATAGTTAAATTCCAGACCCTGCGAAGTATGAATGCAGCCTGCTTGTTCAACGGATTCCGGATCAATCGCCCATGTAGTTGTATTGTTTAAGTTCCAGCTCATGTGGAAATCATGCTCATCAATTGAAATATCATGGATGTTGCTATTGCCCTTCCCGTCAGACTTCCAATCCCAACAGTATCCTGCAACAATTCTAGCTTTATTATCAAGTTGGTTTTTCTCAAAAATTTGGTTCCTAAGCTCATTAGGATCGTCAAATATTTGAAAATCATATTCAATGTCAAATCCCTCGAAATTAGCAGTTTCTCGTATTCCCAATACATCATCCAACCATGCTAAATAACTATCTGAACCGTTGCATCGAAATTGTGATTCTAGTTCCATTTCAACAATCTCAGCCCCATACTGCAAGGCATAGTTCTTAATCTGCTCTTTGTTTCCAACATCATGCATTGCAATTTTTTGATACTCATCAATGAAAAAAACAGAGAACTTGGCAGCATGAATAATTTCCTTCATTTGATTCTCGCCCTTATTTTTGAATAAACCCGACTTCTCGTTCAATCGATGAGCTTCATCTACAATTAATACATCTAACTCATTATTTATCGACTCATAGAAGACGCCTGATCCCTTAAACATATTGGTGATGAATGCCTTTTTATGATTCTTCTGAAGTTTTTTTGTATATACTTCTCTTGGGGCGCTGTTCTTGGTCACATACTGGCACAGAAGATCCTTAGAGGTTAGATTAACTAGAAGATTTATTCCTAGTACTGATTTCCCTGTTCCAGGCCCTCCCTCAACAATAAGCACTTGTTTTTTATCGGAGGTGTGAGCTTTCATAGCCATATGAATAGCTGTCTCAAACACAACTTTCTGCTCATCAATCATCATAAATTCGTCGTTACCATCTAACATTCCTAGCAACGCATCTTGTAGAGATTTTGAGGGCTTTATTTTGCCATGCTCAATGAGATATAAGAGTTTTTTATGATCTGTTTTCTTAATATACGTTGAGATAAACCCTCTTAGCTTTAAAGCATCTCCTTTAGTAAAAACAGGTGCTTCAGTTACATATTTCTCATAGAGCGCATCAGTCAAGGGGTCATTGTTAGTTTGAATGTAGTTATGCAAATAGGCACAGGGATATAAGGATATTTGTTCATTTCTAACCGTCTCATTATATTCTGTAATTAAGTTTGCATAGGTCAAAGCCTGATAGGATGGATGAGTCATTTCCCTCAATCCGCGTCCAACATAAGTTTCTACCACACCATCCTTATGTTCAACTACACTTATATGCTGCCATTGCTTTAATTCAATGATAACAACAGAGTTCTGATTATTTTCATCTAATCCAGTCAAAATAAAATCTATTCTTCTGCCATTAGCTGGCACCTTATATTCAATAGCAATCGTAATATCATTTGGGATTTGGCAAGTATTAAGCACCTTATACATGTAATTCATCGAGTTGTTCCACGAATTGATTTCACTTGCAGAGGTGCGGCCCATTTTTTCCACCATTGACTCAAAAATCTTAACCGCAATACTATCTTCAGTTACATGATCCATGAACTCTTCTTTGGTTGCTTCATAAATAATCATAGATGACTACCCTCTATTCTCATTCCTCAGAATACTTCTTCGCTGTACCCTTAGATTTATCTACGGGGTATTTCTTCGCATTCTTATCTATTTTATTTAAAATCGCCGATTCAATATCAATCTCTAAATCATGGGCAATCATGAGCGAATAAATCAACACATCAGCTAATTCATCTTTAATCTGCTCCATGTTCTGTTTGAGTGCCTCAGAGCTATCTTTCCACTGAAAATTCTCTAGCAATTCGCTTGCTTCTAATGTTAAAGAGATAGCGAGATCCTTCGGGTTATGGAACTGTTTCCAATCCCGTTCATCTCTAAACTCAATAATTTTCTTTATAATAGCATCCATTTCATAGCCCTCCATTCTACTCCAACCCAATCCCCAAAACATTACTTCCCAAATCCAAATGCTCCCGATCCAGCGTAACCTTAACCTTACCCGCACGCCGCTTCTCACGCCAATCCTGCAACTCCTCGTCAGTTTCCAAACGAAGCTCAGAAACTTCCTTAGCCCTATTAAACATATAATCCGTCGTATATAAAATCCGATATATCCCATGCCCCGCGGGAACAATAGCTGCCTCTCTTTTTACCCACTCTTCTACCTCAAAAACAACATAAAGCTCATCCGTAGCACCTCTACTGGAGGGGATAGCCGTTATTGCAGAGCGTGGAACAACCTTCCAATCCTTCACTTTGCCGTACCAGGAAATGCCCGCTTCCTCTGTCCCAAACAAACGAATTGACTGATACAAAGCGACGAATTCCAATCTGGTCAGCACCTTATGGTCGGTTATATTACGAAGTGGTGTATGGTAAAAACCATGCTCAAGCGCAGCCTCCAATTGAGGCTTTTTGCTCAAAGCCCCCACCAACACATTTTTTCCGGACAACTTATTCCCGTAGTACTCTTTGGTACCTCTCGGTCGCGTCGTCCGCTCGTAGGCTTTCTCCGGACTATCCATAATAATCTCGTCCAAAAACTTCTCCATCAAGCTCGTCGAATTCGGCAAAAAAGGAAAAGCCCCAATATTAATGAGCTCCACACTCTTATAAAACTTATGCTGCTGGAAACGCTCTTCATCATGATAGGGAAACAACACATACGCCCCAAACATGCTGCGTTCATACTCTTTACCCTGCCCCTCCGAATACACAATCGCATCTCGATAACGATGCATCGTATTGATATCATCCTCTTCGGGGCCCGGCATCCGATATCGCTCGAAATAAGGAGTCCCCTCATAAGCAGGGTTAATGCGATACTTAGCATCGAAAATATACTTATACTCCGCCGCGGCGTCATTCTTCTTCAACGTAAGCACATTATCCGGCCGCTGCGCCAGCGTCTGACTCCGGTCCCCTTTAGGCAATGCGTTATAAAAGAGGGTAAATATCTCCCCGTTCATTGGGTTTTTATATACCATCTTCGCCTGCTGCGATTTATCCAACGTAACGAACAGTCCACTCCGATTAATGCGGATGATATCCTGTTTAAGCAGTTCATACTTCTTGCTTAAAAGATGATGTATCTTCAAAAAGCACCAGTATTCATAGAGTTGGGCCAAATCTTTCATAGATAGACGGAACAGATCATTCTGGATCGACAAACCTTTTAACAACATTAAATAATATCGATATACTTCTCGGTAGCCCGATGCCATCTGCAAGACCAGAGAAATCGAAAGCTGCTTCATCTCACCAACTCGCAGAAAATCATGCTGCAACAGCCGTTGCACCTGACTCATCATCAAGTTGAGTTTCTTCGTAAGCTCAGGGTCTTGGGCACGACCTTTTTCAGCTAGACGTACTTTAACATCCTTCAACTTCTGCCCAATTCGTACGAGCACCCATTTCACAAAACGATTCTCGGCAGTATCATAATCAACATGACGTCTGCTCTCTAACAAATGTGTCGGAGTAAAACGCTGGCCATCAACCTCAATAATGCCGTTCACCGAGTCCTTGGCTAGGAGCTGTGGTCGTTTGGCTAGGAAAGCAATGTTCTCTTTTCCTGCTCTTTTTACACGCGCTGCATCTACCAGACGATTCTCGCTCTGGAGCTTAGCATGAGGCGATAGCTTAATTCTCTCTATAGCCTGCACAAGCTGCGCAAACACATGCTGCAAAATCGTAAAATACTCCGTCAAACTCTGATGATTCGTTTCTTTCAATCCCGTCAGATTGTACGTTTTACGCAGAAAATCAAAAGATAGATTATAAATTTGCTCATTAACATCATTAAGAATCATTTGATAGTCATTCTTATAATCTATTTTGGCCGGAAAAATCTCCAATTGCAGACGAAAAATAGCCTCTCCATTCAATCGAAGCTCAAGTTCAGAGAGGCCAACTTCATTTTGAAAATTAAGAATTCCCGACAAAATCATTTTTCCAAGTGGTTTAATAGCTTGTCTCACAAGAATGTTATCATGATGAAATGTTAAGGGGATATCCGCCTTCTTCTCGATAACCAACTCATAGGCCTGAGTTTCATAAAAAGTCGGCGAACATGCATCGCCCGAACTCCAACTTTGAAGTGCACCCTGTTCATGGGAGAATACGGAAATAGTCTCAATGACCAAAGAGTCTGCAAGCGGTGCAGCATGAAAATGGGCATCTACCCACGCCTCATCCTCTTTCCGATGAAGATTAAGCGTCTCAACCGTTGGATGAAACGGTTTGCCCTGAATATAGAGATTGAACAGATTCGTCTCGATTCGAAGTAACTCCGTACTTTGATTAAGAGAGCCAGTATGAGGTAAAGCCATCTTCTTCTAACCTCCGTAGCATGAAGGCGATTTTTCTTGCGCTTTGTGGATATTTGGCAGCGGCTAGCGTTTCCATGGATAAATACAGTTTCGAGGCATCTTCCATGTATTCCGAAATAGGCAAGCTCCGATCCTGAGTCACTTGCATTAATTGAAGCAAAGCTTTCTTCACAGATGAACTGCTCCCCTGGATACGAGGCAAAATCTTCTGCAACAACTGCATATCAAATGCCGCTTCCTTACTAAGCAACGCAAACCGCTCATTATAAATCATATAAAAACACACCGCATCCCGAATCCTGAACCCTACATGCGAATGAATCTGTTCCAAAATGCCATTGATTTTGACCAACAACTCCGTCGTCTCTTCGGTTAACTGCTTGTAGTCACGATAAACATCTACCAACTGCAGGTACTCACTTCGTAATAAGGCATTAGGTGGCAGAGCAGTAGCCCCATCTGCCAGTTCTGTTTCAATCGATGGATACTGACCAAGATCTATATAGTTAAACTCGATGGTGTTGGCGCGATCCAATACCTTTTTGCTAAAAGGATGCGTCGTCTCATCCATATTCACTGTTCCCACGATGTACACATTGTCTGGCAAATGTAAGTTGCCGTACACTTCTTTATCTGACTCATTTTGCAGCGAGTCCTTATGTATAAGTGGCGTTGTTACAATCCGCTGGTTATCCCACTCTTGCGTCTCAAGTACACTCAGCAAATCACTGAAATAATGCTCAACCCTTGCCAAATTCATCTCATCTAAGCATATAAAATAGGGCTTATGTTGATTTTCGGGTTTTGAAGCCTCAACCAACACTTCCGTTAACTTCCCCGGACGAAAAGCCCCAGACAAATCTTTATAACCCAAGAGATCTGATGGATCGCTCCAATCTGGTCTCACGGGAATCAAAGAGAATTGGCCATTACTCGCTGTTGCTCCAACTGCCTCAGCGAATAGCTTTACGAGCTTTGTTTTGCCTGTGCCGGAGACACCTGCCAAGATGACGAATGGCTTTGCTTTTAGAGATAGGAAGAAGTTCTCGATCCAGTGGTTGGGGTACATAAACCCTTTGCCGGCGATGAAGTTCTTGATCGTGGTTATTCGTTCAATTACTGTTAGTTCATCTACTAGAGGTGTGAATAAATAGTCATATTCCTCAGATCCAGAAGATTCGATTTCAGAATAATCTATACCATTTTTAATTTCTTGCATCTTATCCCAAACAGGTCTAAATATATCAAAATAGCGAAAGATCTTTTCTTCTAGATTAAATTCTGCTCCTAAAAGTTCTTCTTGTTTGAAATAACGAGTGATCCCTGACTTTGCTCCCGTTTTTTCGCGTATTCGGTTTAGAAACTCATCCATATTTGAAATACTTTGACTACTAGTATTTAGCCATTCCGCTGTAAGAACAAAGCCTTCTTGCTGAAGTAATTTTTCTATTATTTCACGATATGAATTATTTTCAAGGATCTCAAGAAACTTTCGTTCCATTAATCGCATTCTTTGTTCTTTTTCTTCCTTTTTCCAATTCTCTATTTTGCCAGAAGATGTACCCCCAGAACCAAAACAAAAAGTAACTTCAAATACTCCCTTTTGGAAAACCCAAGAGTATTGAAAACTAAATGATTTATCATTGTCGATAGAAATACCTGACCATAAGTAATCCTTTGGTTGATTTCCATAGTATGTAGGACTACCTATTCTTGCTGTGATTATATGATCATCTAGCTTTTCTTTTTTCATAAACAAATTCGCAAATTCATTAGCTATTTTGTTATAAGTAACAAGTTTATTTTCATATTGTTGACGTAATTTCTTCATTAAAGCTTTTTTCTCTTCAATCGAACTAGAATTTCCTTGAATACTATTAATTTGAAATGATATCTGCTGATATGTTTCAAATAATTCGTTATTTAATATTTGGTTTATACTCAAGATAGTCCTCCCCACGCTAAATAAAAATCCAACTCATCTAATTTGGCCTAGAACCCTAACCAAAGAAATGACTTGGATATTAGCTATTAGTGCTCAATATTTTCAAGTAGTAACTATTACTTTAATTTCTTTTAATGCTTTTAATTATCACTCTCATCTTCATTAAATATTACACCAAGAAAGTTTTCAATATAATTAGACTCTTTAAAAAACATTTCATTGACTCCCGCTCTGGACTGATACGCGATATACTTATTCATAATATTTTGTACATAATCTCTTTTCAATGTCATTAGGTTTTTAAACAACTCACCATCATGAACTGCACTTTTATCGAAAGTTTCAATTTGGTAAAATTTCCACTTAATAAAAATCAATTGATCTCCCTCAATTGGCAGAGCAGAACAGTGATATTTTGCGTTTGATTTTTTAATCTCATCTTTATCATTTGTAGCTTCTCCAACAATAAATTTATACTTATTATCAATATCTTCTGGTCGAAAAGTATCACATAAGGGTGTTATACACAGATAATACTTACCATTAATATTTTTTAATATGCTACCTGTTTGAATAACGTTATCATCTGAGTACTTCATAAGATGTGTAAATCTAATAGTTTGAGCCAAAAAAGATTGTTTGAAATTATCGTTAGTACCACCTTGCAACTTGGTCTCGTAAATAAAGTTATCCCATAAAGTCAGAAATAGCACAGCTTCTCTGACCATTTTAATATGTCTTTTATCATTAATTTGAACGTACTTTTTACAATTTAAATCTATCATAGATATAAAACTCTCCAGGGAATTTACATTTGGGTCCGTTAAAATAGCTGTTATTTCATCCATAAATTTTGGTTTAATATATTCATTTATTATCAGATTTTTCGCGTCTCTGGACAAAGCCAATGTTGTACTTAAATATTCAATATCCGGCTGGTTTAAGGGATGTTGAATTAAAGCTGCAAGAAGTTTTTCTTTTTTTCTTTCAAATAAAAAGTGAGTTTCTGTATCATTAGCATCATCAAGAAGACCGGATAATAAGGTATTATTAATAAATCGAGAAATTTTCTGATTAGGAATCTCCGAAGTTAGAATTTGAGTAAACATTACTTTTTCAAATGGCGCATTAAATTTCTGAAGCGTTTTGTGCAATTCTTGATCAAGTTTATTAGCGCAAGCCATAAAATGTAGCGTCGTACTCTTATCCTTCATAAGAGTCTCAACAATTTTATTAATTATCTCATCTGGGGATAGCTGTTTATCCATGATAAATCCAAATAAAGAAGAATCTCCATACATATTTTTATCTTGAAAAAAGAAATTAGCCCCATCTATTACTTCATATTCCTCATTAATTTTATTCAAAACATCATTTCTGTTTTCTTGTGTATAAATAACAACACACCTCAAACCGTTTTCCTTTTCAAGAAATTTTTTTATAATTTGACGTGTTGCCTGTCCCATTTCCGTCGTAGAAGTTGCTCCCGTAATATCTTCAAGATTCCAATCGACAATTAAAATTTTTGTATGAACTAATAACTCTGATATATTATCGATTTGTCTCTTCATCTTTTGATTCGATTTATATTGAATTGGGTGTGTAATTATCCCCGTTTTAATAAAGTTTTTGTACACTTCATGAGGTTTATGGAATGATTTAATCTCAGCTAGCCCAGAACTTTCTTCGGTTGCAGCTATTTCTAGTAGCGCCATTTCATCTTCCTGAGAAAGAACTATCTCATTATCTTTTATTTTTGTAGTTTTAGTTTTGCGTGAACTATACGCTTTCTTCATGTCCATTTGGTCATCAATAATAATAGCATTATTAAAATAATCTCTAACGGTTTTTTCAACGAACTTTAATGCAAGTTGTGTCATTTTCTTTGTAGCCCCTTAGTTAGTATTTAATGTAATACAAAAGCAAGCTCCCTTAAAAGGCCTTGGCTCTAAACCAGGTGTAATAACATCCAATTCATGTCCTTTGGTCCTTAATATATCTCTTGATAAAAACAATCCTAGACCCCGTCCACCAGATCTTTTGGTGAAAAACGGATCAAATATCCTATCTCGATCTCTATAGTCAATGCCTGAACCCGAATCATGAATATAAATCCTATTGTGTTCTTCTTGTAACGTATAAAAATGAATTTCTCTCGTTTTTTGATTTAGCGTCCAATATATCGCATTAGAGATTAGATTAATAATCGGCGTAAATAAGATTACCTCGGCTTCTTTTACTGTTAAGTTTGGTGGAATATCATTAAATATCTTTACATCATATCTACTTAAATCTGTTAAAAAGTAATCAACCGTATTTTGTATAAAATCTCTAAGAACTATTTCACTCTTCCTATTCCTAGTCTGGCGATATAAAGGACTCATCCGTTGATGCAGCTTTTCCAATGATGAAAAAGCTTTATTGGTTTTTTCAACAATTGGCAAGACTTTTGTTTGTTTAAGCGCTTTTGTTAATAATGACAGACTTTCTCTAATAGATCCGTATAACGAATTGAATTCATGTCCTGTTATCTCTGCCGCTAGACCAACTGCGGATAAATCTCGATACAAATCAATTTCTTTTTTTAGTTGACCAATATATGTATCATCATCTAACATTTTTTTCTCTGATAAGTTATTATCCAAGGTATTAACCATTTTTTTTATATATTTTATTTTTTCTGACTCCTGGATATTATCATTGTATTTTGTAAGAATGTCTTGTATTTCTACACTAATTTCTGAGAAATCCTTAATTCTTTTTTCCGCATTAGTAATAGTGTCTTCCATAATAGAGGACTCTCTTGAAGTAACTAGCACATCACGAAGATTAACTATACTAGGTAACATCGTATTCATTCGGCCATTAACGTCGTTAAATATGGAGGTTAGATTATTAATTTCTTCAATTACCATAAATTGAATTTTTCTTTTTAGCCCAGTTAACCGCTCTTCAAAATAATCTTTTTGTACAGACTCTATATTTTTTATAAGTTTTGGATAACTTTCAGTAATCCACTTTTTAGCATAATCTAGTTGATTAATGACTAAATCGACATGCCTATTATTCTCTTCTTTAACTGGATTTTCTTTATTACTTAATAGTATATTTGTGGATAATTCATTAATTTTTTCATTCACATATGATCTAAGCTCTTGTACTTGTTCATTTAATTTTTGATTGCAACTGTCTAATAAATCAATCACTTCAAAATCATGTTCATATCTATTATTTAAGGAAAACTTTAATTGTTGCATTTCATCAACCATACTAAATAAAGATAGTCTTAGTTCCAATAAATTTGTATTTATAGAAACAGAGTTCTCCCATCTTTCTTTTTTCAATTGGTTCAAATTTATTTCTTGGTTAATTTTTTTTATAATTTTTTTATGAAGCACATCATTTTCACTTTTAAAGTTCTTTAAATATTTTTCTAGCTCTATTAAATATTTATTTTCCTTCCTTTTCTCTTCAAGTTTTTGTTGCCTTTGTTCTTCCTCTTTTTTAACTTGCTGAATGTGTTGTTCCCTTTTGCCATTGCCTGACCTATTAGTTCCTAGATGGTCTACTGCCCACCAAACCAGAAGATTTATTATGATTGTTCTAAAATATTCATAATACCCATTTTCAATAAATCCTTCTCTACTTGATTTATCCTGCAAATTTGGATTAAATTCCTTATTTATTTCTATATAACCGTACATCCTTCTAAAACTAAATAAATATGTTCTCATTGATTTACTTCGACGTTCTTCCATATTTAAAAAATCGTTACCCGGTTCTCCATATGGAAGAATTCTCAATTTATCTCTAAAAACATATATCCCTCCAACCACATCTAATTTATCTTTTAGCATCTTATGTTGATCTTTTGGAATACAAGATAGTGACTCAAGTCCTTCGACGAAAAACCAACTTATCTTTATAGGACCGCAATCTTTAAAGCGATCAAAATTCATTCCTGCTGTAAGCTTGTCTCTGCTAGCAATTACTTTTTCGGATTGTTTATTGGTACCAATATAAGAATGCCCCTCAAATCGTCCATCATTAATTACACCCTTCAATGCATAATCATATAAATTAATTTCATCTTCATTTATTGATGTCTTGTTTTCTAATTTAATTCCATCAATATGAATTTTTGGTACAAAACTATTTTTTTTCTCTTCTGTCACGTCTATATCATCTTTCTCTATCTCTTCTTCAAACATATCAATGAAGTTATGGAAAGAAATAAGCATATCCTTTAACCGTTGTTTTCTTCTAACTAAACTCTCATCTTCAATTTGAGTATTATAAATACTCCAATCCCACATATCATCCATAGATTTGATATAAAACAATGTTCCCCCGTTTTTTATTTCTATTAAACGGATTCTATTAATAATTTCGTTTGTTATTTGGAATGAATTTATTTCACTGGTTACCTTGTCGATATCTTCATCAGACCACTTGTCCTTATCTGAAAAGTTCATTAGAAGAATACTCTTTAAATCCTGCATATTGTTTTGCAAATATGATATCAAGTCATTAATTGACTCAAACCCGAGTACTGGTATATCTATATCCTCTAAGAATAAATTCTCATTACGAAAAATTTCCCAGTGCAAGTACATAAGCGACCACTGTCCATGTGCCTCTTCCTCTTGGGGCTTCTTTTTAGAGACTAACAATAATTGGTTACCTAGTAATGAAATCGCTAATCTTCCAATCCCTTTTTCCCCTATTTTAACTCTATCTTTTTTAGTTTTTATTATCTTTTTAGTCTTTTTCGAAAAGGTACCTAATGTAAGCCAGTTATTTTGTAAATCCGAAGTACTCATGCCATCTCCATCATCCCAAACAAGAATCCTTTCCTGAGCTGTATCTACATCAACGAGTCCTTCGCTTGCATCAGCATCATATGAATTTCTTAGTAATTCAGATATAGCAGTAACCTCATCTCTGATCTGCTGTTTTCCAAGCAAATCTACTGCCCTTGCTCTAGTCCTAAACTTAGCCATACTATCACCCCTAATTTGATTCTTATAGACTACTCCATTTATTCCATATTTATGATATTATTCTACGTTATCTTTTCCATCCCTCTTTTCGACAAGTTATGTCTCATATATATCTCTCTTCCCGTTGAATATATTCTTGAATATATATAATCTAATTATCTTTATTACAAATTGCCAAGAGATCTTCATTCTTCCCCTTTCCTAATACGACAAAAAAGCCCTAGCTTTAAGGCAGAGGCTTGCGGATAAGGATTCTTGTTGTTTCGAGAGACTATACTTATAGTGTGAGGTAATTTCTATTCATCTTAATTTACTCTTTGAAAATTCCTTTCTTCTATTGTTTCATTCACTTTTTTCACTTCAGAGTTAATAAAATTTATCTCTTTTATTATATTATTGGCAAAAGCTAGCCCCATTTTTACAGGCACCGCATTTCCTATCTGCATAGCTATTTGTTCCTTTGTTCCATTGAATACATAGTTGACTGGAAATGTCTGAATGATAGCAGCTTCTCTAGCAGAGATAGCTCTGTTTTGTTCAGGATGAGCAAATCTCCCTTTTGCGATACTTAAGCATCCACCCGTTAAGGTTGAGGATACTGTGTCATAATTCATTCTGCCATAAACATCTCCATATCCGACGTTTTCTTTATCCGGTTTATGGCAATTTAACCATAAATTCTCCGGCCAGTCTTTCCTCCCCCCGCCATTATGAGGTGTATGCTCAAGTCTAATTTTGTTTTCAGGTGATATGTTTTTCGAAAAATGTAAAGGATCTGTTACATGTGTTTCACCTGCTTGAATATGTGGCAAGTGTCTGATTACTTCTCCGAGAGAGACCCAAGGATTCTTACCTTCAGATTCATCTCCTTTTTTGGGGTTGTAGTGTGTAGTCTTTGGATATAAATTTTCAATAAATTCGCCATTATTAATATCCCTCCTCTTACCAATTAATACAAGTCTTTTTCTACGCTGGGGTACACCATAGTCAGCCGCATTGATTGTACTATAATGAATATCATATCCTGGAAAATTATTTCGTTTACGTTTTAATTTTGTAATAAAAGCATTAAATATCTGAGGATGTGATAGTATTCCAGGAACATTTTCAAATAATATATACTTAGGTGAAAAATAATGAACAAACCTTAAGTATTCAAATACAAGTAAGTTCCGTTCATCTTCCTCTTTTTCTTTTTTCTCATCTGGTTCTATCTCTGTTAAGTCATTGTCTGCCTTCTTTTTTTTATTTTTATAACTAAATTGTTTTGAGAATCCCTGACAAGGAGAGCACCCCGCTAACAAATCTAATTCTCGAGGTATGACATTGTAAATTCCAGCAAATTCTTGACAACTTATTTTGCGGATATCATCTACCCATACATGCTGTCCATGATTTCTTTCATATGTCGAAGCAAATACCTTGTCATACTCAATGGCCCCCTGTAGTTCAAAGCCAGCTGTCTTTAGCGCTTCGCTCATTCCGCCAGCCCCTGCAAACAAATCAATTGCAGTTGGTTTTTTACTTTTCAAAATTTTATTACTTGATACCTTAAGGTGCAGCATACTCAGTTCCTTCCTAGAGATTCCCTAAAACAATTGTTAGAAATCCTTAAAATTATTATATATATTTACAGATTTAGCTATTGAACCCAGAATAAATTCCTCAGTAATTTGATAGTAAGGCTCCTCTTCTGCTACTAGACCGTTAAATTGATTAAGCATGTAAAAATAAAGTTCTTCAGCGTTAGTATACATTACTTCACTATATTTATAAGAATTTGACCTTTTATGATATTCCCAAAGTGGAAGTTTCTTAGACTCCAAACTATTTTTCAATGTAAAAAAATCAATAACAGGAATATGAGTATTATTCAATTCTTTAAAATTAATTTGCAGTTCTTGGTAACCATTAAAAAAATAATGATTCATCAGTAAAAATGGAGCTACCTTCTTCTCATTCAGATTAATTCCCAGTTTATTACCAATAACACTTCTTTGTTCAGTATTCAATAACACTCGAGTACGCAATTCTAGTTGTTTATAACCGTCATAAACCTTGCCTCTGAGGTTATTGTAAGCTTCCATCATATTCACTGGTTTAATCGTTGCCTTGGCCTCAAATATAAATAAATAGTCCTCCAATATAAACAACCCATCAATCTCAGGGATATCATATTTATCATCCTTAGCAACTTGATATAAATTAATATTTAACTTATCAAAACATGCTTTAATTTGGTTCTCGAATAAATAGCCTTTTTTATCATTGTAATTTCCTATTATTTTAACTTCAGTAGAAAGAATTTTGTCAAAGCAAGACTCAGCAGATATATGTTCAATGAAATAAGGACTAACATAATATACATTGCTTGCTCGAATTAAGGGCTTAGAATGAACAACATGTGTTGATAACTGATGGTCATCGATATTAAAAGAAAGAAGCTCAAGTAAATCTTTTTCACGAGTGTTCAAACCAATCCTACGGAGTAATGCTTTTGTTCCAAGTTTTAATAGAATGTTTTTTTGCCCATCTTCAAATTTCAACTGTTGCTCGAGCATTAACTTCATTATTTTCTTATATAAATCTAGAAGCTGTTCTATTTTAAATATACCTTTCTTATATTCGAAATTATTACTTAGATCACCATATATCGGGTGCAAGATTTTTCTAACCTTATACAGTTCCATATCTACATATAGATCTTTATCCTTAGTTCCATCTAAATGAAGAAGTTCCTTAGACAGGGATTTAATAAATCCACTTTCCTTAAAGATATTTAATTCTTCTTCCTCGCTAATCTCATTATAATGATGCTGATAATTTAAGTCTCTATATATCTCGAATTTTCGCCAATATTCAATATTATGTGATTTTTTAAATACCTGTTCAACTATAACTTCTTCCACCTTATAGTTTTCTATTCTTTTTACTTTGGTTAGTTCCATCATCAAGGTGTTGAGATAGTCTTTCATTGCTCCTTTTTTAGAGATCCTTTTAACAAGTTCTTCACTCACTTTTGAATAATTATCATTCAGTTCTGTTTGTGGAAAAGCATGTTTTCTGATAACATCAATAAACTCATCCATACAATCCAGCACATGTTCAAAATGTGAGTTTAATATTTCCCGTGGATATTTTCGACCGTATAATTCTTCAAAATGATCTATACCATATTTTAAATGATCAATGTAACCAATTAGAGTTTCGATGCTTAAACCTTTTTTATTATTTATGTATATCTTTTCAATTTCCTCATCATATATGCTTTTTTTTTCCATCAAATACTCGATAAATACCAAATCCTCAATAATTTGATTGTCATAATTATCCGTATTCCGAACTGAAATTATTAGTTTTTGTATCTCTTGCTTACTCATTGCATTTATAAACCCGGTTTTCATAAATAATAGATGAAATCTCAAACCATTCATTAAATAATTATTCAATATATAATCAAAGAAAAAACTATTACCTTTCTTTAGCTCTTTTTTAAAATTATTTTCTAATTCTTTTAATATTTGCTTGTCAACAACTCTCACATTTTTTCTCCCTTTATGGTTTGATTAATAATTTATGATCTCAAGTTAAGGAAGAGATTCGACATTTAAAACTTATATCCTGCACCAGTTGCTCTAATTAGTAGGAGATCATTTAACCAAGTATCTATTTATATCAACAAGCATCTGTATGGCACATTCTAAATAAAAGACTACCTGATCAGGTAGCTCTTTATTTAATAATCTATTGTATTATTAATTGTGCCGCCGACTCCACATGCCTCGGATGAGGGATTATATTGCTATGGCGCTTCATGCTAAAACCCGAACCCACTTGCTGTTACTGCATTCTTCGAAATGCCCTTTAAGCTAGTCGCGGCAGTGAATGCAGCTTTCCAAGCGAACCAATATTGCCCTGTGTCAGCACTCGAAGATGATAGGTCGCAAAGCCGCGCCCCGGTATTCCATAGCGCGTCCACACGCCGGGCACTTCCGCAAGCGAAGCGGACTTCGTTACAGTTGCGTCCTTTGTCAGCTCCCGCTCCCACCGGAAGGACCAGATACCGTTCAGTCGAAGCGGTCCATCTTGGTTCAAGCTCCAATCCCTCAGATCCAGCACGCCGTCCTTCGCCCTTGTCTCGGCCCTGTGGAGAGTCAGTCCGAAAATGAGCAGCGCCAGCACACCGGTGAGAACAACGATTATCGCAAACAATGACGTAAATCTTACCCGCCGATTTAGGATCATAAACTCTCTTCACCTCCCGGCATAAGTAGATCTATCATAGCTCATGCACAGCGGCCGCGCCACGCTGCCTCATCCCCGAAGGAGAAACCCCATACCTCTTCTTCCACACCTTCGAGAAGTGCGATACGTTCTCAAAGCCTGTAGCCAAACAGACCTCCGTTATGGATATTCTTGAGTGGGTTAGCAGTTCCTTTGCCTTTTCTAACCGACGGTTGCGAATCCATTGAAATGCAGGCTCATTATAGATCTTCCGGAATTCCCGTTTGAAGGTGGATAAGCTTTTGCCGGACAAATAGGCCAGATCCTGAAGCGATACCGGGTTTAGCAGGTTCTGCTCCACCACTTCAACAATGCTTGTCGGACGCTGCTGCCTCAGCTGCAGGATTTGGTTCAATAACCCTTGGTCCGCATCCAATATATCAAAAAGAAGCTCCAGCATTTTCAGCTTAATTAATTCGTCTTGAATGCCCTCCGACTCTGCAAAATAGGGCTTGAGTGAAGCCATATAGCTTAACAGGCGCTCATTCACCGGATGAACAGTAGCCGCGGCAGGCGATACAGACTTGGAGGAAGGTAGACTGGATATTTTCATAAAATCATGAAGCAATTCATCCTTCAAAAAGAACATCATGTAGTCCAATACATGCCTCGAATCTGCTTCTCCATACTTCTCATACTCAACGACGATTCCTTTATGCAAGAGCGCCATTTCATTTTTCCTTACTGTATGTTCCTGATCACCGTACCTGACAATGTAGACCCCTTCCAGAACAACTAATAGAACATGCTCCTGCAGATACATTCTCCCCGTCTTGATGTCCGAATAGGCGCATGCCCCCATGACCGACAAACCTTTCATCTTCAAAACGCCAACACTGGCTAGACTCTGAGGCATTTTCACAGCCTTGCTTATTACGGACCCCATTCGTCTCACTCCTTATCTGAATACAAGATAACATGAAGTCACCATGGCAATCCAATAGGGAGTCGCTGGAATTCGATGTCCGTTAGCATGAGCCGAATTGACAAACAAAATGAGCCGTATAGCAAAGCTTTGATTACTCGGCTCGGTTACTATGAGGATAGAAGAAACGGATACAAACAAATTGAAAAAAGGTGAGGACAACATGGAAAATGTGAAAATACGATCCCTTGAAGAAGTTGCTGACCGTGATGCGATACGTGATCTCATTGATGCATATGCTTATTGTGCAGACACGAGGGATGCTGAAGGCCAAATGGCATTATTTACGGAAGATACTCTTTTTAGAGTATTTATGGATGAACGTCAAGCAAAACCATCCCAAATCGTTACCAGCAGGAAGGAATTATCACCTATTTTTGATAACCTAAATATGTATGTCTCCACCATGCATGTTAATGGCCAAAGTAAGATTATTTTATCTGGTGATACGGCAATTGGGACAACCTATTGTAATGCTCATCATTTAACAATCGATGGCGATGTCAAGAAATTAATGGTAGCAGCTATAAGGTATAACGACGAATTCATCAAACTGAATAATCAGTGGTTTTTCAAAAAAAGAGATCTCAAGGTTGCATGGGTTGAAACTAAATCCCTTAATAGCTAAAACACCGTTTAACGAGTGCCCTATACCGCGGACAAAAAAGTATGCCTACATCACCATCCATGGTGATGTAGGCATACTCCAGATTTACTACAGATTAATTAAATATTTTGAGAGTGTCTTTACTGCTTATCAATTGCTATTTCTTCAATTCACTCAGTAACTTTTTTAATGTAGCCTTCAAATTCCAGTTCTCCCCTTAACAACTATTGTCCGCTAAAACATTACGTTAACACATATATAAGAATTAAACCTACAATAAATAGGACGGTTCCAATTGATATTGGGATTTTCTTATCTGAGAAACCTGTTTTATCCACTATAAATTCCAATAGTATTACAATGACACTAGAAATAGCCACATTCCATATCGTTCCTAATACGAGATATTTAAAAGTTAATACGTAAGCACAGATGAAAAAAATAAAATTCAAAGGGTATTTTAACTTCAAAATATCATCTCCTTACTTTCATACAACATTATACCAAATACCCATCAGATTTTACATTATCCGATGGATATTTGGTATTTTTGAAATTATTATGGGTTTTTCAAACCATAAAGTGCAAGTGTTTCATCTGGCACTTTTGTACCTGTGTTCCAATAAGAAACATTCTTTGGAGTACTGTAGCTAGAGTCTGGGTATTCAACAGAGGCATTAACATACTCATAGTACTTCAATGTATCGTTATAAGATATTCCAAGTCTAAATTTATAGTAAACTTTTGGAAGGCTATTTAATTGAAAAGCAATGGAAGTTCCGATTGCTCCTGTCGTGCCACTCACCCAAAATCCTTTAATTTTATATCGGGCAGCAATACCATCTAGTAATACTTTAATAGATGCACCAATAGCTATACTTGTTTGGCCATTAACAAAAGTACTATCATAGCTTTCCCCAACAAGAGTATAGCTTCCATCAGGTACGGGTATTGAGTTTGTTGTTGGCGGTGAAACAGGAGCAGCCAAAGCCTGAATTGGAGAGAGTGCAGCAGTTAGAGCGATAATAGCAGAAGTTAATAATAGAGTGCTCTTTCTCATCTTTTGGTTTGTCATTGTAGCCATCCTTTTCAGTGTTTTTAGATTAGTTTCGTTCCATATTTAAAATGATTTGTAAATTTTAGCCAACTAATCTATTAGCATTATTACATATATTCCTTTTAATTGAACATAGGTCAAAAGAACTTTTACAAAATTTAGATCTTATAGTTCAAATCACCTATTCAGTTTATATATACCTATAAATACTTTAATTATTTATTACACTAAAGTAAATGATTGGAGATGGATTGAGAAAAGCTTTAGTATGGGATTAAGCCCGAGAAAACCTAGAAATATCAAGGATTTCCGGTTCCGCAGCGATGGATTCGGCGCTCCTTTCATAGCCCTTTTTAATAGCTTGGTGAGCAGAAAAAAGAGCGGGATCGGGAAATATGCTCCGGATCTCGCTCGAACGTTTTTGTTACTCTATTCTGGCTTTGTATGAAACTAAACCCCTAAACGTCCATTATCATTCCATTGACCATACATTTTGTTCTCTCTCGTATTCATTATGAATTTGTCCAATCTGCTCCTAAACAATTCCGGCTGATTCTTAATGCTTTGTATCGTATCGATCCGAACTCGTTTATATAGATCTGGGAATGCCATGAAATTATCGTACACTTGCTTTTCCTCTTTCAGCCTTTGCTCTATCTCTTCATCTATTCTAAAAGAATTGTGATCCATATCAGGAAGAACCCTTCTTCCTTCGTCTCTCATTAACCCCAACTTGTCGAGGCGGCGGACACGTTCTTTATTTAATTCCGTCCATGAACTTTTTTTACTTCTAGGAGACAACCGCTGAGCCAGCTCCGTGTCAGAAATTTTCTTTTTGACTCCATCGATCCATCCAAAGCACAAAGCTTCCTCGACCACGTCCAAATATAACAACGTATTCGGGGTAGGCGTCATGCTAACCACGACCCAGCAAAACTTCTCAGTCTTTCCATGTTCCTGCAGCCAAATCCTCACATCTTCTCTCGATTTTGCTGGAATCAGATTTTCAATTTCCATATACATGATCCTTTCTGAATTTTTCAAGTAAAAATATACAAGAAAAAATGGTCTTCAATTGCAAGACCATTCTCAAGATTGAGTTACTGTTTGTTAGAAATGACTTTATCAAGAAACTTATCTGCGTCACTATTGAATTTCCACGAAATCCCGAACTTATCAACCAGCATGCCAAAGCACGACGACCAAGGAGTATTGGATAACGGCATTATAACATAGCCACCCACCGATAAACGATTAAAGTATTCTTCTAGTTTTTGTTTATCATCGATGACTAGGCTAATCAGGACATTATTTCCTTTCACCAACTCACCTGTTACCGTCTTCATAGAAGGCAAAATATCGGACATCATGATTTTCCCGCCTCCGAATTCGATGGAAGACTCCATAATCATAGTTAACTCATTTTCTGGCAGTGGATAGTTTGGATCTTGTGGGATGTCGCTAAATTTAACTTTTTTCACTTCCGTTGCACTTAAAGCCTCCGAATAAAATTCAATCCCTTGCTCTGCATTTCCATCAAAGTTTAAATAGACAATAGCTGACATAAAGTAATACCTCCTTCGTGTGATAAATGTAGTATAATCTACAAAAGGTGACAGCTGTATGTCACCATTATCAAATTAATTAGAGGAGGGGGAACATATGGACAAGATTGAGAGACTTATTTCTATCATCATGATCTTGCTGAGAAAAAATATCGTTTCAACAACAGAATTCACGCAATTATTTGATGTGTCCAAAAGAACTATTCTTCGCGATATGGAAACACTGAGCCTATCCAACATCCCGATCTATTCTATCAATGGCGTTCATGGCGGCTACGGTATTATGGATGAATACAAGGTTGATAAACGTCTTTTAAGCAGCTCCGACTTAGAGAATATACTAACTGCGCTCGGCGGATTGGAACAAATTCTAATTAGCGAAGAAGTTGACATTACGATCAAAAAAATAGAGGCAATGGTTAGCCCCTTATCTCTGAAAAGTTCAATTCAACTCTCATTTTATGGTTGGGAGGGTCGGTCTGAAATTCTTCACACCTTGAGGACATTGCAAGAATCCATATTAAAGAGAAGGTTAGTTTCATTTGATTATATAGATAAAAATGGCACCGCGACGAATCGAATTGTCGAGCCCTATCAGCTTCATTTTAGCGAAACGAGTTGGTATCTGAAAGGATTCTGTTTACATCGTATGAGCTATAGAACGTTCAAATTATTTCGGATCGATAAACTTACTATGGATGACAAAACATTTAACCCTAGAGAATATTTAGTAGAACAAGAACGCGAAGCAAGCTATCAGCCGCAGCTAGTCGCTATTCAGGCATTGATTTCCCCTGGCATCCAAGATCAATTCATTGAAAGATACGGTCGAAAAAGTATTGAAAACTATAGTTCTGAATTCTTATTAGCAACAATTGATGTCCCTCACAACAGTACGGGATTTCAATTTCTAGCAAGCTTCGGCACAAATCTCAAAATCGTAGAGCCCCAAACCTATGTTGAAGACTTTCGGAATTATTTGAAACAGATGATGGATAACTATGCTTGAGAAGATCTTGATCTAAAAATCATATAACTGATCGCGGCCAAAACCCACACGCCAATGCCGCCATAGAGCATAACCAAGCCAAATCCGTGCACAAGAGCCGCGTGGACCACAGCTCCGGACGCATCCAGAGAGGACAGTTCTGGCACACCCTGCTTGAGAGAGGCAAAGTTTCCGGCAGCTATTTTCCCGGCCAAAGCCCGCAATTGCGTTGTATCGAGAGTCCCTGGAAGGGCTCCCCTCAAATAAGACAGGATGCCTTCCTGCAAAATGAATCCCATCACGGCGATGTTGATGGCTAGACTGATCAATCTGGCACTCATGTCTATACCGGAAGCCATGCCTGCGCGGGTAATCGGAACTGAGCCAGTAGTCGTGTTGGTCACAGGCGTGTTGGTCAAGCCTAGGCCGATACCAGCCAACAGGGAACCTGGGAGCATGGTCAGCCAGTTGGCGTGATCGCCTCCACTGCCATATTTCATCATAATGAAGCCCAGGCCGATGATGAAAAGACCCAATGGGATAACGATACGCGGCTGATAGCGCAGCGAAAGACGCTCTGCAAGTGGCGGGATCACCAGGGTAGGCAGCGCATAAGCCAAGAGAGACAGCCCGGCGGCTACAATGCCATAACCAAGACCGCTCTGAAAATAAATCGGCAAATAGATCATGAATGGCCAGAAACTGAAATTCATGCCGATGGAGCCAAGGATCGCGCCGGAGAAATTGCGTATCTTGAATACGGAAAAGTCGAACATCGGATGGGCGCTGAGCTTTTCCACAAAAAGAAAAATAATGAAGCTTGCTGCCGCTGCACCAAGAATGCTGATGGAGGCTATGCTGGTAAAGCCTAACTCTGCTCCTTGCGTGATAAAGTAGGCCAGACCAAAGACCGCCAACGAAAGCGTGACAATACCGATAACGTCCAGCTTTTTCGCTTGCGGATCACTGGATTCCTCCACACCCCCAAAAACAAGGATCAGCGTAAGGATGGTCAGCGGTACGTGGATCAGAAAAACCCAATGCCAGTTCCATGCAGCCACGATCATCCCCCCGATAATGGGTCCAAACCCGAGGCCGATCCCGAACACGATCCCCCATATTCCAAAGGCTTTGCTGCGTTCTCGTCCTTCCTGAAACCGATGCGAAAGAATCGCTATCTGGCAAATCTGCATCGCACCGGCACCCACACCTTGAAGAAACCGACTGACGATTAGAACCGATGTGTTTTGCGCCAAACCACAAATCAGGGATGTAACGCCAAACAAAACGAGGCTAATAATGAAAATGCGCCTCCTTCCATAACGGTCAGCTAGGGACCCCACAGCCATCAGAACCGTCGCACAGGCAATGGTGTAGGCATTCATAATCCATTGCATATCCTTAAGATTGCCATGCAATACCTTTTCCAGGGTTGGCAGTATGACTGGCACACTTGAAATTTCGAGACCGAACATTAGCGCGGACAAACATATCGCGGCCAATGCGATGATATGTTTACTGGAATCTTTTGTACCTGCCTTATTTAAATCGTATTTGCTCATTGCTTGCCAATCCTCTCTGACTTCTCATGTGTGAATCGCCTTATTCATGTGAGTGTTATTATATAATTTAAATCGTGCATTTTACATAACACATCAAATCAAATATGATGATTATACAAATAAATCAAAGTTATTTCATTCAAATACCTTAAATTTAAAGGAGCACACTCAAAGTGGATCATGTAGACAAACAAATCCTCTTCTATCTTCAGAACCAGGCAAGGATTTCAATGACTGAACTGGGTAAAAGCGTGGGCTTGTCCCAACCTGCTGTAACGGAACGAGTTAAGAGAATGGAAGAAAAGGGAGTAATCGAAGAATATCGTACCGTCATTTCTCCTGAAAAAATTGGAAAGCATGCGGCCGCCTATATATTGTTTCGGACTAGGGACTGCTTGGCATTTCTTGATTTTGTCCATGCCTCTCCCCATGTTGCCGAGTGTCACCGCATAAGCGGAGAACACAGTTATTTATTGAAAGTAGTGACAGAATCCACACGCACACTCGAAGAGTTTAGCAATCAGTGCGATAAATATGGAACCTATACAGTCCTGATTGTCATGTCTTCACCGATCGATCATAGTCTTCTAATTCATTCTCTCAAAGAAGCATAAGCACCCGAACGATTGCTGGATTAATCGCTCGGCTTCTTTTTTAACACTACCTCTCAATATTCAAATGATAATCGCCTTAAGATAGGCCATCGCGGACTGCAACATCAACAGAAACAGGTGAACCATCGTTAGTATCAAATTTTAGTATCCAAGTGCCTGCTTGATTGGAACCAAAATAGTGTTCTGTAGTAAGCTGGAATAAATATATTTTTCTTCTTTTCCAAAGCCATAAACTCCTCAAACACTAGCAGTCGTACCGACAACTCCGAGTCACCACACCCGTTGCGGATTGGAACAAATTCTAATTAGCGAAGAAGTTGACATTACGATAAAAAAATAGAGGCAATGGTTAGCCCCTTGTCTCTGAAAAGTTCGATTCAACTGTCATTTTATGGTTGGGAGGGTCGGTCTGAGATTCTTTACACCTTGAGGACATTATATAGATAAAAATGGTACCACGACGAATATAATTGAACAATTGATGTCCCTCACAACAGTACAGGATTTCAATTTCTAGCAAGTTTCGGCACAAATCTAAAAATAGTAGAGCCCCAAACCTATGTTAAAGACTTTCGAAATTATTTGAAACAGATGATGGATCACTATTCTTGAGAAGATCTAGATCCAAAAATCATATAACTGATGTAATCTTCATCTTTCAAACACATATAGCTTTCCGTTCTCTGGATAAGTAAATCCGGGGCCGTTGAACCCTCTTTTTCGCAGTTCTTTGCGCATTTCCCTCATAAGCGAGCCATGGCTTACAATCAATATGGATTGGTGTTTGTCGGTAACGATTTGATCCAGAAATTCGCTGAACCTCATCTGTGCCTTTCTGATTTGCTCCCGGCTTGCCTGATTTGTAAGTTGTTTGAGTTTTACCGCGACGGCCCACCATATAAAAGGCATTTTCAGATTTGTAGTAAACGTAGGCAATGGTATTTCCCTTAGTTTGCTGGACTCTACCACTTCTCCTTGGTAGGCTTCCTTCGCCGTTCGGATCGCTCTAAACATGTCGCTAGAGTAACATATTTCCCAATCAATACCACTTAAATCCACATCTTTTACAACAACGTCGGAGTTATCATAATCTGCGAACCATTTCGTCACAACTTCTTTCGACACTAACCTCTGATTCGGGTATGCTTGTTTAACTTCAAAGTGACGAAGAATTCCAATTTTCATACCAAAAACCTCCTTTCTGAGAAAGGCTGGTCTATCCTATGCCACAATTCACGGAACACGTCAATTAAAATAGTTGCACAAGCCACCTTCCAAAGAATTGGTCCAACTATTATTGTGTTTTTTCGCTTCTTTCATCGTAGAGAACTCAGAATGCGTGATCACAAGCTCCGTCTTTTTGTCCTTGCCGACAAAGTCAATCGTAACTAGCGTTTCCTCCGAACCGTCTCCTTCATTCACCCACTTCCAAGTAAACGATAGCTTTTCATGCGGAACGATCTCAACATATCGACCTTCTAAAGTATGAACCTTGCCATTCGGAGCTTTCATATGAAAAAGGTAGTTCCCTCCAAGTGAAACGTCCATTACTTCAATGGTCGTCGTGAAGCCCACCAGCCCCCACCATTGCTTTAACTGTTCTTCCTTCGTCCAAGCCATGAACACTCTTTCCTTGCTCGCGTTGTATACGTGATGAAGCTTAAGGAAAAATTTCTCATCCTGCATTGATATCATGAATAGTGCCTCCGTTAGTCTTCTTTAGATTGATTATCCAAAAAATGTTCAAGGTTGAACACTTGCGCAGTCCAAAACTTCCTCAAGTCCATTAACCACTCGTGAGCGTTTTCCACTACAGTTGGATTTAAATAATAAAACCGATACGTTCCTTCCTTGCGAACTGAAACTAAACCAGCCTTTTCCAACACCTTCAGGTGTTTAGAAACGGCTGGCAAGGACATTTCAAAGGGCTTAGCCAAATTCATGACCGTCATCTCTCCAACGGCCAAACGTCTTATGATTTCTCTTCTCGTCGGGTCAGAAAGTACTTGGAAAACATCGTTTAATAGTTCATCGTTATATTTAACCATACGTTTAAGCTTAGGTGGATTTTTATCTAATGTCAAGCAGATATACCGGATTAGAAACCTCAATTTCGTTGGCTCTTGTGTGCCATAATTAGAAGCTCCAAGCAACTTCGCGCGCTTGTTGAACTGCCTTTTCTTTAATCGCTGACGCATTATCGGGATCTACAGCCATACCTTCAACGAAGATGCTTTCAAAGCTAGGAACCTCAAAAAACTCCATAATGGCATTCAGGTGACGATGTCCCATTTCTAAGTCTGCGAGAGCTGAGCCAGGTGATAATACACTTCCACTTGCTTGAATGTGAACCGCCTTTTTATCTCTCAGCAAGCCAACCCGACCTATACCCGTAACGTATTTGAAAGTTTTGCCTGCTACGCAAATAGAGTCAATATATGCTTTCATCACGGGCGGAAATGAATAATTCCATATCGGATTTACGAATATATACTTATCCGCAGCAACGAATTGATCAACCAGTTCAACCAGACGACCTACTTTGGTTTTTTCTGCATCGGTCAATTTATCAAAAACAGTGCCAGCCCCAAGCTTGCCCCAACCGCTAAAAACATCAGCATCAAGTTCAGGAATACCCATTTTATATAGATCAAGATGTACAACTTCATCATTCGGATTGGCGGATCGGTAAGCCTGCACGAATTCTTTCCCTACTGCCATGCTATATGATATTTCATGATCATTCGGATTTGCTGTGATATATAATACGGTTGCCATGATTAAATTACCTACCTTCAATTTTTTTAGGACAAGTCATAAACATTTTCTCCAAGAAAACTCCTTCACCATTAACTTCCCAATAAACGATAGCCTAAAAAATCGCCTCCATTTCTTATCTCCCGAAACTAATCCAAACAATCAAGAGCACAATCTTGAACTGGTTGTTATTTAACCAAATGGTTATTTAACAACTAGGTTAAATATATAGCGGTTTTTATTTATTGTCAAGCAGCAGCAGACCAAAGAGGTGCATTCAGACATCATGTTCACTTCGCTCAATACGAACGAGCTAGGTTTCGCTCCCCGATTGCGAATAAAAAAATAGCCCCCCATTTTTTGGGGGAACACGGAGTTACTCCAGCTGCCTCGCGCAAAGGGAACTACAGGGCGCTATTCTAGCCAAAAGTGGCATTTCCGGTGGCTAAAGGGAACTACAGTACGTTATTTTGCTTTTTGCTGGGAAAATTCAGCGCTTTCGTGGAAATAAGACCCTGTAGTTCCGCTATGACCCTCACTTCCCTGCTTTTTGCCTAAATAGCGCCCTCTAGTTCTCTTAATTCACCCGCCCATTAGCTCAATGGCCCCTGCGGTCAAAACCTCACCCTACGGTAAAAAGTATTAGAACCACTAACGATAAAAACGACTGAATAAAAGGGCGGATTTTTAGCTCATCTACTAAACTAACATCCTCGCATCTTAACTCTATTTGAATATACTAGTAGAAAATAATGAAGGAGGTGTTGGACATGCCCTTTTCGACTGGCCTGATTACAAATACTAGAGCACTTGGTACTGCGGCATCTAATATTGTTTTAAGCACAAGAAATATTGATACTGTTAACGCGGCAACTGTTACATATCACATCTTTGCTTCTGCTGATTCAAGTGTATTTTATACTGCCTACATGTCATCGTTCATTGTCGATCCGAATTACTTTGACGTAAGAGAGTTTTTTATTGCTGGAAATGTTGCATGTGAAGTTCAAGTTAGTGTAAGTGATTCAACTAGTACGTTAATCTCCGTTTTTGGAATTGATGAATCCGGAAACCTAGTAACCAATCAAGGTAAACTTCAAGAAGACCTTTCTTTTATTACTAGTTTAAGTCCAGTGATTCTTTAGAAAAAGGTGAGTATAGCCCTAAGTTACTATTTAGGGCTTTTTCTATTTTCTTGAATGACGCTCCTGAAATTTTTCTGAAATGGTAATCTTGAATTTATAACTATTTTTGACCTACTGTTGCAAAGGAACAATATGGTAGGATAGTAAGATATTAAAATTTCTCCCTTTGGAGTTGGTATTATGCTTTCTGAAAAAGATTATGAGAAGATTGCGAAAGAAGCCTTAAGAAATTACTCGATTATTTGTAAAGACCTTCTTTACTTAGGGAAAAGTGATAATGTAACATTTCGAGTTAATACAAGTGATGGAAACTTGAAATATCTTATTAAAATCCATATTTCTACTGGTTCCAGTAAAACAAAAGATGTTATCGAATCTGAACTGATTTGGCTTGAAGCATTGGCTAGAGATACTAATTTAATTATCCCTAATCCTGTAAGAAATCTAGAAGGTGGGTTGATTACGGAAATATCAATTATTAACAATGAGGAAAAATTAAATGTGACTTTACATAATTGGGTTAATGGCGAAGTGCTTGGCAGGCAACCAACAAGTCATGAAACAACAAGTCTAGCCCTTTTAATGGCGGCTCTACACAAACATTCTATTCAATGGAATATTCCCGAGAATTTTAAAACACCAATTACAATTCGGATAATTTATTCTCATCACTTAGCCAATTAAAAAAACTGCTAAATTTAGAACTCATTACTACCGAAGAGTTTGCTTGTGTCGAAGAGTCAGCACAAAAAATTTCAAGTGTAATAGAAAGTCAAAAATTATTACAAAATAGTTGGGGAATTATCCATTCTGACCTTCATGAGAGCAATTATGTGTTTTACAAAGATAGCCCTCGACCTATTGATTTTTCCAATTGTGGTTATGGTTTCTATTTATTTGATATTGCTGAAACTTTTATGCATCTTTCATTTGAAAATCGGAGATTATTTATATCAACATATAGGAATGTTCATCAACTGCAAGAAAATTATATAGAGGTATTAGAAGCTTTTTTTATATGGTCTATCGTAAGAAATTTTGGTTTCCATTCATTAAATCCAAATGAACATAAATCTTTATCAGAAAATTTTCCGTCAGTTATTCAAAACTATTTTAAAAAATATCTTAAAGAAGAGAATTTCTTATTAAGCTAACTAATACAAAAAGAAGAAGGGTTCGGCCCCCCTCTTCTTACTATTTCCGCCAATCCATCTCCGATTAAATTGTCCTTCCTCACTAACAGTGAGCAACTCAATTGTGGTCTATAGTTTGCGATTGATGATATGAACGAAAGTATCCTTGTGCAGCAGCATCGCAAGTATAACTTGGTATCCAAGTATTAAATTTTGCAATAATATCATTATCAGACAACAATGATCTTCCTTGTTCAATTTCCTGCTGAATTAGTTCGATTTCACTATATGTTGTTATAAGTCAGCAACTCCTTTCGCTTTTGTTCTGCAACAATTTCAAGTGAAGCATCATCACTCTCATCCCAATTTCCAAAGATGAACTTACGTAATGATTCATTTCTTTTTATTTCACTTATTGAATAGAGCATCATACCAATTGGTCTGTTGGAATGGATAGTTTTTACTCCGTAAAATCTTACGACTATCCTTCGCCGATATAGCTGCTTAACTATACGGAAAGATTTTCGTTTTCCCACCGTATACCTATAATCTTGCTGTCGTGTACCCTGTAGTTCCCTATAAAGCAACAAACTGCTTTTCGTCCATAATATTTGCTCATCGTGCTTTCATCTGCTCAAAATTCTTTGTTCAACTGTCCAAGAAATTACATTGTCAGCCTTTTCCTTACTTCCTTCAAAAGTAAAATAATCATTACCTTGTTTTACAATAATGTTTTTTTCAGGCTTAGTATCATTAACAAACACATAGATGCTAGTGTATTGATATTTTGCTTCCACATAGTCGTTATTCGGCAAATATGATTTACCTTTGAATTTCATAGTAGATATTAAATCATTCATTCGTTTGTCTATTTCATCCAACCCACCTTTAACCCAGTCCACTTTTACATCTTTTGGCTGAAAGTCTTCTAGATTTCCTCTATCCTGTAAAGAAATAATAATTGCTCCTTTGACTTTAGGGTCACCAGGGTTAGAACATCCTGAAACTAAGACAATAGAAAATAGGATTACAAACCAAATTCTCAAATATCAGTCACCTCTACAATATGACGAAATAGATCATGTTTAAGATTTGTCAACAAATCATTCTTTCATCGTAGATTATATATTACAATTACACCACCTTTAAAAGATTGATTTTATTAGTAGCTTACCAAATCGCAGCAACACGCTGCTTTTCATCTTCATTTGATTCGTCAAAATGAAATATCCAAAACTTATAATTCTTGTTGTTTGGCTTAGAGAGCTCTACTTCAAATCATTCAAAAGCTTCTCAAACTTGTTGGGACTTAATATTTCGTGTGTGATAAACTTCCCATTATATAACAGACTAAAGGTTGTCCAAGCAGTTGGAGCCACTAGAGCTTCTTCTCTAGTTTGGATATGGTGGGTGTGGAATGCGAAACCTCGATTACTTGCAACATCCCTTAGTTCCTCCAAGACACCGACAGCAAAAGGACATTGAGCAGTATAGTAAATGTGGATACCCTCCGAGTCAGATGTATGTGTGACGTTAAATACTGGCGTAGGGGCTGAATCGCTCCATTTCAGAGTCATTAGCTCAAAGTAAGGTTCAGATTCATCAACCACTTCAAAACCCATGTATTCGAAGTAGTGCTTCTCACTCAGATAGGGGAGCTTCTTCTTTCCAACAATATGCACGATGCCATCCATCCCAAGCGCCATTGCATCTTCCTTACATTTGTCCAGCAAGTGTTTTCCATGTCCTTGATTCTTATATCTACCAGAAACCCATAGACAATTGACATACATATAGTTAGGGGCTAAGATTGGAACCCACGCTTTTTCCGCAGGAAGATATTCAATAAACACCTTTGAACGCTCATTCAGACGATAGAATACTAACCCATCATCCATACGATCCCTAAGCCATTTCTTTTTTTCGAGTACGGCCTGCTCATACTGCTTTGCACCCAATGCACAGCAAATGTGCTCACGATCAATATTTTGTTTCGTAATTTCTATATAGCTCATCCAACAACCCATCCTTTATCTTAAAAGATGAAAGTATTATTTTATCGCCTAATTAAACACCCAATACTTTCGTCTGATTCCAAAAGCACCAGCTAATCTGTATTCAATGTCATTCTTATCGCAAAAATCCTTATAATATTTCTCGATTTGCTCATTATAATAAGGTTCTTTACTAAGAATTTTTGATATCACTGGATTTGTGTCTCTGCCGTCCTTTTCACGATACAAAATAAAATATTTGTTTTATTTAATGTTCGAATGTGTTGATTTTTTTATATACCATTCTAAATTAGCCCTCATCTCATCGTCCAAGTCATTTACTAATTCGTTAAAAAAATGATCATCAATCTTATAATTCTTTCTGTATTTAATCATTACACGTTGAATTTCTTTCTCATCTATTGCAGAAAGATTACCACCTCTTACTCTTTTCCAGCCGCGATCCTTCATGAAACGTATTGTTATATCATTTTCTAATAACTCAGCTTCTTTTGATGTACATTAGCCCTGCATCAAATTTATCAATTAAATATTCATATTTATGAACTTTTGTCCACACTCTGGGATGAATATCCAATAAATCAACTACACACATGAAAGAGGGTTTCATTTACCACGCCAACAATTTTTTCCTGAGACGAGATCACATAAAACTTCTCTTTTATTTAGGCTGTGTTAGTTAACTCTGTTGGATTTCAATGAAATTAATCTTGGCTACAAAAGCCAAGCTGTTCCTCTTTTTATTGCATTTTGTTTTTCCATAAGGGATTATCAGTTACTAAAAACGTGTTAAATAATGAATCAAAATTCTCACCTTCAAGAGACAAAACAAGAACATAAGGTTCGGAAACCATTGATTCATATAATGTCTCCACTGGCTTTGATAATTCGTTTATGGATAACAATGAAATAACTTTATTTTTAACATTCTCAATTTCAGGGAAATCCTCTAAAACTTCATCTTCTAAGAAAAATTGAGATTTTAGCATTTCAGTTAATTGTCCATTTCCAGAGAACTTCAATAAATCTCTCCAATAAGGACAAGAAATCATTATACCAAGAAATTCCTCAAAGTTTTTTCCAACTTTCCCTGCTTGCCCCTCGGAACTGATAAAGATAACTGGTAAATCTTCCTCATCACCATATCCGTATAAAGCGAACGCACCACCAGAAGCATCTTGTGCTATAATAGTCGCTTTATCATCGACTTCAAAAAAATAATCTTTTGTATTTGAATTAGCTTCTACAATTTCAAAATCATAATATTCAGAAAGAAAATTTATTAGTTCAGTGTTTGAAACAATTTTATGATATATACTTTTAGTTCCCAAAATGTAAAACCTCCAATCTGTATAATGGCTAAGTTACTTGGTTTTGGAACTAATTCGTACAATTGCAATAATTCGTCAGTTCTATCTATATTCATTGTTCATGCCCCATTCTCCATACGTTTGAATGAAATTGCTCATTTAATTAAAGATGCTACTCACTTCTGAGCAGTAATCTGTAATAAGCTATATTTTTGTTACAATAATAAGCCCCGTTGACCAAAATAATTTTGTTATCACTAAATCTTCCCTAGTTTCAATATGGGATACCAATTCAACAACCTTCTGCTTATGACTGTCTCCCCATGATTCAACTTGCGTCAAATCGTCAATGATATACAATCCACCTTGTTTCAACATCTGCAACGTTTCATCTAGGAGATAAAACTTCCCAGGAAAGGTATCGGCAAAAATAAAATCATATACTTCTTTATCCTTGGCATCTTCTATAAACTTTCCACCATCACCTGTATAAAAACTCACTCGTGAATCACTAGCTAAATGTTTCTTAGCGATTGTATGTAAAGATTCCTCTTGTTCTACGGTTACTAATGTTGAATCTCTATCCATTCCATCCAGTATCCAGCTTGTGGAAACCCCTGCCCCTGTACCTAACTCTAAAAAGTATCCTCCCTTTTTTGAAGCCGCGAGGGTTCTCAATATAGTACCTGTTTGGTAATCACAAGATAGATTAAAGCCAGATTGTTCAACATCCTTTTGCAGCTTGTTTAGCATGCTTGGAACTTTGATATTATCGGTATCATTAAACATTTCTATCTCTCCCATCCCATTTGTCATAATCTTTTTGAATATTATAATGATGTTGTACCAACTCTTTCAAATAAAATCGTGCTTTCATGGTAAACACTTTATGAACCATCTCGCAATAAGAAGCCCCACTATCTGACTGACTTATATTGTATACTCTTATAGCTTACTAACTGCTATCACCATATTATATCACCAACTTACAAATTAAGGATATTAGTCTGGAAATAACGAATGTTGCTATTAACGTAAAAAAGCCCTCTAAAAGGGCTTTTCAACATCTAAAGTTGTTATCGTATCGTTACTAATAAAAAGAATACTTTTCTCAATGACATTAACTTTTATTATGAGAGGACAACCCACATTGACTTCTCACTCGTTGTTTCCTTTCCAAACCAACAGTGAGCAGCACTCCACATGTGTGGAGACGGTGAAAGGGATATATTATGTTCTACTTATTTTTATTGGCACCTCCAGTCATTGTTTTGCAATAATCTATTGCAAGCATCTTTAATAATTCCTAATGAAATATACTTTTCAATTGAACGTTGATAGCAACTCTTTATTAAGGTAAATTTACAATTCCCTTATTATGTAATTATATAAATATATATCTATTATATTGAAAAATATGGTACGATGTATCCGTTGTTAAATTTTGTAATTTAAAGGAGATGTTTAGTTTGAAAAAGAAATTGTTATCTTTGTGTACAGTTATTGGGCTTACCTTCTCACTTGCAAATGTTGCTCTTGCAGATACTCCCACGAATCCTTGGCACTTTGATAATAGGAGCATTACTTTTTACAACGATGGTTCTAATCCCACATATAAAGATTTTTGGTTTACAGGTGCTACTAGATGGACAAACGATCCTCAAAGCACTATCACAGTTCAAACAGGGTACCGATACGATTTTAGAGCTGGGAACACAGAGAATTCTAGTGCAACATGGGATGGTATTTGTTATACAAACTATAATTGGCTTACAGGAAATATATCGAGTACAAGGGCTTGGGTGAATACATATTTTACAACACAATCAAGGTATACCATCCCCATTATTAGTGCAATCGCAACTCATGAGCTTGGACATGCAGTCGGATTAGGCCACAATGATACTGAAGCTTCTGTTATGTTAAGTTACACATTCTATTCTAATGGAACTTTAGCAAGAACTTACGAATACCCCACTCCAGCAGATCTTCATTCTGTAAATAACAAATACGATGGTTACCCTTATGGAACTTCATTAACTGCTAAAAATGGAGAATCAACATCTGAAAAAAAAGGAGTACCTTCATTAGAAAAAGTAAAGAACCCTAAGAACAAAGAAAACGTGGTTATTATTGAGCCTTCATGGGCTTATAAATATGATAGTTTAAAAGACCTTGCTGATAGCGCAGACTTAGTAATTGAAGGTACTGTAAAAAAGAAGGATAATATGAAAACAACTTCGAAAAAGGAGTTAACTGAATACAGCACAGGCTCTAGTCTTGAAATAAAGAAAATTCTCAAGGGTGATCCAACATTAGAGAAAAAAGATATTGTTGTAAATCAATTAGGAGGAGAAAGCGAAAATACTCTATATTACTCTCATCACACAACACAGTTACAAGATAACCAAAATGTTATCATTTTCCTTAAAAAAATAGGCGAGAATAACTACATTCCAATTAACGAAGATGATAGTATTTTTGTAAGTACTGATGGTTCAGTTGATAAAGCAAATCAAACTAACCTAAGTACTGAAGGTGAAACTACATATCAACATTTAAACGATCAATCATTATTAACTAAAAGTGAAATCATTTCTAAAATGAAATAATTATCCATACTTCTCCCGAGACTAGCCTAAATGCTAGTCTCATTTATTATTTTTTCAGAGCATCTGCCTTTACAAATTGATTATTCACTTTAACAGCAAGAGCACTTTTAATGTCAAAACCTTTTATTGAATAAATCTCAGTGCCAACAGGATAATAATTCGAGCTTTTATTGTTTGATAAGGTACTTTCATCTTTAGACTGTTCGTCAATTGTACCCAATAATAAATCAATTTTTTTCACTTGTTGATCAGTAACCACATATACTATTTGATTCCAGATAATCATTTTCTCAAATGCAAAACTTTCGTTGGAGTTACTATGGGAACATCCTGCCGTTAAAATAACTAAAGCAATCATTATTAAGGTTTTTTTCACTATTACCACTCCCATTTATTAATCTAATACTTAATAAACGAATAATAATAACTAATAGTTGCACTTTTTTTAAATTTTTTCCAATTATACTTAAACTTATATTATGACACATCATTGTGTATTTTTATTTTATTATACATCAAGAAAAGAAATGCACGTTTCATTTACAAATCAAGCTAACGTACAATTTATTGTATTTATTCTTCTTTGTAGTAATTGAAGTGCTCTATTTCCTAAATCCGTAATTGTTATTTGTGACAAACCGACCCACTATATTCTTCAAATAACTCTTGTAGTATTACATTCTTTGCCTGGATAACCTTCTCTTAGTTCCTTTTCTACACTGATGGATGATATTTTTCGCACGTTATACCCCTTCTTAATAGCCCATTTTCCATCAAATCCATACCTATAGAAACCCATGCTTGAACATTTGTTCTCTAACTTACTGATAAACCAAATACAAAGTCGTGCAATCAGAAACTCCCACACTCTGATCATCTATTCCAGAAAGTGTATTCTAAAAAGCAAGATCTATAGTATTTGAAGTATTATCAATAATTTTGAGATAATAAGCTTCATTTCATCCTTTTTAATATTCATTTAACATCCTTACTCAAAGTTGATCACTGCTTTTCTAAATTGTGCATCAATTATATTTTGATTTGTTGAACCAACGATCCTTTTAGTTTCTTTCCCATTTTTATCAAAAAAAACAAGCGTGGGAAATCCCGGTGAGCCGTATTTTTTATATAATTTATTGTCCTCATCTAGTAATACTGGATAACCAATTTTATATTTAACGACATATTTATCTACTCCACTTCGTTCATCTCGATTGATCAGATTAATACCATATAAGTTAATTTTGTCCTTGTACTTTTCGTAAACAGATACAACTTTAGGAGCATCTTCATTGCAATACGGGCACCAAGAAGTGAAGAAAAGAAAAGCAGTTGGCTTATCTTTAAAAATAATGCTTTCTTCATTTCCTCCCAAATCCTTTAATGATGTCGTTACATACTCTATTTGTCTATTGTTAAAGTTATTAAAAACGGTCACTGCCACTATTCCTAAAATGATGATTGATATTATACTTGCAATTGTTTTTCGATACATCAATGAATACAACTCCCTAGTAACTTAGATTATAAAACTTCTCTTTTATTGAACTCTCGGTTGCAATAGGTAAGCATTTGATGTCATCTCCAGCTTTTCCCCTGCTCCACACCGGACGTGCCAGTTTCCCGGCATCCGGCGTTCCCTCTAACTGAATTTACTAAATCATAAGTTCCTCGTTACTCAAGGATATTGACGGTTTGTCATCCTAGTAGCTTGCACTGTGGCATCCATTGATGTCCCCACTTTCCTACCTGATCGGTGCAATTCACGCTTGGAAAACAATTTTTCTTTTCAGTTAGACTTGGGGCTGTTCCTCCACTCCCATTACAGGAGATTCATCAGTCGTGCCCCTGCCCTCACAAGGATTAATGTATTTCGGCATGCGCCTTATAACAACCGTTTCGGGTAACAGCCCTTGTTGCAACGTCCCTTGCTTTCCAAGTCCCTTACATCCTAGCTATTCTTTCTGGACTTAGGTGCTTCCTCTAAGCCTGTGAGACCAATGCCGCCATTGTTCGGCATAGCGTATTTCATAGGAAAAATTCTTACTTTACGCCGCCCACCCCATCGTTTGATGGTACATATGTTTCCATATGTTCTAACTTTAGACCTGTACATTCGGAAGTTCGTCAGTTCAGTCTGTTTGAACATTCTCACCATATCCAGTTTTTCAGCCGCGCGGCATATCCGTTGGCATACCTTTTCAATAAAGATGGCTCTAGCCTTCGTTCTGCCGAATCTACCTGTACTTCACACCTCATGCTCTGTTAAGCATGACGCGCGCAGGAGTATTGGCGGAATGGTTTCAGGATACATGGTTCCGTCATTCCCATCCTCGGTTGTAAAGTTGAGATCACTGCCGTAATCTCCTGTTTTTCGCACTGTATGGTGCTTATGGCAGAACTTGTCGTACTTCCCCGTTAGTTGAACGCCTTTGAACGTCTCCTTATTTAAGTTCGAATAATTACCTCACACTTTATAACTGCAATTCTATTGCATAACAGCTACTTGCCATAACAATCCGAAAACAGCAGCCCAGAAACAACATAACGTATTGAGTGTATAAGATATCCACTTTCTCCCTATTAGTTTTAAATACAAAACAGTGAAAAGTGGATACGCAATAATAAGTTTAATTACTATCATTACTATTGAGCTCTGATAATCATTTTCTGAAACTAATGAAATCAGGAGATACAATATAATTCCGGCCACCCCTGCCATATATGCTGCAATTTCTTGAATGATTCCATTTATATTTGGGTTGATTTCAAAAACCAAAGAACTTATCGTGGGAATAAATAGCATAATTATGTATTGAATTATCAAATATTTATAAAACTTACCGTCTATCATGTGTCACCTTCTATTGAATAATATAGTTTCCAGGTTAGTCATTAGGCATTTAAACTAGTGTTTACAGCAATAATCTGCCCGTTACTCAAACGAACAAAAAAGGGGCTTCCGCGAGAAAAGCTCCTACACTATCGTTCCTACGTTAGTTGAATCAATTTTCGTTTACGAAAGGCTTATAATCTTGTTCGTACGATAATTTTGTTTCCTCATATGTTGGAATATTAATGAGTTCAACATTTTCTATATTCAATCCTAAAAAATCTTTTGCAATTATTCTCACGCTACTCTTAATCTCATCATTGTCCCAGGATTTAGATAATTTTGTCCACATATCAATATAGACAGGTTTATAGCCATCTATATTCGTAGGAGCAGAATGGGGAACTTGACGAGAAACATCTTCTAAGTCTCTTGGGTATATGTAATGATAATGAATATCTCTGTCACCATTTATAAAACTTTCAATTTCAGCACAATATTCTTTATCATCGCCTATAATATCCATATCGTATTTTAAAAGATTAATTAGACCTGTCACGGTTGTAAGTTCAAAATAACCTAAGATTTTTTTTTGATCTTGATCAGAATAAAGCGTAATTTCATCATTACGACTCTTGCTACAGAAACCATAAGCCCCATACCAAAATAACCAATGTCGAACTCGGACATATATAGTTTGAATATTTATCCCCCCTAGTTTTAGAAATTATCGTATAGTAACTACACCGCGACAATCAACCACAGTGTAACATAATTAACTGAAGATAACTGCCCGTTTAGCTTAATGAAATCCATGTTTTATCTAGTCAGTATCCGTGAGACACATCAGCCAAAACCTGCACTTCTGCTTGTCAAAAATAATCCACGTATAGTCCCAAGCAACATCAAAAAACCAGTCGCACCAAGGGCTATTTGTCTTAAATAATATTACTTCTGCATATCTACCATCAATAATAGTGTCACACAGCTTTTCTGCAATGTTCTTTGCGTCTCTTGGGCTTCCTTGGAACCTTCTATACGCTCCACCATTAAAGAGTGTGGATGCAATCTCACCATCTAAGATAAAAGGCGTGCTTCTCTCAAAAATAACATCATCATGAAATGGGGTACCAATCTTTAACTCTGGTAATGATGTTACAATGTCATAACAAGATAGAAGATTCTCAAAGTAAAGCTTATATTCAATATTCATGAATGGTATCGTGCTGAAAACATCTTTATTTATTACCTCAAAACAAGCAAGAATCACTCCGCCGTTAGCATGAGAATAACTGTATAGTCTTTTAACTTCCTCTATAATAAGAGAATTTATCTGTATATACTTTAACGAATTAGGTTGCCACGACACATTTTCCACTTCCTAATAGTTGTTATAAAATTGCTCTTTTAAGCACAACTTTTCAAGTTTTAGCTGTTCCCCAAACAACTGATATGTACGGTTTTGTCCTTAAAGTTAAGGTTTTATGACGTTCATCATGGAATAACAACAAAACAAATCCCGAATTTCCTTGTTTCTTTATTTCTATTCCATAAACTTCTTCTAATGCGAGTTCTAATATGACCTTATTTTCTTGATGCCATCTCATATAAACATAAGAGATACTTGGTTCTATATCAAACCCTAACACATCAGTTTCTCGTTTTAGAATGAACCTCCATTGTTTATAGTAGTCAGGAACATCCATTTCCTCTAAGGTTAATTGCGGTTCACATTCAAAAATATCAATAAGTTCATGTTCTTCTGGAAAAATCTCCATTCTTTGAACCACCTTACTATGATAAATAAAATCGTGCTTTCATGGTAAACCATTTTTCATTTACATTCATTAAATCCATCCAAGACAATTTGACCCAACTCATGGTCGTTAATAGTTACATCAACTAAATACTCAGGGTCATTCTTTGAATGAGTATAGCCAGTTGTCTTGTACTTCTTCATAATGCTGATTAGATAGCTATTTTCTTTAACATTTTGGGTTACGTTTATGAACAGTTTCGTCCTTATGAAAGAAATCATACTTTTTACTCCTTCAGCCTCAACCCAAAAATCCCCTTTCACATCATTAGGTAAGTATGGTTCTGCAATACTTATTTGAATTGCTTCTTTTATCGCTTTTCCAACATCAGAATCTGTATATGGAGGTACTAATTTAATAAATTTATTATTAGTTGACCTGCAACCAATTGGATTGATTACGCTAGGATTAAAATATATCAGTGAAGTCTTAAAATCTTTATAAACAGCTACTGATGGAAGGTTTAACAAAATTTCGTTATATTGTTTATTTTCAATGTTATCTTCTAACTTTTTTCTTTGAAATAACCTGAACATAGTGACCTACCCTTCAGCATCAATTAAATAAAATCATTTTTTCTTCGTAGATTATATATTACACTAACCATTAAAACTTCGATTTTATCAGAACTGATTTTCTTCACTGCTTATTCAAATTATTCCGACTTATATTCAACAATCTCAATAACTTTAATGTCCACTTTTGCGATATCGGTAAGGGCAAAAAAATCGCTTGATCTCAATTTAAATGTTTTCAGTTCACCTTTTCCAATATCGCTTGCAAAACCATGTAGAGTTGTAATTTTATTTCCATTCTTTAAGGTTATATCAATATCGAAACTAAAAATATTCTTCTCGTAGGTTGTTTCATTAAGCTGGACCTGTCCAATTAAATAAGTTGCTCTAGAAGTGTCATTAGTACCAGTTAGATCAATACTAATTTTCTTGTCAGGATCTATGTAAGGGAATTCTTTAGTTTTAGTTTTAGTTTTATAATCTATTGTAATCTCATTGGGTTTTGAATCCTGACTAGCAGTAAATCCTACCGTCCCACCCATACTTTCTGCAACGTATCTAATCGGTACATATACATGGCCGTTATAATTAATGACTTGATATTCGCTAGGCAAACTTTTATTTTCTCCGTTATAAAAAAACTCAGATGGAAATAATGTGACGTTTAATTCATTGGCTGCAATTACTACAGATGAGAGGGAAATAACAATGCCACACAGAAATGCAATAACGACCTTTTTCATAAATATTCTCCTCCGAACCATTAATTAGCTTTTTTATAAAAGATTCATTTCATTAAAATATAACTGAAACGTCCACATCATCCCATAGTTCTTTTAAGAGCTTACCATCAATTTTTCCTTTTGCGAGCAATTCATTTGTGTCAACGAACGACTGATAATCAGAATACAACTCTGACAGATACCAACCATCCTTGTTATTACTAATAGAATATTCCTTACCCCTATAATTGAAATGGAGCTCATGCCCAATAGCTAAATCTCTTTCCAAGTCTTCATATGAATACGACAACTGAATCAATCTCCTTCCTGAGTTTCCCCTAAAAACAATTAACAAACGTTTCCTCTTAATAATCAATATAATGTTTAAAAGTAATGTACTAATAACGGATGCAAATAAACCTACCATAATTCCAATCAATGGAAGGGTTTCAATATCCCAACCAATTGGAGCAGAAAAACAAAACACTAACCAAATTACCACCAAGAGAACATATATGAGAACATTAAACGTACTAATTATTATCAAATTACTCCAAAATGAATTTGTCTTTTTAATTAAGCGAAGTGCAGTACGATAACTTATGAATATTGGAGTAAGTGAAAGTATCAAAAATACAATAAGCCCATAGTAAGAAATGCTCACATTTTTACCCCCATAAGATTCGTACATATATTCAATTGGCTTATAATAGACTCCCGCGCATCATATGCAGCAGCTATTTTTGAATCTGGATAAGTCTTCTCTTTTATTGACCTATTTTAAGAATTGATCTTTATCACCCTCTGCATGAAAGTCTTTAAGTTTTAAAAGCACTCCGTTCCCTCTATTACCTTTCTTCGTAATTGATTTACTTGGGTCGTGTTCATCTGTTTCTCGAATGCTAAAATCTCCTGTTAGCAAGTTATGGTCTTCTTCATCAGCATTTTCTTGTGTCGTTTTTCCAGTGTTATATGAACCTAGAGTTGCCCCAATTAAATACCAATCATTATCCTGAAATCTGAATCTGTATTTGGCATACCACCTGTCGTTGCTTCCACCGTAAAAGCTTATAAGTAAAGAACCTCTGTCAATGGATATTCCATCTAATGGGTCGCCACATACACCACCTTTATCTGCTTTTAAAATTGCCTTATCGGCGATTATTGATAGTGAAAATTGGTTGTTGCCATTACCAAAAGCAATTAGCAACGCTCTTGGAGGAACTTCATTTTGTTTACTCTTTTCTTCTTCAATTACAACTGCTACATCATCTACGCCATCTTTGTTTAAATCTCCTGTTACTTTTACGGGTTGTCCTTTGCTTTTTTCAAGTATTGTCCAACCGTCGGGAATGAGATTCTTTAGACTTGTAACATCTTTTCTACCAGAAGATGCATTTAACTCTTTAGAATATTGACCATTTAGTTTTTCGATATTTTGTTGAGAAAATTCATACCATTCTACATCTTTTTTATCATCTTGTTTTTTACGGAAAGATTCATATGATTCTTCGGTAACTGGTTTATCATTAATAATAAATTTATTAGTATATGTTGCCTTGCCATCGAAGCTGGAATCTCGATAACCCAAATCGTCAATTTCAGAGGCTTCTTTTTTGAATCTTAGTTTTCCAAACCCATTATTAGATGCACTACCAGCCCAACCAAATGTCCCATCCACTTTAAGACTATTGAACTGTCTATTTCCCAGAATGTATCCATAAACAGAACCATCCAAATAGTGAAGGATTTCATAAAACTGAGGGTATTCTCCTGTTGCTAATTCAAGTACAACTTCAGGTATTTTGTCATCATCCAAATCAAGCAAAGTAAAGCGTTTAACCTTGAAGATAGCATCAAATACTTTTCCATTAGTTAGTAAATCGTTTAAAAATACATTGTTCTTTTCATCTGTGCTTATAAACTTGATCGTATTCTGTAAAACTGCTTTGAAAGATTCTAAAGCAATAGCGCTATTGACTCCTGCCTGTATTGACATTTGTGTTGGTTCTGGAGTTTGAATTAGATTTGCTCCCGATTCTGATGCTGTTGATGTTGATGTTGTGGTCTTTGCAGTCGAAGTCGGTGTTGAAATTATTGAAGATGTGTCTAAGTTTTTGTCACTTTGGGATAATGAAAAAGGACTTGTACATCCAGTAAGTGCTATCATAATCGTAACCATCAGACAAAACCTTATCTTGAATTTTTGCATTTAATCCTCCTTGATCCTACACACGAACTTCTCATTGATTAGAATATTAGCAATTTGTCCAATTACATAGACTAGCGGGGAGTTTACCTAAATAGTACCATGCAGTCCAAGCGACTGTTATTAAAACTGAAAAGATAATAAGCAAAAATAATAAACATGAATGCCTTTTACTTCTTTTTATTTCTCGAATAAGCTTTTCATCATCATCCATAAGAGATGGTTTCCCCCAAAAAGTTGCGATAAACTTCATGTTTTATGTAATGTCTTTAAGCAATTCTGTTAAGCCATTAGGATATAAAATCTTACGTCAATGTTCAAAATCATCAATTGGTATCCATTTAGCGTATGAAATCTTATTAAGCAATTGTTCTCCATTATCGCTCCCCCTAATGTGGACTTCCCTTTAAGCAAGAGGTCATTAAGCGCACTGTTACTTCAAATAAAATCATTCTTTTCTTAACAACTTATAACTTACTAACTGCTATCGCCATATTATATCACCAACTTACAAATTGAGGATATTAGTCTGGAGATAACGAATGTTGCTATTAACGCAAAAAAGCCCTCTAAAAGGGCTTTTCAACATCTAAAGTTGTTATCGTATCGTTACTAATAAAAAGAATACTTTTCTCAATGACATTAACTTTTATTATGAGAGGACAACCCACATTGACTTCTCACTCGTTGTTTCCTTTCCAAACCAACAGTGAGCAGCACTCCACATGTGTGGAGTAAGCAGAGTCAACACGTTTATAACCTAAAATCGGGGATGCCTAAACCCAATTGAATACAATTATTTCACCGCAATCCCCAAGCTTCATAACTAATTCCTACTTTTTAATCATCTCCAACCTTAGGATCTCTCCACTAGTTGCCCGTGAGCTACGAGGCGGCTTGGCTCTTACCTCGGCCGGACTCTCATCGGCTAGTTGTGCCCAGCTTGGCTAGGCGCGCGTGACTCAATCAAAGTTAACGACTTCACCAGGCATTTGCTTGAACACATAATCAGGTTACAGGTCCCGTTCTATTCCAGAGAGGTCCACATGTCCAGAGCCAATATTCGAATCGCCTCATGCCAATGCTTCCGATAAGTCCTCAAACGTTCGGCACTGGCCTGATTCCACATTAAAGACTTGCCGGCCGCCTGCAGCAAAGAAAGCCCCACATACTGAGCCTCGAACTGTGCTCGGGCATCCAGACATTCCACGATAGTCAGAAGCGCCTCCGGCGTCCAATTCCCCTTGCCGGCATGCACGGTTTGAATGACCATTCTATAAGCGTAATCCAACAGATACGGTTGCGCTGTCCCCAACTGTATCACGTGATCCAAACAAGTCACAGCCTGGTCAATGTTGTTCCATTCAATCTTTGCCAAATGCAATTTGATTAAGACGGGCTGCATCGCTTCACAGACAGAGAGGACACCAATGAAACCATCATATAAGGGAACGAGCTCCCGCCTTGCATATTGAGGCAATAAGACAAGCTTGTCGATCAAGGCGAACAGCCGCTGACGATGAGGAAGATCCCTTTCGGCAGATGCGTTCCATTGGGCTGAGCTTTCCGTATCAGCCAATTGCCTACATAAGCCAATCACCTGTTCATTTACCAAACCGTCACGGCAACTGACGATTAATGTATCCAGCGCCGCTTTCCATCTTGAGCTATTCTCTGAATCCATAATGGCCTTGCAGGCGGACTCGGCAAGCAACTCCTCGTTTCCCTTTGCCCAAAAACTCATGGCGCGGAAAGCTTCCTTTGCCACATCCGGGTCGACGCGACCCGCAATCTCGGCAATCCATTGCACATACCTTGGGCGATCCTTCAAGGGAAGTTCGTCAGGCTTCTGGTAAAGAAGACTTTTTACAATATCCCGCTCCGGCGACAAAGCTAATGAGCCCAATATATCCCAACTTCGCTCATCATCAAGCCATTGTCTGGCGGCATGCCCTATCGCGATGAGAACATCCTTATGGGCATTCGGTTTCCCGAATTCACGGAGGAGAAGCGACAGACTTTCACTGCTTTTATAAGCCCCCAACAAGCGGATTGCTTCTTTTCTCACCGTAATTCTCAATTTGTCACGGTTAAGAAGGTCTGCTAACATGGCGGTCATCGACTCCGGCTTCATCTTGCGGACGCATCTGGGGATCGCATACATCGCCACGCGAGCGCGGTCTCCATCTAGATGATCCAATAGAACGGGAAGCGCTTTTTCCGGCTCCTCCCAAAAAGAACAAGCCTGCAGCGCCGACTCTACAATCTGCACTTCCTCATCCTTCAGCAGCTTCGTCCATTGATTGGAGCTGTAGTCCGGCATTTTTGCCAAACCGCGCATGGCAGTTGAACGCTCTCGAAAGTTTCGCTTGGTGTCCAAAGCGACTTTTTCCATAAGCAGAGCCAACTTCTTTTGCTGACGAGGCAGCCATCGATGAAACCCGTCGACAGAGGGAACAACATAAATCGTTTTTCCCGAGAGATGCTTGCCTTTAATGACGGCTCCGGAAATGAACGGGTCCAGCCATTCCTGGCGTTTCAGATGCAAATGCATAAACACCTCTTGAAACGAAATGAAGGAGGGATCTCTGGCCAGCAGCTCTTTAACCCTTTCATCGCGCGTTTTGCGCGGAGCCAGCCAATAATGAACGGCCTGCGGCGACACGCTTTTATCTTGCAACAGTTCCTTCAACAGCAGTTGAAGCTTAGGCAGACGTTCCGCCGCTTTGCCAAACGTTCCCGCCATCCGCAGAATATAAGTAAAGCTCTCCCGTTTATTGGCTTCCACGCCCAGGGCATAAAGCTCATCGGCCAATCTAGTCAGAGCACGGTCCGGCAAACTGTCCCAGTTCATGGAGCGCAACATAAACTGCCCGTCCCTCATCGCCATTCTGGTGAACGTTCTTAGGGCTAATTTAAAAAGAGCGCTCTCGGGCTGTGAGGCATGGTAACGAATTAGGGCAAAAACCAGATTCTCTGTGGACATTCTTGTTGCGTAAGAGGTATCTCTGGCTTCAATCACGCTATCCGCCAGCAAAGTCAAGTCGTCTGCATGGTCATCCGTGAAGATCGTAATCGGACAGCTTGACAGCTCGTTCATGACGGCACTGCGTACCGGGTCCTGATCGTTCTTGATCCGGGTCAGGAAACGCAACGTTTCATTCATCCCGGTTCGCGACAACGCAGTGCTTTTGACTAGATGGATGTAAGCGGCTGCGCGCTCATCCGCGCCAGAAGATCCATATGCGGCTTGTTCCAGCTTTTCTCTGGCGTGGTCTATCAAGCGCCTCGCCGTTATTTCAAGCACGCGGTTCCGACTTTCCACAATCCCCCGAAGACCTAACATTCGGGACGCTTCCTTGTCGCGCAAAAGATGCGGCAATGCATCCAGTAGTTGCATTGGAAAAATTCGCATGCCGCGTCCTTCTTCCTTGTAGGCCGCCTCAAAAATCGATCCGCGCCAGGATGGCGCAAGCGTGTCCAACACCTTCGCTACATGTAAGGGCTGATCGGCCAATAAGGATGTCAGCTCCGCCCACTGCTCGACTGAAAACAGCTTTCTGCACTTCAAAACTCCCGTAGGCACGCCATGAGTCAGTAGATCTCCCCGCGCCTCTTCCCGAGTGAGCAGGCGAAATACACCATTCGGGTCGGCATTCATTAGAATGCCCAATCGCGGTTTGAGTACAGGATGAAGAACATCACTTGGCCCATACTTTAACGCACATTCCAGAACGAAGTTTGGTCTTGATACACTTAGTATTTCAATCGCCGAAGCAAACCTCCACCATATAGGAATTTTCTCCTGCTGTGTTGCGCTCTGCAACACGTGATTGAAGTAATCCGCAACGATAACGGGGTTGCGATTTGTTAACAATTTCCAATTCCGCACCGCATAGCCCAGCTCCGGGAGCCTGTGACGAACCGTTTCCTCCCTGCATGCGGACAGCAATTTTGCAGCCTCAATTCCTCCCCATCGGGAAAGCACAAGCGGCAGCAGCCGCTCCGCCCAATCCTGCCGGCTCACCGTCACGATGCTTCGAAACAGTTGGCGACGGCTCTCGTACGACATGAATACGATTTCCGATTCAATCAAAAAATCCGGCTCCGAGACAACTTCCGGCAAAAGTCTGGCCGCCCGTCCTCTTACGCCCGCCTTCCCATGATTCAAACCAAGTAAAACGGCGCTGGGATCGTTCGCTACACTGGCGCCGGTTAATGCCAAATGCCCCTCATAGGCGCTGCCGCTATCAAGCAACGACGCAAGCAAAGCGGAATAAGTTGCCTCGCCTTTATATTCGCGCCCCAATACGGCTATCCGCTTCATTCTGTCCGAGTATCCCATTGAGTCAAGTTCCGTTAGTAACCGTTTCTTATCCAGCGGATCATTCCGAAACAACAATGTTCTATCTCCTCTCACTTGGTGACAACAAATCCAGACAACCTAATGGCTGTTTAGCACCAAAATTTTCAGCAAACCGTTCCCTCTTATTTTAACAGCTATTGTCTTAGAATGGGAATTCAGTTGTAGTTAGGCTGCCGTTTTTTGTGCAAGCTGTTCCGGGCCACGCTAAACAAACAAGAGGTTTCCCGATTATTGAAGATAACGGAGAAACCTCTTGTTTACTGTTCAGGCATTAGGAGTGGACGAACGTAAATACTTTCTATCGCTGGGCCCCGCCCTGCAGGCAAGTTACCAGAAGTGCACAGCAAGCGCAAAGATTTTCGATTTAAAGAAAAATAAGGACTTAAAGATTTATTCGAAAACGTCAAATACAAACGATCCTGCAAATGGTTATTCGTTGCAGTTCATCGTGGCGGTGAATGAAGTAGGAAGCACGGAAGGCTATGGCGAGGAAATTATCGATCCTGCCGGTAAGATAACAAAGGAGCAGCTCGCAACGTTCCTTGTTCGCAGACTCGACATGAACGAGGAAGCCAAGGCAACGCCAAGCGTGAATGATTTTACTGTATCTGACTGGGCGGAGGGGTATTTCGCCTCCACAAACATCACGATAAGGTCCTTTTTTTTGAAAGCAAGAAGAAGGGAATAGGTAACGAAGCAGACGCACCGATGCAGATCACATCGGTAGATTCAGACACTGTTTTCTTTCCCCATCATGTAGCGCCTTGCTTCGAGGATATCTCCCATCAAGTTTCAATATACAAGTAAACGCGGCTCTTAACGACTGCTACTTATGAGCGACACTACGCACTCCACATGTGTAGAGTCGGTGAAAGGGATATAATAGTTTTCAGCCTGCTATAAACTAACTTGAAAACGCTTGCAATTGTGTCTCTATTTGCTGGAAGTGATGAAACTTTTCTTGCAAATTCTCCTTCTTTGCCAACAGCTAGTGCTGCTCCATAAAGATTAACTATTTCTTGTGCGTTCTCTAATTTCATCTATTTCTCCCTTCTTCATTCATTCGACCTCTTATAAAACTAGTATTTTATTGCTTTAAACCAAGATCATTCAATGAATAGAAATCAATCCCAACAGTCATTCTAGCAACTGTTTCTCCTTCTCTTCTAACAGTGCTTCCCTTTGTCCCTTCTCCAACCCTTATTAAAATCATTCCTTTTTGATTTAATGTTAACTGTGAATATTCACTTGAAAAGACTTCTCCAGTTTTCTCGCTTATGTACCCCAACAAAATTGTCTTACCATCAATTTTTTCGACAATTCCTTTTGCATCTGTAGGTAAGTACTTCTGAATTTCAATCAAAGCTTCTTTTCTTTTCCAAGTAGGAAGTCGTCACCAGAATAGCTTAGTTTGATTTCTTTTACTAAGTCTTTCGAGGTATTAATGAAAACGTCTTGATTCTTATACCCGTAAGCATCCATATATTTTGAAGTATGTTTACCAAATTTGACTTCGAAATCTTTATAATTTCCTCCAAGCTTAGGTTTAACTTCTGGTGTAGGTGTGGAAATTGGCGTAGGTGAAGGAGTAGTTTTATTTTGAGTTGTAGTACTTTGAGCTACTTCTTTTGAAGAGTTAGTTATATTAGATGTTCCAGTGTTGCTATCGCATCCTGAAACTGTTACTGAAATTGCTAGGAACATTATTACACTAAATCTGTTCATGTCTAGAACCGCCTTTTATTTTGTGAAGACATTAAAACCAGTCTTTTATTGTTTGTTATCTTGTAAGAAAATGCTATTATAAACATCTCCTCTTTCTTCCTCTAGCATAATGTTAATGAATTCTTGATGTTCTTCTAAAAGTCTTAATGTAAATCTCAAATTATATAAAGCTTCAATAGTATTTTCGGCATTAAGTTGCCATTTTTTCACTATAAATTTAAATATTTCTTCTGCATACGTAGACCAGATTTAATTTCAGTTACAAGTTCTTCATACTCTTTTTTATTGTCCTTAAGCAGCTTGATTATAGCACAGTCTTTCATACCAGCTTCCGCGTAAGGATCAGTAATTCTAGTATCTTGGCTATCGAGATGAAGAGTTAAGTACTTTGCTTGAATTGAGTTATTCTTCTCTTTGCCATCAATTACAGCATCGATTGCTTCTAGCACCCAATTGCCATCTTCATCTCTATCCTGTAGTTCAGTTTCCAAAAAAAACCTCCAATAGGTCATAACCATCAGGAAGTGAGATTACATGGAATCCATTAGCGTCAATTAACTGAAAATTAATAAGTACCTCTCCTCAACTTACAAGGATACAAACAATGAATTCCGTGTTTTACAGTAAACAGAAGTTATATTAAAAATCACACTCATCTATCGTCGATGTTAACTCAGACCATCTTGCCGATAATAACTTTGCATAATCCAAGGAAAACAACCCATAATGCCCCAAAGAATAGCCATCATTAACTTCAATTAACAATGTTTCACCCTTATCAGTTAATCCAAAATCTACAGCATAGCCATTAGGTGCAGATTTGTATTGCATTACAACATTTTCAATTATTTTGTAATCAAAGTGTAATCTCCAATTACCTCTATATCTTCGAATGTCTAATATTTTTCCATGTCTAACAAAACATCTCCACTCAGCGACAAAATTTACAACCTCAGAGCATAATATTTCTGGATCTTCACCATATGTGCCACATCCAACCAAATCCTTAGTCCCTCTAACTACTACTCCAGTAAACTTCTTATCCTCAACTGGCTTAATAAAAACATTCCAGTTGTCAGGGTTGTTTGCTATTACACTTAATTTTGACTTCCAAATCTTTCTTCCTAAGTAGCTTTCAAGTTCTTCTGGATAATCGATTTCAGGTGCGACTATAGAATATTTAGAAAGTGTTGTCCTAACATCATCAACATAGCTTACTATGATGTCTTCTTTATTATTTTCCGATACTTCATTTATATTTTCGAAATAATGGATTTCGAAGCCCATTTGTTTAAATCCGTCATAAGCAGCATAAAAATTATGATTTGCTATTTGCTTATCAAAACTTTTTTTAATAAAAACCTTCATAAATCACCTACCATCCAGATTATCACTTCTTAGTTTGAACACTAATCATTTTAAATAAAATCAGACTTTTATAATCATATCGACTCGTTGATCTTTCTATTATTCACATATAGTTCAACACATTGGCTATAAACATTATCAGAGTATTTTATTATCTTGGGATAATTTGAAGCGTCAGCAATTCCACTCAGGTAATTTTCTTCATTAATTATAAATTTACTAGTTGGCTCACTCTTATTAAGTAGCTCCAACATTACCTTTTCAATGTCACTTCCTTCGAAGCAACGTACTCCAAACAAGACCATATTATTCTGATCAGTAAATGAATTATATAAGTCAAAAAGTATACACTCTGGGTTTCCTATCTCCGCTTTAAATACAATAACGTCTCCACGTCCTCTACCGTATGAATCATACTTTGACATTAGGAAATCATCATCAAAATGTATATTCATCAAGCTTTTAATTTTAAATAATTCATCCGAGAGATAAATACAGTCAATTGGTAGTAAATAGTGAATCTCTGTCATTTTCCCCATCTCTCGATAGCCCTCACGCCCAATAAAATCTGAATTTTACTACATTAATCATACCAATTTTCACCAATTTAATACATAAGTAATCGAAATATGCACAAAAAAAGAACCTCCTCTTAAGGAAGCCCCTCATTTTAAAACTATTTAATCCTCCCGATATATCCTTACCACGCACTCCACATGTGTCGTATGCGGGAACATATCCACCGGCGTCACCTCCGCGACGCCGTATCCGCCATCGACGAGCACGCGCAAGTCGCGCGCGAGTGTCGATGCGCTGCACGACACGTACACAACGCGCCGCGGCTGCAGCTCGAGGATCGTCGCGAGCAGCGCCGGGTCGCAGCCCTTGCGCGGCGGGTCGACGACGATCACGTCAGGCCGGACGCCCTGGCGTGTCCACTCGGGCAGGACGACCTCGGCGGGTCCTGCCTCGAAGTGCACGTTCGTCATGCCGTTTAACTCGGCATTCTTGCGGGCGTCCGCGATCGCCTCTTCGACGATCTCGACGCCGTACACCTGTCCCGCGCGCTGCGCCAGGAACAGGGAGATCGTGCCGATGCCGCAGTAGGCATCGACCACCGTCTCGCCGCCTGTCAGCGCGGCGTACTCCAAAGCCTTCCCGTACAAGACTTCCGTCTGCACGGGATTCACTTGATAGAACGATCGCGCGGAAATTGCAAATTTCACATCGCCGATATAGTCATAGATGACTTCGCTGCCCCACAGGACGCGAGTCTCGTCTCCAAAAATAACATTCGTCTGCCTCACATTAATGTTATGACAAATGCTTACAACAGCAGGCAGCGCTTCGCGAATGCCAGCAATCCACTCATCCACGCGAGGTATCACACTGCCATTGGTCACGAGGACGACCATGAGCTCACCCGTGCGGAAGCCGACTTTGACGACGACGTGGCGCAGTAGTCCGAGGCCCGTCTCTTCGCGATAAGCGCGGATGCCAAGACGTGAGCCGATCTCTTTCACCCGAGCCACGACTTCGTCGTTGGACTCATGTTGAATCAAGCACGCCTCCATGTCGATGATGCGATGGCTGCCTTGTGCATAGAAGCCGCCGATGAGGCCGCCGCGCTCTTCCCCGAAAGGAACTTGAGCTTTGTTCCGGTAACGCCAAGGATCGGTCATGCCAAGTGTGGGATGAACAATAATGCCCTCTTCATTGGATTCGCTAGCAACCGTCAGCTTCCCAATCCGCACCAAATTATCGACCACCTGCTGCCGCTTCACCCGAAGCTGAGCTTCATAGCTGAGATGCTGCAACTGGCAGCCGCCGCACTCCTCATAGATCACGCAATCCGGTTTAACCCGATCCGGACTCGCTTCCAGCACTTCCACAAGCGCAGCATAACCATACTGCTTCTTCAAATGGTTCACCCGCACCAGTGCACGCTCACCCGGCAGCGCACCCGCAACAAAAAGGGTAAAGCCATTCACACGACCTACCCCTTCGCCATCATGGTTAATCCCCATGATCTCAGCCTCATATTGCTGCCCGATCTGCACCGGCAGATCTGCCATCCAAGCGGGCGCTGCCTTCACAGCCGCCACGGCTGCTCTTCCCGCCTGTTGCCCCGATCTATTCCCTGCGGGCTTCCCACTCTGTTCTCTATGTTTACCTGGCCGAGAGCCAGAACTGCGTTTATCTTTCATAGTACCCTCACTTTAATCCCCATACAAAATTAAAAATGGCTTTTCTTGTTTTCCCATTAAATCCTATTCTTCCCTATGCCCATCATCCACAGGCCCCTTCAAATGAAACGGCGTAGTCAACGTTTCCAGCAGCGTCTTCTTATAAATCGACTGCCCCGATTGATCCACAATGATCTGCAAATGACTTTGCAAATTCGTCATGACGCATGGCAGTGTGCCGCCGAACTCGCCATCGAGGTTCAACTGGACGTAGTCCGGCGAATTGATCTCAATATGATTGGTCTGAAAATAAATCAGATTCGGGTCGCTCAGATGCTCACCGCGCAGCGCGAGCGTAACCACGCGAATGAATTCCGCGAGGTTGCATTTGCGCAGAATCAGGACGTCGAACAGACCGTCATTCATGCTCGCATCCGGGGCCAGCTTCTCGAAGCCGCCGACGGAGTTGGAATTGCCGACAAGGAACATCATGACTTCGTCATGGAATTCCATTTCGCCGGCTTTGACGTAGAGCTCGATAGGCTTGAGTCTAGGCAGCTTCTCTAGTCCCTTCATATAATAGGCCAGTTGGCCGATCATCGTTTTGAGTTTGCTTGGAACTTCGTACGTCAGCTCGGTCATCGAGCCGCCGCCGGCGATGTTGATGAAGTAGCGGTTGTTGATTTTGCCTACATCAATGTCGGTGGTGTACTGCTGCACGATCAGGTCGCAGGCCTGTTCCAGGTTCTTCGGAATGCCTAGCGCACGGGCAAAATCGTTGGTCGTCCCCAGCGGCAGAATGCCCAGCGGCGGTCTTCCTTCGCGTTCGGCCATGCCGTTAACGACTTCGCACAGGGTGCCGTCTCCGCCCGCTGCAATGATTAAATCGAACCCACGGCTAACGGCATGAGCCGCCGCCAGGGTAGCATCCCCTTCGCCAATGGTGGCGTGGGTGGATGTCTCGAATCCGCCGCGCTCGAGGCGCTGCAAGATTTCGGGCAGACGCTTTTTCATTTCCTCCCGGCCAGAAGTCGGATTATAGATCAGTCTTGCTCTTTTGACCATCGTGTCTCATCACCTGTTCGCCGTCTGATATTTCGGAAGCTATCTGCTTCTCGATCCATTTGGAAATTAGCGGACTAGGCAGCAATGCCCGTCCATTATATGTATATGCGAAACCCTCCATACGAGAAGGGATAACTTTCGTTGTGAAATAGCCTTCACTAAGGAAAAGCGGTGCCACAATAACGGTATGCCCGGGCTTCTTCTCAGCCCACCACGCCATCTTCCTGTTCACTTGATCCGGCAAAAGCATAGCGACATCCGCCTCATCGTAACCGCCGAGAGCTTTCAGCCGCTCTGCCAGCAGTTCGAGGCCGTGACGCCATTTCAGATGGAACCCTTTTTCCTTGCTCCCGTGACCGATCAATAAGAGGATCTCCTGACGGGGGGATTCGGACAGTTCTTTGATTTTGTCATAAATAATCTCAGCAATAACGGGATCGTCATCGATCGGCGATGTGAAGTGGATGCGCGCCTGTATGTCGAAAGGCTCCAAATCCGTCTCCAGCAGCGGCTGTTCCACAACCCCCAGCGCATAGCTGATTTCATCAATATGTGTACTCCCAGAGGACACGAACAGGGGCACGACGATGATGTCTGTCACACCTTGCGCCTCTAAGCTATAGATCCCATCCTGGATTAACCGCCCTTCCACGAGCTCCAGATAGGAGGCATAGATCGGAATCCCTTGCGGCATTCTTACGGCTGCCACGGCCTCATCGACGAGCTGAACCCAGCCTTCATCCCTAGATCCATGGCTTATAACCAACACTCCATATGTACGCATACTTGTATTCCCCACCCGTTCCAACCAATAGCTACAATCCTATGCTAACGAAAGTGTTCTCACATGTCAATTGAACAACGGTGAAACAGGAAAAATCCCGCATTACAAACGTAACGCAGGATTCTGAACTATGAGTCTGGCGAAGAGGAAGGATTAACGGCCCAAGCGATCAAGTGTCAGCACATAGCCGTCGTTGCCGTAGTTTAAGCATCTTTTGACCCGTGATATGGTCGCGGTGGATGCCCCTGTTTCGGCTTCAATCTGGTTGTATGTGCAGCCTTTGCGCAGCATGCGAGCTACCTCAAGACGCTGGGACAGCGACTGAATCTCATTGACTGTGCACAAGTCATCAAAAAAGACGTAGCACTCCTCTATATCCTTAAGCGTCAGGATCGCTTCAAAAAGCTGGTCTATCGCTTTATCGTTTAATTTTTTTAATTGCATACGTTATCAACTCCCGGTAGAAAAGCATGTTGGCTTCTATGATCAGTAAGCTCCTGTGTAACTTTCGACACGCTCTGAACAAATCCTGCCTTTAGGATTGCAGAACGTTAAAATTTCTATGCGTTAATGAGTTAAATTGTGACAAATAACCATGACCCGTGACATTCGTCCATACCAACGGTAGGCAAGTGACATATCTTGTAGGAGTTAAATCTTATAAAAAGGTCGTGAATTCTTGTGAGTAATCAAAGACAAATCATTGGCAATGGCGGTCATCGTCCTGAGGTGCATACACGAAGCCTTACTTTACCTACCCAACTGGGGGAAGGCGGTTTCGGCAATTATCCGGGTTTGGGCGGCGGCGGATTTCCTGCTCCTTTTGAAGGAGGCGGCGGTGGACTATTTGGCGGGGGTGCCCCTGGCGGCAACGCTGGTGGATTCTTCGGTGGCGGTGCTCCGGTTGGTAATCCAGGCGGCGGTTTCTTCGGCGGCGGTCCTCCAGCCGTGGGCTCAGGCGGTGGCGGTGGCGGTAATTTCCTCAGCAATCTCTTAGGCGGTGGCGGGGGTGGCGCAGCTGGCGGTTCTTCGAACCCGCTGAGCAGCCTGAATTTGAAGCAAATCTCTGGCTTCGTTGAGCGGATGGGCGGCATCGACGGCATCATCGGCTCGATGGGCAAGGTGCAGAAGTTCATGTCTACCTTCCAGCAGATGGCCCCGATGGTGAAGACACTGTTCAGTTCCCTGGGCAAAGGCAAGGTCGCCTCGGAAGACGTTGAAGTGTTCAAACCTAAACGCAAGCGCCGCAAGAAATCCAGCACAGGCCGCCGCAGAACAGGCGGATCGAAAGGCAGAATCGGCGGTTCCACGAAACGCAAACGGAAGTAACGGAACAACCTAAGCGTCATTCGGCAGAAGCGCAGCTCGCACATGAGAGCAGTGTGTAACTGAGATAGATAGAGGAGTCCCCAAAGACTCCTATTCCTCCCAATTAGCTAGTTTTAACGCGTATAAGAGCCTCTAGGGGCTCTTATTTCTTTGTTTGTTGGAGTTTTTGGGGAAAGGGTTGGCGATACGAGTCTCCAAAGACCGCTATTTCCCACAATGAGCTGCTTTTGACGCGTATAAGAGCCCTTAGGGGCTCTTATTGGTATAGAGAGAAGAGGCTGCCCCCTTAGGTTTTCACAACCTTGTGAGACAGCCTCCTCTATTTACTTCAACGCCAGAACTTTCAACAGCACGGTTACAGCTTCTGCTCTTGTTGTTTGGTCATTCGGAGCGAATTCATTCGCACCTTTGCCTTCAAGGATGCCAAGCTTCTTCATGGACACTACTGCACTTGTCGCCCATGCGGGAATATCCTTGTCGTCTGCGAAGCCAGATGCCGCATTCGCATCAGCGGATTGGCGCACTGCTTGGGCCAGCATCGCCGCCATCTCGGCGCGGGTAATTGGCGCATTCGGGCGGAAGGTTCCGTCCTCGTAGCCATGGATAATCCCCGCCTGAACCGCTTGCGCTACAGCTTGCTGCGCCCATGCTCCGATGCTGGCTGCATCCGCGAATGTCAGCGCAGCGCCATTCCCTTGCGGTTTGAGCGTATTCATCAGCATCACTGCAAATTCTGCGCGCGTTACCGTATGATTCGGCTCGAATGTCCCCTCAGGGTAGCCACTTACGATGCCGCTGCTTACAGCTTGCTTGATGTTCGCCTCTGCCCAGTGTCCGGCAATATCGCTGAGCGTCAGTCCTGGCTTGGTTGGTTCCACAACGGTTGGACCTACAACCATGACCGCATATTTGGTGAAGTGATTCACTTCAACGACGATGCGATCGCCTTCAACTTTGCCGCCGACTTCGATCCATTTTAGCGCCGCTTCATCATAGTAGAAGACAGCTGGCCTTTGAGTGCTTTTGACCATCTTCGGATCGAATTTGAAGCTCAAAGTGACTGGCTTGCTGAAGTTCTCTGAAACGTTTTTTAGAATTTCGTAAATCGGACTAGCCAAAACCTCTTGCTTCGTTATAAGTTTCTGCGTCTCCCTCAGTTTCTCGATCGTTATTTTCAGTTCTTTCGCCGAAGCGTCCGCCGGAATGGATACTGTTACGTCATTGTCCAAACTCACTTCGCCCTTTTTCCCTGTCGGTAGGGTTAAGGTTCCATCTGTCGAGGTGACTTTGTCTTCACTTGGCGTGGATGGTGTGGACGAACCGGAATCTGGTGTTGGTTCCGGATTAGACTTCCCGACTCCCGTCGTAAATCTCCAAATATCCGACTGCTTCCTGCCGCCATAAGCGTCTTGAGCCACCGCATACCATTGGTAGCTTGTACTCGGGGCCAGATCACGCCAAACAACCGAAGCTTGGTCCCCGCTCTTCACATGATCAACGGATCCAATAACATTCGCCGTGTAGACGTTAACGCCAAAATAATCCGTCGCTACGCGCTTGGTTACCGATGCCAGATTCAAATCCAGAGAGAACTCATCTTTGCCTGGATACTCGGCTGGATCGTAGTAATTGTAATCGTTCAAATACGGCGAGTAGGTTTTCATGTTGATTTTGCCATGCGCCATATCGAACTGCATCAGTCGAATGTAGCCCAGCCCGCCTTCCGGAGCGCCTTGGTAGTCAGCCAACATTTGATACACATTGCGATCGGCCACGCCGTCGCCATCATCATCAATGGAATCGATTTTCAGTTCCGCATCATGGTAATGACCGGACAGAGCGGCTATGACGTTCTTATTCGGCTTAATGACGCGTTCGAATACTTTCTCCGCCATCGGCGCGCGGTTATTGGACACGAGCATGAATTCGTGGAAATTCAGGATCGCCTTCCGGTTCGGGTATTTTTTCAAAACTTCGTTAATCCAATCGATTTCTTTGTCGCCATATCCCCAACCCATATACACAACGATGAAATCGTTGCCGTTCGAGGAAACCAGATCGTAGTGACCGCGATTGTTATCGTAGGATTCGCCGTAGGTCGGCTGGTTTTTGAAGCGATCTTCCCCAAACCATTTATCATAATAACTGTAATCGTTGTTTTGGTGCCCTACGTCATGATTTCCGGCCAATACGCCGTAAGGGATTTTGGCGTCCTCCAACACTTTCATGTCTTTATCCGCTTCGACCCATTGGTACTCTTGATCTGCATTATCGACGATATCGCCGGTGTGGATAACATATTTGATTTTGTTATCTTCTTTGTGATCAGCGATCCACTTCACGATATCTTGATAGATGTAAGGATAGCTTTTGGAATAATACTGGGTATCCGACATCCAGACGAAGGAGAAATCATAAGCCGCCGGATCGCTGCTGGCCGTTTGATTCTGTCTGGCGGCTATTTCATCCTGCACCATCACTTGAATCTTGTGGTTGTTCGCATATTCGCCAGCCGTCACATGGGCTTGCAGTTGGAAATCCTCACTGCCCGCAATCACGGTCTTGAGCGGACTCCAGGCAAGTTTGCTTGGACTCCAGGCATATAAGGTAACTTTGCGCCCGTCCAGGGACTTCCCTTTCCAGGTGATTTCCACGCTGTCCGTTCCTTGAATGGAGCTGTCCAACGCTACTTCGAACCGCTGATACGGGAACTTCTCGGCGGAATCATCGACTAGATAATTGCCGTCAATACTGCTTATTAAGGCATAATCCTCTTGGGTAAACGGCGTTTCTCCGTCTGGCTTCTCCTGCTTGGGAGGCTCTGTATCGGAGGCGTTGCGATAGCCGCTGAACTGACCTTGTGTGCTTGCATCGTATTTGAACCCTTGATTGAAAGATACGCTCATTTCATCATTCATCGGGTCTGTTACTTTCACACGCAGAGGAGCATTGCGGTCTACACCCGTCGCTTGCTGACCTGGCGTGATTTGTTCCGGCATATTCGGCATTTCATTCGGTACGGTGAAGTTAACCTTCACATTCGTTGCATTGCCCACTTTATCTGTCGCCTTGATGGTGAATGCGTGCGCTCCTCCAGGAAGCTGAGCAGATGAAGTCGCATAAGGCTGCGAGATCACTTGCTCATCCAGCATAGCCTCGACCTTGTCCACGCCAGCCAGCGCATCGGATATCACGGCATCCAAGTTGAACGCACCGCGGTAAATGACGCCTTCTTCTATCGAAGGTTGGACGACAGGAGCTGTGTTATCCACAGTCACTGTTGCGGTAGCTGTACCCGCGATAGCATGGCTGACCGCAATAGCGTGAGGCCCATCCGTCATTAAAGCCGTATTCCACACATAAGCTCGGGATGCCAACTGGCTATCCGGGATGAGGAATTCGAAATCAACAACCGGATTTTTGCCGACACTGTCGCCCATTTTAATCACTTTGGCCGGATCATTATATTTCACGTCATAAATAATCGTACCGTCATCGAATACGAGACGCACATTCTTCACTTCAAAATCATCTTTGTTCTCTTCAACACGGTCATCAAAAGGCGATGCCTTGGAACCCGCCCGGATGGAGATCACATTGCTGCCTGGCTTCAAACGATCTGCTGTAAAAGGAATCGACAACGTTGTAAACGTATCAATTGGGTCTTGGAAAATAGAGAGGATTTCCTGCCCCTGTGTGACCCCGTTTTTGAAATAGTAGTTCACGCCTGTGACGTCGAAAGCGAAATACGCATCATGCTCAGCGGCATGAAAGGTAGCTTGTGTCAACTCATTGCCATCCATCGCCAGCTTGAGGTCGTCAGCGCCCAACCCTTCGCCTGTCCCTTTGATCACCTTCGTTTGGGTGACAATGTCGCCGTCTTTCACATTCAGACGCAAGCTCGAATGATCGGAGCCGCCTTGAATGGCGATCCGCTTCGTGCTCGATGTGGATTCATTCGTACCGTCCGAGGCAACGAAATAGTAATCCAAATACGCGTTCCCAATCAACTCAGGGGAATAAACCGTGTAATGGTACATCGTATCGGCGAAGCTTTCTTTCAAATAGCGTTTGAGATACGAAGCTTGTTTCTCTGTTTTATAGTAGAGAGCCATCGTTTTCACTTGGGTTTCGTCCTTGGCATCTCCGATTATTTCCAGATCTTGCGACTGTTCAATGATGGTTTTGTTGGTCAGATCGGTTAAGACCGGTTTAATGAGGTCAGGCTTCACTTTCACGGTTTGCTCAGGCACTTGTATTTGATCTACCGTCCCTGGCGTTGCCGCTGCAACAGCCGAGCTATATTTGACCATTGTACTGGTGCCATCAAGCGGGTACTTATAGAACACCCCTTTATTAGGCTTCGCATCACCGGCGATATAATAGGCTGACGAAATTTCCGCTCCGGCATTGGTGGCAATCAGAATACCTCGGTTCGCGCTATTCGCCATACCATCACTATGAATACGCACCAGATTCGTGCCCTCTACCAGATGGGTATTGTAGTTCGCGTTAAATTCTGCCGCTGTAGAATTCATGTTCTGACTGTTGATGATCCAGAAGACCAGGGTCCCTTTGGAAGGGATGATCATGTCTTCCTTGTCCGCAGGCCAGAGGACATCGGCGCTTGGGCCTGAATCGGTGTAGCGATAGACGAGCTTATAATCTTTGAAATTAACAGCTTGATCCGTATTGTTATACACTTCAATGAACTCATAACCGTCCGATGAGCCCACATTCGTGGAATCCGGGACAACTTCCGTCACGAGAAGTGGCGGAATTTTCGTGTAATCCGTTTGATCCAGGGCAATCGCTACCTGGTAGACGTTCGATCTCACGGTATTATGGCCATCATCCGCTTGGATGTAATATTTCAACTGACTATCGACCAGTTTCCCCTTGGGAACCGCAGCTTGATACTGATGGCTGCCAGTAACTGTCATAGGGACAGAATCATAAGCCGCCTGTGCGCCAGTTTGATAGTACACCGCTGCCGTCACGGTCTCATCTTGCTCGGTATTCGTGATTCGGGCTTGCAGCAGCAGGTCATTTCTCTGGTCTGCTTGCGTAACCGGCGTGTGTGCGATAACCGGAGGCTCGGAGAAGTTAAGCGGGACAGGCGGAACCTGAATCACATCTACAACACCTGGTGTAGCCGCAGCAGGAATCGCATCCTCGCCTGATCCGTACATGATCATATTCTTCGTGCCATCTACCGGATATTTGTAAAAGATCCCTTTATCCGGCTTCGTTTGATTATCGTTCTGGTAGCTGGCAACGGAGATATCGCCGCCTGATTTCTCTTGGATTACGAGATCCCGCGGGCTGCTGTTGTGCATGCCCCCTCCGCCTTCAACACGGAACAGATTCACATTCTCATGCAAGTTGGACGCGAAATTCGTGTTGAAATTCGTTTCCGTCAACGCTTTATTGACGCTGTTCATCACCCATAACACGATGGAGGACTGGGACGGGATCACCATACTGCCACCCGGATTGCCGTTATTATACGGCTCCCACACGGTATCCGCTCCGGAGGCCCGGTACACCATATTATAATCTTTGAAATCGATCGCCCTGTTCGTATTGTTGTACACTTCAATAAATTCATAAGCGTCCGAACCGCTCAAATTGGCGGTATCTGGAACTAGCTCCGTAATCAACAGTTTCGGTACTTTCGAGTAGTCAACGGCACTGACTTGCAAGCCATTATCGACAGCAGAGGCCATCGGCGTCAGCATGCTGAACATCATGCCCGCAACCGTTAAACTGGATATCCATCGTTTTAAATTTTTCTTCTTCAACATAGTAACGCCCTCTCATCATCATATCATCCATGCAACTATTTACTGGGTAACAATTCGTTCAAATAACCAATACAGCCCAAATACTCCGACAAGCCCGGAAGCATACAGATTCCAGTTCATCTTAAGCGGGATGCGGCGAACGAGCAGCAGGACAGGGATCACAACCGCTACCACCACAAGTTGACCTATTTCTACGCCTAGATTAAAAGAGAACAAGGGAAGCGCCATATGTCCGGACAATGTCCCTCGCAGCACTTCGGCAAATCCGAAGCCGTGCACTAATCCGAAGAGCAGCGTGACGATTACACGGGCACTCTCTTGCCGCTTCCATATATTCTCAACGGCAATATACACGATACTGAGAGCAATCAGGGGTTCGACGATGCTAGGCGAGAGATACGCGACCTCCATCGAAGAGAGGATCAGCGTGATACAATGGCCCACCGTGAAGGCCGTGATCAGTTTCACGATCTTCCCGACCTTTTGTTCTGCCGCCAGCAGGAGGCCCAACAGGAAGAGCATGTGATCCAAACCAGACCAAATGTGCTCCATTCCCATTACAATGTAGGTCTGCATGGTTCTGAACCAAGAAGCCTCTGTAAGCGTAGGGGACGCTGGCACTTGTACGGAATTGGATGCTTTGGCCGAATGGACCGCCTGTGCCGGATTCCCCGCAGCTGCTCCCGGGCCCTGCACTTGCACAATATAGTTCTGGCTGCCAAGCACCTGCTCAATCGTCTGGCCTCCCACATGAATCGTGGCATAGTTGCTATGATTGGGATCCACCCCGCTGTACCAGAAGAAATTGTACTGCATGAGATAGCGTTTAATCGGAGCAGCGAATTTGTAACGAATATCGATGCCAATCATCTCCATGCTCGCGCGCTTCTCATGCTTGGCGCTTACTACCGCTCCATTTCCAACCTTCCCGTCTCCCGTAACAATGAGCCCGTCATCGACTAACTTGGCGATTGCCGCCAGAGAGCCGGCTAGCTGCCTGTCGCTAATCTTCTCGCCCCCATCGGCTTTATCAGGGAAGATTTGCAGAAAGTCATGTTCCAATATCGATAAATGGTACTGGATCGTATCCGAACCTACCTCAATATCGGAGTAACCGGTTGAAGAGAAATGCGCCTCCACAGCACCGGCAAGGTTCATGACTACCATCACAGCCATCATGAATGCGACGAGGTATTTGCTAAATTTCATTGCGTTCCTATCACTCCTTCCCCAGATCTCGGTTGCTTCTTGGCCATCATAGCTCGGTCCTCTCAGCTTGCCTATACACACGATTTGCGATCTTTCCCCTTTGTTTGGATTCCTCTTTTAAGCTTTTGTGAAGCGGTAAACAAGTAAAATCGCGCAGCTTCCAAAAAAAAGCCCATACCCTAAATTTCCTTTATCAACTACAATAAATAGATAGATAACTCGCCGGAAGCGAATAGCGTTACGACCAGAGGGAGCCTGCGGTTTATGAGCATTTTTTCACACAAACGATCGCTTTTTCGAAATATATTGACCAGCTTCATCATCTTGATTCTGATCTTCTCCTGCTTTCATCTACTGATTTTTGGCTTGCTCAAAAGCCATCTCCGCAGCGAAATGATTCAGCAGAATCGTCTCACGTTGCAGAAAGTAGCCGAGCGCTACCAATTTCAGTTGGATCGGGTCAAAGAGGTTCTGTTCAAAACCTATACCGACAAAAACATGATTGCCTTCAACAGCCAAGTCAGCCTAAAGAAGGACACGGATACCCTGAACACACGTCCGCTCATTGAGAATATCCAGAGTGTTGTGAGTGACTCGGAGCTTTATCTGGATAATCTGATCGTGCTGTTTCGATCCACGAATCTCACGATGAATAAATGGGGTCCCAGTGCCGCCGAGGGCCTGTTCGCTGCTTATGCCAGCACTTCGTACCCGCCCGCTTTCTGGCAAGCCCAGTTCGCACGCGGTGAGAACTATGTCCTGCATCCGGCTGCAAGGTTCGGCGGGCTTTCCACGGACTCAACGTCGTCCAAAACATTGATTCCTTACTCCATCAAGCCAGCCTTGGCTGATAACATGCTCGTTGCTCTGATTGACGCAGACCGCCTGCGGGACGCGATTCTCAAAGAGCACCCTGCTCTGCATCTAGCTATTCTGGGGCCGGACAATACGCCTATTTATCAGACCGATGAAGAGCTGCAAGAATTGCCGGAAGCCTTGCTCGCAGGCAAGACCGAGAACAAGAAATACCTGGCTCAGAACGGCATTTATTATATCGATTATCCAATAGACGGCGGTCTGCATTTCATTATGAAAGTAACCAGTCCCGATTTGGCGGCGAAAATATTGCGTTTGGACAATCTCATGGTGATCCTGCTCGGACTGTCCATTCTTCTAGCTCTGGTGGCGTCATTCTTCTTCAGTAAAAGAATCCATAAGCCGGTTCGGGAGCTGCTCAAAGAAAAGGGCGAAATGAAACAGGAACTTCAGGAGCAACAATCCCTCTTAACGAACTATCATTACATGAATAAATTGAAGAATATTAATCATGAAATGAAGGATTGGTCCTCTATGATGGGGAAGGAAATCGAATTAAAGAAAACCGAGGAAACCTTTACTGTCGTGCTGTATGAGCTTCGCTACCGTTCAGCCGCCTTCGTGGAAGCACCGATGAGCAAGGAGCACATTTCGCTGGCAATAGGCGAGCATTTGAAGCCATTGATTGAGACCAGCTTCCCTGCTTCCCATACGTTCCAAATGGAACATCATCAGTTCCTGTCTGTTTTCCCGGGGACCGAACGAGAGCGCATGTTAACTGTCTTGGACACATTGAAGATGGCGCTCGACCGCGATCTGCGTTACGCTTTGGTCACCATTGCCGTCAGCTCGGCCTTCGAACATTCTGTACAATTCGGACATGCTTACCGGCAAGTCAAAGAAATGGCCATGCAGGCCCGGCTGCTGGAAGAAACGCAGATCATCAGCGAATTCCGCGCAGATCGCTCGGCCTTCACCTTGACACTTGCACAGGAGCAGGATCTGATTGCTGCGCTCAAATCGGGCAAAGAGCTCGATACGCTTAATCTCATCCTGCCATGGCTCGAGGAACTGGCCCAGAAGGAAGCATCCGTCGACATGTTCAGGCTGCTCACGCTGGCCGTAACCGACAAGGCCAAAAAAATCCTCGAACATTACAAAGTCCAGCCCGATATCGCTTGGCAGCTCAAGCCGATCATGCTTCAACTGGAGGAATGCTGCACACTCGAGGAATATACCATCACCTTCCAGACCTATTTCCGAACCGTTACCCAGCTTATTCGGGATAAGAAAGAGATCAGCGATCCTATCATCGACCATGTGCTAGCTGTTGTGCAGGAGCATTATGCGGAAGATCTCTCTTTAGATGTGCTGGCTGACCAACTGAACTTGAGCACCTCCTACCTCTCTACCTATATCAAAGAGAAAACAGGCGCCAACTTCATGGAACACTTGCACGACCGACGCGTCCGCAACGCGCAGCACCTGCTGCACCAGACCGATTTGAACATTCAGGAGATCGGCGTCCAGGTAGGCTACCGGAACATCTCCTCGTTCAACCGCATGTTCAAGAATCGCACCGGCTCCTCGCCGGGCGAGTATCGCAGAACGTCGATGCTGAATCGCACATCGTGATATTTAGTCATCTTGCTAGTTGGTGCGCAGTGCCGCAGAGGTGGGAAACGAGTTGCCTAGTGTGGTGAGTGAGGGGTTTCTGATGGAGAGGTTGGAGCGAGACTAGCTGGTGGGGGCGGAGAGCAGAGGAATTGTCATGGAAACGACGATTCGTTGTTTAAAACAAATATAGAAAAAGGCATTCCACGAGACGTGGATGCCTTATGCATTAGGAAACCGCAGGCGCTCCATCACATAGCGCATGCGCCCCTATTTCACAATTTGATTGTACTCCTCAATTTTAATACCGATTTCTCGCGCTGCGCTGTCGAGCGCCTCCTTAGGCGACATCTGGCCGCTTAGCGCCTGGTTAATGGCGTTCTCCGTCAGCTTCCTCGCATCCGGATAGACGCCCACAACAGCGCCTTGCGTCGCATGATTCAGCTTCGCTGCATCGTGTTGGTCGATAGCTGTCTTGAACTGCGGGAACTGTTTCATATTGTCCTGCACAATGGGCTGCTCATAAGCTTTCTTCGTTATCGGAAAATACCCCGTGCTAACGTGGAAGAAAGCCTGCTGCTCAGGTTCAGACAAATACTGGATGAACACCCAAGCCGCTTGCTGCTCAGCCTCGCTCTTGTTGTTCATTATCCAATTGCTAGCTCCGCCTACCCCGACGCCTCCGCTATCCTTTTGATCCGCTTTCGGGAAAAAGCCCGTCCCTACCTCGAACCGGCCATCAACGGTGTCGAGAATATCGCGCAGCGATGCCGTTGTATCGAAAATCATCGCAACCTTGCCTTCAGCGAATAGCTTCTTCGACTCATCGCTTTTGCCTGAAGGATAGAGCGCGGCCTTGTCGTCGATCAGCCCCTTCCACCATGCGAGTGTCTTGACGCCTTCTGAACCGTTCATCTGCCAAGCCGTTGCTGCACCATCACGTCCGTTGCCGTTATTGACAAGTTCTGCGCCTTGATTAGCAAGGAGCTGCTCCATATACCAGCTTTGTATGCCAAAATAAGCGCCCCACACGCCGTTTCTCGTGATCTGCTTAGCGGCTTGCGCAAGTTCATCGTAATAAACCGGCGGTTTCTCCGGATTCAGCCCGGCTGCTTGGAACAAAGCTTTGTTGTAATAGAGAATAGGGTTAGAGGCATTGAACGGCATCGAATACTGCGTATTTCGCACGATGTAGGTGCCCAGAATAGCCTCGTCTAATTGAGATACATCGTATTTATCCCGAGTAATGAATTGCTGAATAGGCGTAATTGCCTTCGAATCAATCATGAACTGTGTCCCGACATCGTAGACCTGCGCCATGGTCGGCCCCATTTTGGAACCGATGGATGCTTTGAGCTTGGTCAGACTATCGTAGTAGGAACCTTGGTATACCGCTTCTACCTGGATATCTTTATGGGTTGTGTTAAAATTGGTAACCAGCTTGTCCACAGCTTTGCCGTTATCGCCGCTCATGGCGTGCCACCAAACGACTTTCTTCACTTCTTGAACGGTCGATGCCGATGAGGCGGCTTCCGATCCCTTCGCAATCGTTTGCTTGCCCCAAATCGAATAGCTAATGCCGAAAACACCAAACAAAAGCATAATAAATACCAGATAAACAGGTATGGAAATTTTACGTTGAAATTTGTTCATGATATCCCTCCTATGACTTCTAATCATAGGATTCCAATGTGCGTGTACGATTAGCGTTGTGTAAAGCGATTGTAAATTCTGCTACTCCATCTTCAATTGCGTCCCTTCCGGCACGATCTGAACCCACGTATTGCCTGGCAGCAGCGGTACTTCGATCCCTTTGTCGTCGTATGCGCGCAGCAGACCGTTTTTGCGTTCCCACGTTATGGACTGGGATTGTCCCTCTTGCAGAATAACGCCCTTGCCCGGCCCGAAAACATCAACTTCCCGGCGGCCCTCTTTATCCACAATCTTATGCTTGCTCTCCAGTACGAGCAGGTTCCTCGCTTGCAGCTGCTTGCCGCTCTCTTTATCCAAATGCGGCTTGCCTTCCATGCTGCGCTTGTACACGCCTTCGGCGGCATCGTAGTCATATGAAGCGAAATACCCTTTGATATAAGGAATTTGAATGTAGTTCACAGCTGCGCCGGTCAGCTTATTCTGGCCTTCCTTAGCAAAAGTGAGCAGCGGCCCGTTCCACTCCGCGCGGAAATTGTGCGCCTTGGCGCCCTGCTTCATTTTATCCACAGAGGTATAGAGATTGTGCGGCGCTTTGCGTTCCGTGGACCGCCAGTAATAGGCGCCATCCCCGTAGACTTCATCGAGATGGGACAGCTTGCGGCCGGCCATCATATCCATAGCCTCCTGGCTCCAGCCGGCATGCACGATCACCGCATCGAGCGCATCGCCGATTTCTACGAAATAAGGCCGAATGCTGCGCACCGGACCGATCGTCTGCGCCGGATGGCTTTGGAATACGGAGACGAATCTCGTAATCTCGCCCTCTGCGAGAATTTCATACACGATGTCGGCCTGATCAAGGCCGGTCTGCGGCCTGGCTTGCGGTGCGTTCTCGACCATAACCATGAAGGGGCGGCTCTTCACTTCTGTATCTGTGGGCAGGCCCGTCAGCGGGAATTTGAACGGCAGCGTCGTATCAACGGCGGTTGAAGCTGGTTTGGTAGCCGGCGACACGGCGGCGGACGGCGTTGCGGTAGCTTGCGGACTAGGCGAAGGAACGGCAGGTGACGTATTGCTGCACCCAACAAGGGTGATAACAGAGCATCCAAGGACAAGCCAGGTGCTGAGCGTGTGTTTGCGTAGAATCGGCAATGTTTTCAACAGAGCTACACCTCTTCTTCTAAAATTAGTCTATCGTTCTAGTAAATAGATATGCTAGGGAAGAGAAAAATAGAAGACACGAAAAGGAAAATAACGGGATTTCCTCCCTCTAATTGGACGGGTTCCCGTTAACATTGGATCATTAACTGGAAAATAAGATTTCCAGTTCATCTGCCACATATAGCTAATTTGCTGAAAATAGCGCCAGCTTTTCCCTCTAGTTCCCACGGCTCACCTCTGGGACCAAGGATAAACAATTGGAGCCAGCGCTCCAATTCGGTATACTAGAAGCAACCGCCACGCTTTCCCAAGAAGGAGACATCGCCATGACGCAACCAACCCATGACCCTGCCATCGTCCTGTTCGATGGGGTCTGCAACCTTTGCAGCGGAGCTGTGCAGTTCATCCTGCGGAATGACCCTGAAGGCATCTTTCGCTTCGCGTCCTTGCAGTCCGCTATCGGCCAACAACTGCTTGCGCGGCACAATCTGCCGACAGATATCATCAGCACGATTGTGCTGATCGAAGGCGGCCGCGCCTATACCCGCTCAACCGCGGCGCTGCGCATCGCCCGGCGGCTGCGTGGCGCATGGCCTGCAGCCTACGCCGCCATTCTCATTCCTGCTCCGCTGAGGAATCTCGTCTACGGCTTCATCGCGCGCAATCGCTACCGCTGGTTCGGCCAAACTGAGCAGTGCATGCTGCCAACGCCGGCATATAAGCAGCGCTTTCTCGACTAGCGGCTACGACTTCCGCTTCGCCCCGAACATCCAGCAGCACAAGCTGAGCGTGCCCATCTGGAAGCTGTGATGCAGCAGCTTCGCTCTGCGCGTCGTATCCGCTGCGCCCATCGCCAGCAGCAGCGGGACAAAATGCTCCGGCGTCGGAACCGCCTCACGCACATTAGGCGCTCTTTCGTCGTATCGAACCAACGCCTCTAGATTCCACGTCTCCAGCTGCTCCGCCAGCCACTCGTCGAACTCCACAGCCCATACCTGGGGTACTGGATTATTCCGGTCCAGCCGCCTTACATTATGAACCGTCCCGCCGCTGCCGAGGATCAGCACATCCTCCTCCCGCAAAGCGCCTAACGCGGCACCAATGCGGTAATGCTCTTCCGCGGTTAGCCGCGGATTCACCGACAACGTGACTACCGGAATGTCCGCATCCGGGTACATCATAGTAAGCGGCCCCCATGCTCCATGGTCCAGCCCGCGCTCATCATCCAGCTCGCACCGAATGCCATCCTCTTGGAATAACCGCTGTATATGTAAACTAAGCGTCAAATCTCCTTTAGCTGGGTACTTAATGGTATAAAGTTTCTCCGAAAAGCCCGTAAAATCATAGATCGTTTCCGGATGAATGGCAGCGCTAATTTTCTGTACGTCACTTTCCCAGTGCGCACTGAACAGCACGATCGCTTTGGGTCTGGGAATGCTTCGGGCCAGCTTCTGCAGAAACTCGGTGTAAGCATGCTGCTCTATGACCAAACTTGGTGTTCCATGAGCTATAAAAAACGTTGGCAGCATCGCACACCCTCCTTCATCCATGAGTTGGAAAAACCATCCTATCTCCTACATTATACGCCTTTAGGTATAAATAAAACCGCCTTTGGGGGGCGGTTTCGGTTTTCAGTGTATTTATGGCTTGATATTCCTATACTCCCAGCGATCATCTCATCTGCTTGTCATAAATTGCTCAATCCCGTCAGCAATGCCTGCGGCCAGCTTTTTCTGATACTCCGGCTCGGACATGAGCTCGTCCTCTTCCGGATTCGTCATAAAGCCCAGCTCCACTAACACGACCGGCACTTGGGACCAATTGAACCCTGACAAATCGCTCCTCGCTGAGAGTCCTCTTCCGGACGCCTCAGTTGCAGCCTTCAAATGTTCCACAAGGTAGCCCGCCGCCTGACGGCTCTCTGCCGCAATCGGCTTAACGGCTGCCGTGGAAGCAGACGGATACAGTACGGAGAACCCTTTGGTCTTGGGTGAACTATCCCCATCCGCATGAATGCGCACAGCGAGTGCCGCTCCGGCTTCATTCGCCATCTCTGCGCGCTGTTTGTTGCTGATATCGACGTCATGCGTCTCGCGCGTCATCGCAACTTCGATGCCGCGGCGCTCGAGCTGAGCCTTGATCAACAACGAAACCTCCAGGTTGAGAACATATTCCGCTTTTTTCGTGCGGACACCGACCGTCCCGGAGCTGACAGCTGGCTTGGTGTCCCTAACATCAGGGCCCACCTGCTCAGGCGTGTTGTTCCCTTGGCGCTGATGTCCCGGGTCGAGCATGACGAGCTTGCCGGACGACTTGGCCTTGTGGGCAGCAGCCCCCGGTGTTGGTTGCACGGTTGGTTGTGCCGTTGCCTGCGCTTCAGCCTCGCCCACTGCTTGCACCGCAGGCTGCACTGTCGGCTGCACTGTTGGTTCTGATATTACAATCGCCATCTCAGGCGCCGAGCCCACCTTAGCTAGAACTGCTTCTATAGGCAGCTCCGACTCCCTCGGCTGAGTGACCTCAGCGGTCGGTTGAACGACAGACTTCATGTTCGATCTATACACTAAGGCTGTCACCGCAAAACTAATCAAAAGCACTACATACAAGACTCGCCGTGTCTGAATTCCATCTCTTTTCACTAAGCTTCCCCCATCTATCTCTATCCCGTACCAAAGAACGCGTATGATCTTGCTAATTTCGCTTTTTGCTTTGGAAACTCCTGCTAGACTGCGACATATGCATGAATCCTGACACTATTGCCAAAACTATCCTCACGCATAAACGGAAGGAGGCACTCCCATGCACAACCTCTGGAACTTCGTTTCTCAAGAGTGGCTGTCCCTTGTTTTAATCGTTGGTGTACTCGTTGCGGTATGGTTCGTCTATAAACATAAGGACAAGCTCATTAGGGGCACTAATGATAAAAAGTAAGGTTGGCGCAAGAATAATGTTTGTCTTCACTACATCTCCACATACCGTATATGCTAGTTTAACTAATTGGTCTGAATTAGTTACATAAGTGTCATTTATATTGCTTGTATTTACTGTATGTAGAATTGTCTTTGCTAACATAGCAATAGTTTACTGACATTGGTCAATATAGTGTATATTTTGTTTATCTATTCTTTCCGTAATACAAAGAAAAAGTGAGTGTGGACTTATCTTCCACCTCACTACCTAGTATCTTAACTATAATATTGAAGACTTTATGACCAGTGTTATACCAACTATTATGTCAATATAAATTATAAACAGTGTCTTGCATTGCTTATAGTAGCAAACGGTACATGTTCCTAATTATATATTGCTAATTAATAATCAACTACTTGATGTACTTTCCTGCAACTCAACATACATCCATTGTATTGCATATTCATTGATATAATTAGAGACTCAATCCGTAGTAGATTGAGTCTCTCTTTTATAACTACGAATTATAGCAGATTAGTTAAGTTTAATATAGAGAGCACTTGAGTCAAACTCTACGGTACTATCCTGTTGACGAATCCAAAGCATATTACTTTGACCTTTAAATAGAGTAACTAAGATTTTACCAGAGACATTATAAGACTTTGTCTCACCCGGTTTAATCTTATTATCAGAACCAAGAGCATCACCCAAGTTTCTACTAAAAGAACCATCGAATCCATAATCAGTTACTCCAATAATCTTAGCACTTTTATCAGCTACAGTCACTCCTGAGAACTGAGGAACAATACTAGATATGTAGCTATATTCACTACCTGGATCTGGTTTTACCTGAGTATAAGTAATGTTGTCAGCTTTCACTGTAACATCAACTAAAGCCCAACTAGTAGTAGAAGTAGCATCCGGTTTCTTGAATCCTAATTCTACAACCTGTTCAGCAGTAACTGGCGTTACTTTATTTACGCTTACTTTATAATTTGCTTTCCAATGACCTTTTGAGTAAGGATTGTTATAAATATCTGTATAGGCCACCGACTCCCCACTGGATACTGTACCAGAGTTAGAAGATCCTTCAGACGGTTTAGTTACTGGAGGAGGAGTAGGTGCTGCAGTAGGTTTAGGTGTTGGTTTAGTAGTATTGTCTTTGTCTGGAATTCCAGAACCAGTACGAGTTCCACTAGTGATCTCAACTGTTTGAGTTGAGTTATTCCATTTAACAGAACCTCCCATAGCTTCTGCAACTGCTTTCGCAGATACATAGCTATGGCCATCATAAACCACTGGATACATAGTCCCATCTTCACTGGACATATCAACTTCACTACCATTGACAGTTACTTTTAATGCTTGATTTTGATATGCTGTGATTTGCTTAAGTGCTGAATCAGCATAGGCTAAAGTTCCTGCCGATACAGCTAGTGATACAATTGCAATGATTGCTGAAACTTTTTTACTGAATAAATTCTTCATTTCTATTCCTCGCGCTTCTTATGTATTTTTGAGACTCTTAGGGTGTTACCCTTTCGTCCCATAATAAAAAGAGGAAGAGAGATTTGAACTCTCAATAAATGCATCCTGCTCCTCTAATAATCTCTATTCAACTCCTAATATAACCAATTACTCTTCTTCTTCGACTGTCCCCAACTGACTACCCCATCCGCATAAACACCGGCCGAAAAGATGCCCACCTCAATAGTAATTGATGTCGGAATTACATAATATTATTTCATCATGAAGTTAAATCCTCCTATGTATGTTATATCATACACTAACATTTTACATCATATTACAAATTACTGCATATATTTTATTTATCGGGAACCGTCATTAAGGGGGTTTCAAACACACGTTCATGACTGAATATGGGCGGCATATTGGCCGCAGTCACCGGAAGCCGTGCTTCTTCCGGATGATTGCCAGCACAAACAGTCTTCAACTCTATAAACCGAATTAAATGTGGGTTGATACAAAAACTGGCGTTTTGTTAAAACTGCTTACCTTCAATCAAAGCCAACAGGAAATAAGTCGAATTGAAGTACTAAATATTGAATTTGATACTCTACAGGACAAATTTAAGAGTGGATACTTACAAGAATCGTTACAATCTACGATATCAATAATTGGTATAGGGGATAAAGAGTGAAAATTTATGCTTACCCCCAAGATCGTTCGTGCTTTAGATGCGTATAAGCCCATTAGGGAGGATATTCTTTGTCGACGAAAACGACTTAATCAACCTGCCTCTTCGTTTCTGAGAAACGTGGCGATCGGTTGTACAGGCGGGGAGTTGAACTTATTAATGTCGCTATACATCAAGGTTTTTGTCTTTACGGTAATTAATTTTTTAGTTCATTATTAGGACATAACTCATAATTGATATGAAAAAGGCTGCCAACAAGAAAATTCTTTGTTTGGCAGCCTTTTTTTTGCGGTACTAGACTTACCATGACCTCTTACCAAATCATTTGTTCCCGTTCAATCTTTCAACAAAACAGACATTTTGTTGAAAGTTAAGAAACATAATAGACCACCCAGTTTTGTATCCCCCCGGGTGGTGATGACTTGCCGGAGGACAATAAAAGACTTGAACTTATATCCCTTTTCCCCTTCGGGTTTTATTTATTTCAAAGCCTTCATCGCAATATCCGTCCGGTAATGTTTCCCGTCAAAATGAATCCGATCCAAATCGGCATAAGCTTTCTGACGAGCTTCGATAATATCTTTGCCGATTCCTGTGATGCCCAGCACGCGCCCGCCGTTGGTAACGATTTGACCGTCCTCGATAGCTGTCCCCGCGTGGAACACGAGCGAATCTTGAACCTGATCCAGCCCCGTAATCGGCAGACCCTTAGGATATGCGGCCGGATAGCCCGGTGAAGCCACAATGACACAAACCGCTGCGTCTTCGCTCCACTCGATCGGCTGCTCAGCCAGCGTCCCGTTGTTGATCGCCAGGAAAATATCCAGCAGATCCGTTTGCAATCTTGGCAAAATAACCTGCGTCTCCGGATCTCCGAAGCGCGCGTTGAACTCGATCGTTTTCACACCATTCGGGGTCAAAATCAGACCTGCATACAGCACACCCTTGAACGGGCGGCCTTCTGCAACCATGGCATCTGCCGTTGGCTGCACGATTTTCTCAAGCGCCTCTTGCACGATGGATTCACGAATATGCGGCAGCGGTGAGTAAGTCCCCATTCCGCCCGTATTTGGCCCTTTGTCGTTGTCAAACACAGGCTTGTGATCCTGCGAAGGCACCATCAGACGAACTGTGGAGCCATCCACGAAAGCCAGCAAAGACATCTCTTGTCCTGTCAGGAATTCCTCAATGACGACGCTCGCGCCGGATTTGCCGAACACTTGGTCCACCATAATATCTTTCAGCGCAGCTTCCGCTTCTTCCATCGTCTGAGCAACGGTCACGCCTTTGCCAGCAGCCAAACCGTCTGCTTTGATCACGATCGGCGCTGTTTGTGTACGCAAGTAAGCCAGTGCTGGCTCATATGCGTCAAAGGATTCATAGGCAGCTGTAGGAATGCTGTATTTTTTCAAAAGTTCCTTCATGAAAACCTTGCTGCCCTCGATAATCGCTGCATTAGCGCGCGGTCCGAAAGCGGCGATGCCTTTGGCTTCCAAATGGTCGACCAAACCTGCAGCTAACGGATCATCAGGAGCTACCATGACCAGATCAATCGCTTGCTCCTTCGCAAATGTGCTGATTTCCTCGAATTGCAGCTCCGTAATCGGCACGCACTCGGCCAAACCGGCAATCCCGCCGTTCCCCGGCGCGCAGAACAATTTGCTGATTTTTGGGCTTTTGCTCAATGACCACACAATCGCGTGCTCACGCCCGCCTCGTCCAATAACTAGTACACGCATGGTTATAGTCCCCTCTCATGGGGAATGCCCACGGTCTCAGAAACGATCGTGAGCATTCTCAGTTGTTTTTAGTGTTTAAAATGACGTACGCCCGTCATGACCATAGCAATGCCATTTTCGTTCGCAACGCGAATGGATTCTTCATCTTTGATCGAGCCGCCTGGCTGAATCACAGCAGTGATGCCAGCTTTTGCTGCCATTTCGAGCGTGTCGCCCATTGGGAAGAACGCATCGGAGGAAAGCACAGAACCTTTGGACTTCTCGCCAGCTTGCTCGATGGCAATTTTGGCAGCACCCACGCGGTTCATTTGACCAGCGCCCACACCTACGGTCATATCGTCTGCAACGAGGACAATCGCATTGGATTTAACGTGCTTAACTACTTTCCATGCGAAAAGCAGTTGCTTCATCTCTTCCGCTGTCGGTTGACGCTCAGAAACAACTTTCAGATCAGCTTCCGTCAATTGGTAAGCATCGCTCGCTTGAACGAGCATGCCGCCTTCAACGGTTGTCAGCACTGGCTCTGATTGGCGACCAGCGATCGTATCTAAGCCGCTAACTTTAAGCAAGCGGATGTTTTTCTTTTTGGACAGGATATCGAGCGCTTCCGGTGTAAAATCAGGCGCAATGACGATTTCCAGGAAAATCTCATGCAGCAATTGCGCTGTCGCCTCATCAATCGCACGGTTAGCCGCTACGATACCACCGAAGATGGACGTAGGATCAGCATTGTACGCTTTGGTATAAGCTTCAAGTACATTTGTACCAATGCCTACGCCGCAAGGATTCATGTGCTTAACGGCTACAACCGCTGGCTCGCTGAATTCTTTGACAATTTGAAGGGCTGTATTCGCATCATTAATATTGTTGTAGGATAATTCTTTACCATGCAATTGTTCAGCCGTCGTAATGTTCCCGGCAGCTGCATTCGGCTTGCGGTAGAAAGCCGCGCTTTGATGCGGGTTCTCCCCGTAGCGAAGCTCTTGCATTTTCTCATAAGTTACCGTGTAGCGCTCTGGGTAAGGCTCGCCTTGCAGGCCAGTCAAATAGTCGCCAATCAAAGCATCGTAAGCTCCTGTGTGACGGAACACTTTGGCTGCCAAACGCTTGCGCGTTTCCAGCGTCGTGTCGCCTGTCTCCTGGACTTCTTCCAACACTTTGGCATAGTCAGTCGTGTCGACGATAACGGAAACGAACGCATGGTTTTTCGCTGCAGAACGAAGCATCGTCGGTCCACCGATATCGATGTTCTCGATCGCATCTTCGTAAGTCACATCCGGCTTCGCAATCGTCTCCGCAAAAGGATACAAATTCACAACAACCAAATCAATATACTCCAAGCCAAGCTTCTTCATGCTCTCTTGGTGCTCTACGTTGTCACGAACAGCCAGTAATCCGCCGTGGACGTTCGGATGCAGCGTTTTGACGCGGCCATCCATGATCTCCGGGAATCCTGTCACTTCCGAAATACCGATAACCGGTACCCCTTTATCCTTCAACAAACTTAGCGTACCGCCTGTGGATATGATCTCAACGCCCAGCTTCGTCAGCTCGCTTGCGAATTCAACGATACCCGTTTTATCGAAAACGCTGATGAGTGCTCTTTTGATTGCCACTATGCTTCCTCCCAGAAATTGAATTTATAGATAGTTTACGAGTGCTTTTCGCGTTGAAAAATGAAAATAACTTCGGCCTCTTCGGGGAAACCGAATCTTTAACGCTGTTAATCAGCCTTAAAGCAGCTAATTCTGACCGGCAGCCTGACTTAAGACTGCGAAACAGCCTTAACTTCGGCCTATCTCCGCCTCATGAGGGAAAACCGCCTCTTTAACGCTGTTAATCAGCCTTAAAGCAGCCAATTCTGACCGGCAGCCTGACTTAGCGCTGCGAAACAGCCTTAACTTCGGCCTATCTCCGCCTCATGCGGGGAAACCGCCTCTTTAACGCTGTAAATCAGCTTTAAAGCAGCTAACTCTGAGCAGCTGCCTGACTTAGCGCTGCGAAACAGCCTTAACCTCGGCCTATCTCCGCCTCATGCGGGAAAACCGCCTCTTTAACGCTGTTAATCAGCCTTAAAGCAGCCAATTCTGACCAGCTGCCTGACTTAGCGCTGAGAAACAGCCTTAACCTTGGCCTATCTCCGCCTCATGCGGGGAAACCGTCTCTTTAACGCTGTTAATCAGCCTTAAAGCAGCCAATTCTGACCAGCTGCCTGACTTAGCGCTGCGAAACAGCCTTAAAGCCGCACGCCAACCCTGCGGCCATCCAGGCTCACGCGAGCCTCGCGCAGCCAGCGGATCACCTGCGGCAGCAGCACATGCTCGGCCGCATGAATCCGCTCCGCGAGCGATTCCGCGGTCTCGTGCTCGTGGATCTCCACGGCGCGCTGCGCAATAATCGGGCCCGAGTCCAGGCCGCCGTCCACGAAGTGCACGGTGACGCCGGTTTGCTTCACGCCGTACTCGACGGCTTGCTCAATCGCGCGCACGCCCGGAAAAGACGGCAGCAGCGATGGGTGAATGTTGATCATCCGCCCATAATAAGGCCCAACCAGCACATCCGTAATAATCCGCATGTAGCCAGCCATCACGATCAGATCAACCTGACGCTCTACAAGCTCCTTCAGAATGAGAGCTTCATAAGCCTCGCGGCTTTCATATTCCTTTGGACTGAACACGAACATTGGCACTTTCGCTTCCTTGGCGCGCTCAACCACGTAGGCTTTGGGGCGGTCACAGACAAGAAGCTCGATGCTGACATCAAGCTTCCCCTTCTGTACCTGGTCCACGATCGCCTGGAAATTAGAGCCGCTGCCCGAAGCAAAAATCGCGATCCGGTAAGGCTGCATTACACCTCAGCTCCTTGGAACGTCACGACACGCTCGCCCTCGGTTACAACACCAAGTCGGTAGGCTTTCTCGCCTTGCGCTTCAGCTGCTGCAATAGCTTTCTCAGCATCGTCTGCGTTCACGATCACAACCATACCAATCCCCATGTTGAACGTACGGAACATATCGTTGTTCGAAATGCCGCCCTCACGCTGCATCAGCGCGAAGATCGGAAGAATCGGCCATGAGCCGTAATGGATCTCTACATTTACGCCTTCCGGCAAAACGCGTGGAATATTTTCGATGAAACCGCCGCCTGTAATATGCGCCATCCCTTTGATCGCTACATCTTCCAGCATCGCCAGAACCGGCTTCACATACAGCTTCGTTGGCTCAAGGAGCACATTCCCCAGCTTGTCGCCCAGCTCTTCCACATGCCCTTGCAGCGTATAACCGCCATCTTCCAGCAAAAGCTTGCGCACAAGAGAGAACCCGTTGCTGTGCACGCCGCTTGAAGCCAGACCTAGAACTACGTCTCCAGGACGAATTGTTGTACCGTCGATGATCTTTTTCTTGTCGACGATTCCAACCGTAAAGCCGGCAATGTCATACTCCCCTGACGCATACATGCCCGGCATTTCCGCCGTTTCCCCGCCGATCAGTGAGCAGCCAGACTGCGCACAACCATCAGCGATCCCTTTAACAATTGCTTCAATTTTCTCAGGAATAACTTTATCGCAAGCCAGATAATCAAGGAAGAACAGCGGCTCTGCGCCTTGAACGATAATATCGTTCACACACATCGCAACAGCGTCAATCCCGATCGTATCATGCTTATCCATTGCAAAAGCGATCTTCAGCTTCGTGCCCACGCCATCCGTACCCGATACGAGCACAGGCTCCTCATACTTGTCTTTGTTCAAGCTGAACAGCCCGCCGAAGCCTCCGAGGTCCGTTAACACTTCAGGACGGAATGTCCGTTTGACGTGCTTTTTCATCCGTTCTACGGCTTCGTTCCCTGCTGCGATATCGACTCCAGCCTTTTTGTAAGCATCTGACACGTCGCTTCCACTCCTTAGTTTTGTCTATGTATCGGGGGGCGTCCGGCCCTCCCGTTGTGTATTCCAATTTTTAGCATTTCCCTATTGATTACCCAATTAATCGCAAGCACAACCAACTTTCGTCACATCGACGATTTCCGTTGGATAGCTGTTATCGAAACAAGCCGTGCAATATCCGCTCGCCGCTCCTGCCGAACCTTGACCGATCGAATCAAGCAGTCCCTCTTTGGTTAAAAAATGAAGGGAATCCGCATTGATCGCCTTGCGAATTTCTTCGATGGAATTCATCGCAGCGATCAGTTCCTTGCGGTCCGGGGTATCAATCCCGTAATAGCAAGGGTTCATGAATGGCGGCGAAGAAATCCGCACATGCACTTCCGTAGCGCCAGCTTCTCTCAGCAAGTTGACGATGCGCAGCGACGTTGTTCCACGAACGATGGAATCATCGATCATGACCACGCGTTTGCCTTCAACCACTTTGCGCACAGCGCTCAGCTTCATTTTGACCCCTTGCTCGCGCAGCTCTTGGCTTGGAATGATGAACGTTCGGCCTGTATAGCGGTTCTTAATCAGACCCAGCTCATACGGGATGCCCGTTTGTTCCGCAAAGCCAATTGCCGCCGAAATACTGGAATCCGGCACGCCCGTCACGATATCCGCGTCCACGAACGCTTCCATCGCCAAACGTTTCCCCATCCGCTTACGCGCAGAGTGAATGTTCACCGTGTCGATATCGCTGTCTGGACGAGCGAAGTAAATGTACTCCATCGCACAGATCGCACGCTTGCCACCCTCCACAAACTGTTCCGAATGGAAGCCGTCGCGATCCAGCACAATAATCTCACCAGGCTGCACATCACGGAAGTACGTCGCTCCCACGGCATCAAAAGCGCAGGTCTCGGAAGCGAACAAGTACGCATCACCAAGGCGGCCAATCATGAAAGGACGCAATCCATTCGGATCGAGCGCAGCAATCAACTTATCTTTGGTAATGATCAAGAAGGCGAATCCGCCAACCACTTGATGCAAAGCATCCTTCACCGCATCCACGATATCATCATGTTCCGAACGAGCAATCAAATGCGCCAGAACTTCGGTATCGCTGGTCGTTTGGAAAATAGATCCCTTACGCTCAAGCTCCCGCTTGATAATATTCGCATTATCGAGGTTGCCGTTCGTCGCAATCGCCAGGTCGCCCTCGCGGTACTTGAATACGAGCGGCTGTGCATTCGCCAGCTTGCTTTCGCCAGCTGTTGAATAGCGCACATGCGCGATCGCCGTAGAACCTGTCAGAGGATGCAGATTATCGTTCGTAAACACCTCTTTGGCAAGTCCCATGCCGCGATAATAGTTGAACTTACCGTCTTCGACTGTACAAATGCCGGCGCTTTCCTGTCCGCGATGCTGCAGGGCATGAAGCCCGTAGTAGCACAGCGAGGATGCTTCAGGATGACCATACACCCCGAACACGCCACACTCTTCATTCAGCTTATCAAACAATCCGCCTTGGCCGCCTACACCCTCGTTGAAATACTCGCCAGTCCAAAGCTCATGCTGAGCCTCCCCAAGTGTAACCAGGGGAGCCGCAGGAAGCTTCAGGGCCTCGGATTGCTTTATGCCATTAGACATGGGATCGCATCCTTCCAGACTTTCGCCAGCTCGCTTACCGGAGACTGGAGACGCTGTTCGTTGTTGATTTTGATCGTCAAATCTGTACCTGTTACAGTTCCGATTTCTTCATACGGCACGCCTTGGGAAGCAATCCAGTGCTTCAATGCGTCTGCTTTGTCAGGTGTTGCGCTCAGAAGAATACGGGACTGCGTTTCACTGAACAATGCGAAATCAGGGCGAAGCTCAGACGTTACGTTAACGGCTGCGCCAACGCTGCCACTGATACAGCTTTCAGCCAAAGCTACAGCCAAGCCGCCTTCGGACAAGTCATGCGCAGAAGCGACAAGACCTTCTTGAATGGCTTTCAAAACAGCGTTTTGCAGGCGCTTCTCGGTAGCCAAGTCAAGCTCTGGTGGACGTCCTTCTGTTACATTATGAATCACATATTGGAATTCGCTGCCGCCGAGTTCTGCTTTCGTCTCGCCGAGCAGGATGATGATGTCGCCTTCGTTTTTGAAATTTTGTGTCGTGATGTGGTCGATGTCATGAACAAGACCAACCATCCCGATGACTGGCGTCGGGTAGATCGCGCCTTTGGAATTCTCGTTGTACAGCGAGACATTTCCGCCGATAACCGGCGTATCCAGGAAGCGGCAAGCTTCTGCCATACCGTCTGTGGATTTCTCCAACTGCCAGAAGATTTCCGGCTTATCCGGGCTGCCGAAATTCAAGTTGTCCGTTACAGCCAGCGGCTCAGCGCCGGAGCAGACCACGTTGCGCGCTGCTTCAGAAACGGCGATCCGTCCGCCAACTTCCGGATCCAGATACACGTAGCGCCCGTTGCAGTCGGTTGTCATTGCGAGGCCCTTGCGGGTTCCGCGAATCGTTACAACCGCTGCATCCGATCCCGGACGCACAGCTGTTTCCGTACGAACCATGTAGTCATACTGGTTGTACACCCACTCTTTGCTCGCTACCGTCGGTGACGCGAGCACCGATTTAAGCGCATCTGTCAACTTCGTTACCTCTGGGTAACGGGTTGTATCGATGGCTGCGCTAGCTTCGTAATAAGCCGGTACTTTGCTCGGCTTATTGTACACCGGGCACTCGTCGACGAGAGCGCCAACAGGCATGTTCCCCACGACTTCACCGTGGTGGATCAATTTCAGGTAACCGTCATCGGTTACCTTGCCGACTTTGGCGCAGTGGAGACCCCAGCGCTCGAAGATGCCCTTGGCTTGCGCCTCATGCTTCGGCTCAACCACGAAAAGCATACGCTCTTGAGACTCAGACAGCATCATTTCATATGCTGTCATGCCGTCTTCGCGCTGCGGCACTTCATCCAGGTACAACTCCATGCCGTTGCCTGCTTTACTTGCCATCTCAGCGCTGGAACAAGTGAGTCCCGCTGCGCCCATATCTTGAATTCCGAGCACGATGCCGGAATCGATTAACTCTAAGCATGCTTCCAGCACAAGCTTTTCCATGAAAGGATCGCCAACTTGCACCGCTGGACGCTTGGCTTCAGACTCAGCCGTCAGCTCTTCGGACGCGAATGTCGCACCGTGAATGCCGTCGCGGCCCGTTGCCGGCCCTACGTAGAACACTGGGTTGCCAACACCTTTGGCAACACCGCGTTGAATCATGTCGTGGTCGATGAGACCGACGCACATGGCGTTAACAAGCGGGTTTCCTTCGTAGCTTTCGTCGAACATCACTTCGCCGCCAACTGTTGGAATCCCGATACAGTTCCCGTAGCCTGCGATACCGGATACTACGTGCTCGAACAAGTACTTCACACGATCGTTTTGCAGCTTGCCGAAACGCAAGGAGTTCAGCAGCGCTACAGGGCGCGCGCCCATGGAGAAAATATCACGAATAATACCGCCCACACCTGTCGCCGCGCCTTGGTAAGGCTCGATTGCGGAAGGGTGGTTATGACTTTCAATTTTGAAAACGACGGCTTGGTTGTCACCGATATCTACAATCCCTGCGCCTTCGCCAGGTCCCATCAGAACGCGAGGTCCTGTAACAGGGAATTTGCGAAGTACCGGTTTGGAATTTTTGTAAGAGCAATGCTCGGACCACATAACGCTGAATACGCCGATCTCCACATAGTTCGGATTGCGTCCAAGGAAGCCGCAAATTTTGGCAAACTCTTCGTCGGTTACGCCCATTTGCTTGTAAATTTTCTGTTCCGCGATTTGTTCGGCTGATGGTTCCTTAGCGGATAGCTGCTGCGTCATGTTTCTCCCTCCAAGCGCTTAGAATTGATGTGAACATTTTCTTGCCGTCTGCTGAGCCCAGAATCTCGTGAACCGCACGTTCCGGATGGGGCATCATGCCAACAACATTGCCTGCTTTGTTGCTGATTCCTGCAATATCGTCCAATGATCCGTTCGGGTTGCTGCCTGCTTCATAACGGAACACGATTTGTTTGTTTTCTTGCAATTCTTTCAGTGTTGCATCATCACAATAATAATTGCCTTCGCCATGAGCGATAGGGATCGTGATGATCTCGCCTTCCGCATAGTCACGCGTGAAAGCCGTCGTGTTGTTCTCTACTTTGAGCGCCGTTTGGTGACAGCGGAACTTCATGCCATTGTTGCGCAGCAGCGCTCCTGGCAATAATCTTGCTTCCGTCAATACTTGGAATCCGTTACAAATACCTAGAATGTATTTGCCTTCTTCCGCCGCTTTCACAACGGATTTCATAACATTCGTAAATTGTGCGATAGCTCCGCAGCGCAGGTAATCCCCATAAGAGAATCCGCCTGGTACTAGGATGCAATCATATTTAGACAAGTCGCTTTCTGTATGCCATACGTAGTCAACCGGTTCACCGATTGAATCTTCGATTGCTTTGTACAAATCGATATCGCAGTTCGATCCCGGAAAAACGAGAACCGCAAAATTCATGACGTGTTCCTCCTTTTAAGTGGTAAGCCTATTCGGTATGTTACGCCAACTCGTAGCGGTAGTCTTCGATAACCGTGTTCGCAAGCAACTTCTCGCACATAGCTTTCACGCGTGCTTCTGCTTCTGCTTTATCCGTTGTTCCCAGCTCAAGCTCCAAATATTTGCCAATGCGCACCTTGCCAACTTCCTCAAACCCCATCGAATGAAGCGCTCCTTGCACCGCAGTTCCTTGAACATCCAATACGTTCTGCTTGATCGTTACGTAGACCGTTGCTTTCATTTGTAATCTCTCCTTAGCGTTATTCGCCAGTTGATCTGGCAGCGGCATAGTTAGGAGCCCATTTAGAAGTCCCTAAGGGCTCTTATTTCTCATTTTTCTTCCACTTTTGATGAAATAGAAGCTTCTAGGGACTCTTATTCCTCTAAAAGGCAGCTATTTCATTGGTTTTCATGCAAATAAGAGGCTTTAAGGGCTCTTATTCTGTATTTATTGCTCAATTCCCTGAAAATAAGAGGCCCTAAAGGCTCTTATTCCCCATTCCGAGGCCGGGGGCACACACGAATGTGTGATCTTAGGACGAGCATCCGCTCAAACTAAAGCCCCGCTACATGTCAGCCCTGGCAATTAAGCCCCCTGCAATCCCCTACTCCGTCAAACGACGCAAAATCTCTTTATACCGATTGGACGTCTCTTCCACAACAGAAGCCGGAAGCTCGTCTGGCTCGCTGTTTTTGTCCCAGCCCGAACCCGCCAAGTACGTACGAACGGGCTCTTTGTCCATCGAATCAATCTCGATATCGAGCGCATAATTTTCTTGTGACCAATAACGGGAGGAATCCGGCGTGAAAATCTCATCAATAATAATAAGTTCACCGGCATAAATGCCGAATTCGAATTTGGTATCTGCTAAAATAATGCCTTTTTGCTCACAAATCGCATGCGCAAGCGTGTAAAGCATGATGCTTTTCTCTTGCAGCTCGTAAGTCAGGTTCTCACCGACCAACGCCGCCATTTGTTCCACGGAAATGTCTTCATCATGACCAACATCATTTTTCGCCGCAGGCGTGAAAATCGGATCTTCCAGCCGTTGATTCTTTCGCAGTCCTTCAGGCAGCTTGCGGCCATTAATCTCGCCGGTCTGAGCGTACTGTCTCCAGCCATTACCTGTGATGTAGCCGCGAACTACACACTCGATGGAGATGCGCTCTGCTTTTTTGGCGACAATAATTCGCTCCTTCAGAAGCTCTCGCGCCGCTGCGTCAGGAATGACAGCGTGAAGTTGTTCCACGTCCGTGTGGACGATATGGTTCTTCATATAACCGCTCGTCACGTTGAACCAGTATTTGCTCAGTGCATTCAGCACGTAGCCCTTGTCCGGAACATCCGGTTTCAACATATAGTCGAACGCCGAGATGCGGTCCGTTACGACGATCAAGAAGTTCTCTCCCAAATCATACAACTCGCGCACTTTGCCTTTGTGAACAAGCGGCGCTTTCACCAGCTCTACCGCTGAATCAAGGATTTTCGTGATCACAGCCAACATTCCCCTCTCCCCTCATTGCAAATGCTATTTCAAACCTAAACGGTCAAAGATCGTGTCAACGTGTTTCAAATGCCAGCTCGGATCGAAGCAGTCTGCGATTTCTGCCGGGCTTAAAGCCTCAGTAATAACGGAAGCACTCTCTACGATGTCGCGGAAAGAACGTTGTTCTTCCCAAGCTTGCATCGCTCTTGGTTGAACCGTATCGTACGCTTGCTCACGCGAAAAGCCTTTGTCGATCAGCTTCGTCATCACGCGGCCGGAGAAAGGAACATCATACGTGCTGCGCATGTTGCGTTTCATGTTCTCAGGGAACACCGTCAAGTTCTTGATGATGTTGCCTAGGCGGTTCAGCATGTAGTTGAGCAATTGCGTTGCATCCGGCAGGATAATACGCTCAACGGAGGAGTGCGAGATATCGCGCTCGTGCCACAGCGTCACGTTCTCATAAGCGGAAACCATATGTCCGCGAATCACGCGGGACAGGCCGGAGATGCTTTCGCAGCCGATCGGGTTGCGCTTGTGCGGCATCGCGGAGGAGCCTTTTTGACCCTTAGCGAATGGCTCTTCCACTTCACGGAACTCACTCTTCTGAAGCGCGCGAATTTCTGTTGCGAATTTATCCAAGGAAGTAGCAACCAAAGCCAGTGTTGCCATGTATTCCGCGTGACGATCACGCTGCAAAGTTTGCGTCGAGATCGGGGCAGCTTTCGTGCCCAATTTGTCACACACATATTGCTCAACGAATGGGTCGATGTTCGCGTAAGTACCGACAGCACCGGAGATTTTACCGAATTGTACGCCATCAGCGGCAAAACGGAAACGCTCCAGGTTACGCTTCATTTCCTCGTACCAAAGCGCCATTTTCAGACCAAAAGTCGTCGGCTCTGCATGCACCCCATGCGTTCTGCCCATCATCGCTGTATCTTTATGTTCAATCGCTTTATTGCGAAGGATTTCAATGAAATTCTGAATGTCTTTGTCCAAGATCTCGTTCGCTTGTCTCAACAAGTAGCCAAGTGCTGTATCAACAACGTCGGTCGATGTTAAACCGTAGTGAACCCATTTGCGCTCAGGCCCGAGCGTTTCGGACACGGCTCTTGTGAAGGCGATCACGTCATGACGCGTCTCTTGCTCGATTTCGTAAATGCGGTCGATGTTGAAGCTTGCGTTCTCGCGCAGCACCTTCACATCTTCCTTAGGAATGACGCCAAGCTCAGACCAAGCCTCGCAAGAAAGAATTTCAACTTCCAACCATGCTTGAAACTTGTTTTGTTCCGTCCAAATGTTCGCCATTTCCGGGCGCGTATAACGTTCGATCATTGTGCCGTTCCTCCAATAATTATCATTTACTTACTTTCCCAAATGCTCGTGCGTTCTATCCAAGTCAGTGCATGCTGCACGTTGCTTGCCAGGAGATTGATATGTCCCATCTTGCGTTTCTCTTTGGCTTCTTTCTTGCCATACAGATGAACCTTCGCGCTTACGCCTAAATCCTCATCTTCGAGAAAGCCTGGCTGGTCGATTACGCTTTGCAGCGGCTCGATATGTTCACCAAGCAGATTCACCATCACGACAGGGGTCAGAAGCTCTGTTGAACCCAGCGGCAGGTTGCATATCGCGCGAACATGCTGCTCGAACTGCGAAGTTCGGCACGCTTCCATCGTGTAATGACCGGAATTGTGCGGGCGTGGCGCCAGCTCATTCACATAAAGCTGACCATCCTTCGTTAAAAACAGCTCAACAGCAATCAATCCGATGACGCCAAGCGATTCGGCGATGCGAATGGCCAGCTGCTCTGCTTCCTGCTGCACTTCCGCTGGTATGCGAGCCGGTACGATGGATTGATGCAGGATGTTATGTACATGTATGTTTTCCGCTGCCGGGAAAGCTTTCACTTCCCCACGAGGACTTCTCGCTGCAATGACGGATAATTCTTTGTCAAAATGAATGAATTGTTCGAGTACCAGCTCGGTTTTGGCGCGGCTCAGTGTCTCGTAGGCTTCTTCGACTTCATCTAAAGAGCGAATGACCCATTGGCCTTTGCCGTCATAGCCGCCAGTAGCCGTCTTGAGCACGCAGGGTGTGCCGAAGCGAATAACTGCTTCATGGAGCGCCGCTGCGCTGTTGATTTCCGCATAAGGCGCAACAGGCACGCCAGCAGCTTCAATCGCTCTCTTTTCCCTCAGACGATGCTGGGTTGTATATAAAAGTTCGCTCCCTTGGGGAACATAGGATTCGTTCATCAAAATATTCGTGACGTGGGCATCGACGTTCTCGAATTCGTACGTGATCACATCCGAGCGCGCCGCCAGCTTCCTCGCGGCTTCGACATCGTCGAAGTTCGCCAGGATCTGCTCATCGGCGACTTGACCGCAAGGCGCGTCTTCCGTCGGGTCGAGCGTCACGAAGCGATACCCCATATTGCGGCCGGCCAAGGCCAGCATGCGGCCTAACTGCCCGCCACCCAGGACGCCGATCGTGCCGCCGGGCTTGATGATCTTGCCATCTGCTGCTGTCATAGCAGGTCACTGCTTTCGATCACCGTTTGCGCGATGCGCTCACGACGTGCTCTGACCTTCGCTTGCAGCTCCGGTTCGAAGGCGCCGAGGATTTGCGCTGCCAGTAAGCCTGCGTTCGTTGCGCCTGCATGGCCGATAGCCACCGTAGCAACCGGAATGCCGCCTGGCATTTGCACGATGGACAGCAAGGAATCCAGTCCGTTCAGCGTGGACGTCTTCACGGGAACACCAATAACCGGTAGCTCCGTTTTGGCTGCTACCATTCCTGGTAGATGCGCCGCCCCGCCTGCTCCGGCAATAATCACTTGGATCCCACGACCTGCTGCCGCGGCTGCATATTCAAACATCAAATCTGGCGTTCTGTGCGCAGAAACCACCTTTTTCTCGTATGGCACTCCGAGCTCTTCCAGCATGTCGCATGCGTGCTTCATCGTTTCCCAATCCGACTGGCTTCCCATTATGACACCAACACGTACCGTCATCTCAAACCCACTCTCATATAGTTAAGTCGTTTTGAAAGCTTGGCTTTCAAAACTTTCATTTCCAATAATTTCAAACCAGTCCACCTCTAAACCCAAAAAACGCCCAGAGCTAGAATACATGATTCTATCCGTGGACAGCAAAAGAACCGAATGCAAAAAGACCATCGTCTTCCTATGGTTCCCCTCATTCGCTTCCTCGTAGTCCAAAAATTCATGGTTTTTGGGTAGAAACTTTCAGGCCTTATCCCTGATTTTATACGAGTTGATTCGACATTTTCAATTAGTGCGGGTTCATTTCCCGCTTCCCTAGTTTACTACCAACTGACGTGCCATGTCAATTTCAAAAAGCGAACGTTTTTTAACTAATTCTTTCGTATAGTTCGTTTTTAGGCATTGTTTTCCCAATAAACACCGGTTTATATCTTCTTTTCCGTTTTCACTCCTCCTTACATGATCCATATACGCGAATAGATTCGCGGAAAGCGCGTTCAATTATTTTCGACAAATCCAAAAAAAATACTTCGAACCTTCTAAACAGGCGCATCGTCTAATTCATAAATCACTACATAAACGCCACAAAGGAGAGATATTAATGAAAAAGAATATGCCCGCATTACTGAAAATCACTTTGGCCACAGCCCTGCTAGTCGCTGCTAGTCCAGCCCTGCTACAGCAGGCAAGCGTTTATGCACAGACGGAGAGCAGCGATTTCGAGATTAAGCTTGCCCCTTTGAAGATCCAGATCGAAGATCAACTACTGGAAGTGCCAGGCGGCAAATCGGTAGACGGCGACACCTATGTCGGCCTTGCTTTTCTCAGTCAAAAGCTTGGCTTAACGACAGCCTGGGATGAGGCTACCAAAACAGTTACCGTCAGCGCCCCTAACAAGAAAATGAGCATGATGAATCAAAGCACCCAATACTCGATGAATGGTCGTGAATTTTTCAAACCGCTGCCGCCTGTCATCGTGGACGGAACCACCTACTTGCCACTGCGCTTGCTCCTTGAACAAATGGGTTACCAAATCGGATACAACGATCAAAACCATGTAGTTTCGATTACTAAAATTCAAGAAAACGAACTCACCTTGACGAACAAGTCCGATTCGAAAAAGATCACCGACAATCAGAATATTACGATAGATTACCCTCAAATTGAAGGTTGGGCCAATTCCGCGGCAAGCGCGAAAATTAACACATTCATTCAAAGCGAGATCGAGAAATATAAAGATGCCGCCAACAAAGAGCTAAGCAAAAGCGGCAACGAGTATCCCTATTCTATGGATGTTAATTATCAAATCACGTACAATCAGAAGCACAAACTTAGTCTCTACTTCGAAGTATATACATTTACAGGCGGCGCCCACGGGTTCACCACCCACGATGCTCATACGTTCGATCTGGATACAGGGAATGAGCTGAGCCTTCAGCAGGTGACGTCGACTAATACCAATTACAAGACTATCATCAATCAAGAGATCAAAAAGCAATTGAAAGAAAGACAATTGGAATCCGATCTACTCGAACCCTTCGAATCCATCCGTGACGATCAGGGCTTTTATTTGAAAGATGACACGGTTGTCGTATACTTTGGCCTGTACGAATACGTTCCTTATGTGATGGGCATTCTAGGATTCCCGATTCCATTGTCAGCTTTTGCAGCGGTAAAATAGAGATAATGAAAGCGCCCCAATCGACTACTCGAGGCTAGATCCTCTTTGTAGCGAGTGGGGCGCTTCTTTTTACCCTTATGAGCTTAAAGCAGCTTCATATCGTATGGAGCTTCCGATCACGGCGAGCTCTTTCACCAAACCAAGCTGTTTAAATACGTGCAGACTGCTGTTCACTGTCATCGCATTAATCGTCGGATATTTGACTATTAACGCTTCACAAATATCTTTCACCGTCGTATAGCTGCGTTGCGCGTACAGATACTCCAATAACGCATACCGCTGCGGGGTTAATGGAATGTTTTTGGAACGCATGCGCTGCAGCGCTTGTTCAAGATCATGATGGACCATTCTGGAAACCTCCTCTACGAGTTGCTGCTTTTTATAAGTTAGCGGTTCAAGTGCTGTAAATAGCCTGAAATATCTACGTTCAACCCTGCCGCAAGGTTTTCCCCGAGCTTCGCATCCGCCCGATAGAAATTGCAGATCGCCAGCAGCTTCGATTTCTCATGCACCGAGGACAGGTCACCGACTAAATTGGAAATGAAGTTCGCCTGCTCCTGCTCGCTGAAGCTGCGGAAGGTGTCGCCGGCTTGGGCGAAATCATTCGTTTTGGCAATCTTTTGCCGAGTTGCACTTCCGTGAAGAGGAGTGCTGCTGTCCCGATACTCGGGTGCTTCCTTAGGCTCATCCGCATGACGAGTTGGCTCATAGTTGATACTGCCGGCCTGCGGCTTCATTTGCATAGCGCCGTCCCGTTGGTTATTTTGCACAGTTGCGTAGGGACAGTTCACTGGAATTTGCAAGTAATTTGCGCCTAGACGGTGCCTTTGTGTGTCGGGATAGGAGAACAGCCGTCCTTGCAGCAATTTGTCTTCGGATGGTTCTATTCCGGCAACCAACACACTAGGTGCAAATGCCGCCTGCTCCACATCGGCAAAAAAGTTCTGCGGATTGCGGTTCAACGTCATCGTCCCTACCTTGTGCAGCGGAATCACATCTTCCGGCCAAACTTTCGTTGGGTCCAGCGGGTCGAAATCATAAACATCCAGATCCTCTGGCTGCAGCAATTGCACATGCAGATCCCATTTCGGGAAATCGCCGCGTGCGATGGCGTCATACAAGTCTCTCGTTGCGTGGCTGAAATCCTCCCCTTGAACAGCGGCGGCTTCTGCCTTGCTCAAATTGCGCACGCCTTGATGCGGCTTCCAGTGATATTTCACATACACGTAGTTGCCAACGGAGTTAATCCACTTGAAGGCGTGGACACCAAAGCCGTTCATCTCACGGTAGTTGGCGGGCGTACCATAATCCGAGAATACCCATGTCAGCATATGCGTAGATTCCGGTGTCAGTGACATGAAATCCCAATAGCGATCAGGCGTCTGAACGTTCGTGTCCGGCGCAGGCTTCAACGAATGAACCATATCTGGAAATTTCATCGCATCGCGGATAAAAAACACAGGCAAATTGTTGCCGACCAAATCATAATTGCCTTCTTCCGTATAAAACTTCACCGCAAAGCCACGCGGATCACGCGCTGTCTCTGGTGAGCTTTGACCGTGGATCACGGTCGAGAAGCGAACGAACACAGGCGTTTCTTTGCCCGCTTCGGCAAGAAAGCCAGCTTTCGTATAGCGTTTCATCGCATTTTCAACCGTAAATGTTCCAAACGCTCCCGCTCCACGCGCATGCACCACACGCTCCGGAATACGCTCCCGATCGAAATGTGCAATCTTCTCTAGAAGATGGTAATCCTCCAAAAGCGTAGGGCCATTCTGACCGGCTGTCCGTGAATTCTGATTATCGCCTACTGGTGCGCCTTGATTCGTCGTTAAGTGATTATGAGTCATTTGCATTCTCCTTTGTAGGTTGAATTTGTAATAATAATTTCTTATTTATAATTATTATAATATAGTATTCATTTTATTCTAAGTGATAATGATTGTCAATAACTAAACATGTACGAGAGGCTATCCGCGGCTCTTTGTTCCTTGTTAGCCACCCAATGACAAAATACTAGCCTGCGGCTAGGTCTTTAAGTCCATGCACCTTCGCAAGCCTCCTTACGAACCCAATAACCTTTATTCGACCAAAATCGCTCATTCTGAAAATCTAATGAATACCAGATGCGCTATTTCAAGAAATTGATAACAATTCGACCAATAAAGTACTCGATTACGCCAGTCCAGTTCATTAAATCTCAAAAGTAGCCATTTTCTCGTCTATAAGCATCTTACAGTTCATTAAATGCCACTCAAGACCGAAAACCTCCAAAGCAAAGAGTCCTGCGGTGGACGTCGACTAAATAGGGAGTCCCCCTTAAACCCATAAGACCGCCCTATTATGGGACGGTCTCTGGTGTGACTACTGCATCAATTCTTCTTTTAATCTTTGAACTTCATCTTTAGTTAAGCCCGTGGCCTCGATTACGTTAGCTGCGTCGATGCCTATACCGAGCAAGTTCTTAGCTATTTCGATTTTGCTCTTATGCATACCTTCTTGCATTCCCTCTTGCCTGCCTTCTTCCCTAGCCCCATCAATCATCGAGGCCTCATCATGCAGCGCTTTTTGCCGCATTTCATAAAGTCTTCGGGCCTCTTCATTCTGGCTCAGGAATTCAAGCGTATCCATCGCTTTTTGCAAAGCCGGTTCGTTCATCGAAATCTCCTCCCATACTTCTGGTTTGTCCACACCTTTTAAGAACAACAACCATTTGACCAATTTATCCGAGATCCTGACCTTCTGCTCTTCTAGTTTAGGAAGCTCCATGAAATGGATCATGGTCCGTCCGCCGTGAGCGCACGTACATCGAGTAAAGAAAAAACCGCCTTATTATGAGACGGTCTCTGGTGTGACTATTGCATCAATTCTTCTTTTAATCTTTGAACTTCATCTTTAGTTAAACCTGTTGCCTCGATTACCTTAGCTACGTCGATGCCTATACCGAGCAAGTTCTTAGCTATTTCGATTCTGCTCTTATGCATACCTTCTTCTATACCTTTTTGCATACCTTTTTGCATTCCCTCTTGCCTGCCTTCTTCCCTAGCCCCATCAAGCATCGAGGCCTCATCATGCAGCGCTTTTTGCCGCATTTCATAAAGTCTTCGGGCCTCTTCATTCTGGCTCAGGAATTCAAGCGTATCCATCGCTTTTTGCAAAGCCGGTTCGTTCATCGAAATCTCCTCCCATACTTCTGGTTTGTCCACACCTTTTAAGAACAACAACCATTTGACCAATTTATCCGAGATCCTGACCTTCTGCTCTTCTAGTTTGGGAAGCTCCATGAAATGGATTTCAATATGGTCGGTCAGTACGAGTCCCATATGATCTTCCCTCAAATGAAACAAATTATAATAACGGTCATTAGGAATAAACTTAAAGTTTAAAATGTTAATGGTAATCGTCTTTTTGAGCTCTTTATATTTTTGTCCTTCTTCTAGTTGGCTGGCATACATTTTGCTCCAATAATACAAAGTCCGCTTCTCAATGTCGTAGCGGTTAAACAATTGAATTTCAATATTCACTTGCTTCCCGTCTGCCGTGCGGGCATGTATGTCCAGAATGGACTGTTTATCGTGCAAAGCATTTTTATCAATGTAGGGATTCAGAATGTGAATGTCGGTCAATGGACGCGGTTCGCTTTCCCTTAACGTTACATTCAAAAAATCGAGCAGTACGTCTTTATTCTCTTCCACTCCGAAAATACGCTTGAATACAAAATCGACTTTCGGGTCAAGTCTATCGAACATAGCGTCAGCTCCATTCCTTTTCCTTACTATTATACCATGATCGATGGGGTTGAGACATCAGCGCATTCGCAGTTAACTCTATCTCATGTAAAAAAGCTCGCGTTACCATCCGGATTCAGGGATAGTAACATGAGCTTCTATTTGGGAAGGAAATCTCCATACGCAACTTCTCTAAATTTTTCTTTCCAAGGCTCGACCGCTTGCAGCTTTGCGTAAATCTCCTCCGCTTTCTGTAGACACACGGATTGCACCACACGCGAGTATTCCAAACAACCCGAGTCATGAATCATTTGAATGAAGGCTTCTTTGTCGTGAAGAAGAATATCTGCGGTAATTTTACCTGCGTAGTAATCTTTTAGTGAGTTAAAGGCTTCATCTTCGACCGAGAGCAGGTATAGAATGGGCAATGTTCGCTTTTTACAGTACAAATCATTCTTCACATCATATCGCACGAGATCTCGCATATCGTTCTGGATCTGATGGATGAGTCCTATGCAGTCCGCCAGCTCATGAAGCTGTTTAATCGTTTCCTCCGGACAGTCCAGTGATAAATACCCCATGAAACAAGCCAATCGGAATAGAGAGCCTGATTTTTCTTGCGTCATGATCAGATAGTCATCCACTGACACCGACGCGTTGATTATATCTTTGTGCTGCCCATTGATGGATCGCGCGATAATTCGAGTAATCTCTACGAGCACTCTCCCGTGGACCTGCAACTGTCCCAATTCACCAACCACGCCCATGAGCATTGCTAGAATGGCATTCAGCGTAGAGGCTCGGGGGGACTGCATCCATGGTTTGTCTGCTTGATCTTGATCCTGTAGATCGTCGACGATATCTGATATCAAAACAAATATTTCAGTTATTGCGGCAAATTTATAAATGTCAGGTGAAGCCCCCCCTAACATGAAATGCACACATAATGTGATACTTACCCACGTATCCTTATCCTTCTCTTTGTCCTTCATAAAGGTTTTAAATAATTCATTTAAATCCTCCACATAGACATAGTCATCCATCATATTACTCATGTGGCGGTTTACGTCCTGGTGCAATTTCTTTCCCCCTGGTGACTACGAGTAATATTTACTTTTTATAAACTTTTCAAGAGCTTCAGTTCTAGATTTCACACCTAATTTATCATAAATCTTTCGTAGATAGTTATCGACCGTTCTCTTACTCATAAAGATTTGGTCAGCAATTTGATCATGAGTAGCTCCTTTTACCAACATATTCATCATGAGGATCTCTTCTTCTACTAGCGCGAAGCTTTCCTGAACAGCTATTTCTGTTAATTGCATCTGATGAAAGAACGATAAAGGTAGCATCGTGTGCCCATCTAAAATACAGTTCACCATATTTTTTATCGTTCGCTCACTTGATTCCTTTGATAAAACGCCGCTTACTTTGATTTCAATCAATTTATTTAAGATCCCACTCAATTCGATTCCTGTGAAAATAACAACATGAATATTTGGATAGTTACGTTTAATTATAGTAGCAATCTCTATGCCGGATTGATCCGGTAACTGATAATCAAGAAAGACTAGTATAGGTTGATAGCGCTCCACATATTCCAGGCATTGCTTTCCATTTCCAACAACACCAATGACCTCAATGTGTTCGATTTGCTCCAATAATGCTTTGGTTGCTCGAGCAAACAAGGGATGATCATCGACAACAAGGGTTCTCACAATCTCACTCATGCAGAAATGACCTCCTCAATAGGAATTCTGATTTTAAATATCGTACCATTTCCCTGCTGTGTCAGAAAATCCATCTGCCCCCCCATATGCAGGATGCGGCTCCGTATCTGTTCAATCCCCATTCCTGATGCGCCAATCTCTCTCTGGGTTCCTTCTTTATCGCTAAAACCTACGCCGTTATCTTCATAGTTTAAATAAAACACTTGATTGCTTTCCATGATCTTAAACGTAACTTTAGTCGCTTGTGAATGCTTTTTTGCATTGTTTAGCAATTCTTGTACGATTCTAAAAATGTGCCTCTTCGTTGGCAAATCTTTACCTTCAATAAACTTGACTGCCATTGCCTCAAATATCAGTTCAAACGGTGCTGTGTAAGATTCCTTCTCAACATACATTTTGAGCGTTTTAATCAAACCCACTTCCTTCAATAAGTGAGGGTTTAATTCAAAACAACTTTGACGGAGACTCGCATTTATCATATCCACAAAATTATTCATATTCCTTAACTGCTCTTGATCTCCTTTAGGCATGGTAGAGTTTTCAGCCAGTGTGGATATTCTTCTTTTAAGAAAAAATAAATCTTGCATTGTAGTGTCATGTAAATCAGTCGCAATCCTTATACGTTCCTCCTCCTGTAGTTCAAACATGACCTTACGAAACCATTGAATATCATGCGCTGCAGCTTCATGAGGAAGTTGAGAAGCAAACTGTTGCAAATTGACTGTTAGTTTACGAATTAGATGTACATTTTCTAAGCTAACTTCTAGGTAAGATGTAATTAACTGCAACCACTGCTTCTCTTCTTTAGGCAGTAGCGTATTTGTCCTTTTGCGCGTCATAATGAGATAACTGGTATATGCCTCATGATAGTTCATTTCTATGCACGTATACATAGGGTTATCTAGTAGCGTTGATGTTTCAACGAGCTGCCGAACTTCTGAAATATCTATTTCGCCTTCATAAATAATTTCCGTATCATTCTTATAGCAAAATACGATAGCCCCACCCATCACTTGCAGAGTACTTACAATATCAACAAGTATGATTTCTTTTAACTCCCTGAAACTAGAAATCGTGCCTAGATTTCGCGCAATCTTTTTTAAAGCAGTTTGGAGTAAGTATTTTCTTGGGAATAGAAATGACTCCAGCCGCGTTGTCCAATACTCGGCCGCATACAAAACCATAGTTACTATGATCATTGACCCAACAAAAATAAACAAAATCTGTTTTTCATCAGCAATTTTTCTAAATAGAAAAACATATACGCCCGTAAATAGGCTAACAGGTAAAATTGCAAGCAGACCAGCAAACATAATACGCCTGATAACTTGACCAAAGTCATACAATTGATTGGAAGCAATTAAATAGGCAAAAGAAATAGGAAAAAATAATAAAATCCAACTTGTAAATATAGCGTTTAGAATACGTTGGCCTGTCAGTAATTGCGGTAGAAAGGAGAAACAAATAATAGGTAAAAAAGAAATTAACCAAGATAACCAAACACTTTTAATAATACTAGACATATAGGATTGTTGTTTTCGAACTTTGACATATTGAACAGTTAGTACATACATATTTATTAAAAAGCCGAAAATGAAGAAGCCTAGTGTAACTGATACATCATAATGATATAAGTTGTATGTTAAAGAAGGTAAAAAATAAAGACTTCTTAAACATAAAGTAAACACTACAATTGTATATAAATATTTCAACATCCATGTCGGTAAAGCTAAATTCCCTTTTTCCTTAAAAAACACAATCAAAAAATGCAAAAATACAATTGGCATTAGCATCATAAAACTAGTAATCAGTAGCTTACCAATAGCATCTCCTCTTATAGAAGCGCCTAGACCCATAAAAATAAAAGATGCACTTATAAACACGGCTGCCAACAATTTCGCCGATTTAGAATAGGACATTTTAATATAAAGTAAAATTGCCATAAACAAACATACGATTTCCTCTATTAATGGGAGTAAATCATAAAAAATATTACTTTTTGTGTTAACACTGATTTCGTACTCAATTCCATTTCTAGAAATAGATAGCATATCGGCTTGTTCAACAGTGTGCCACTTCTTTACTAACATGGATTCCTCGGCAGGCCTATCATCTACTTGTTGAACGATGTCTCCTAGCTTTAGGTCCAACTTTATACCAGCACCTTCAGTAGTTAGAGCATTTATTTTCCATTGTTTATCTTGTGTAGAATCAATTTCTATACCTAAATAGGGATAATAGAATATAAATGAAGAGCACCATATCTGCAAAAAACAAAATACAGAAATACAAAATCCGACAAAAATTTTTTTCTTCACTCTACAACCCCAATTCCTACTTATTTGCTATAATACTTATGGAATCTACTCATTCAAGAAAGGAATAACCCTATGCTAACTATTCAACTGAATCCTCAGTTACATGAAACTATTCATTTAATGAAACGTTCCACGTTAAAGAAAGTAGAAAATCTTGCAAATAATAATAAACTATCATCCAGAGAATCCTTAGCCATTGAAGGAACATTTTCAAATGTACAAGCTAGCCAGTTAGTCAGTGTTCAAGGTACGTGGGCATAACACTAGTCTTATTCTACCAAATAAAAAAGGATTGTATAACTAGTCTAAGGCTAATTATACAATCCTTTTTTACACATTAAAGTAGATACCACGACTATACTGATTAAATAAGAAATCTTCTAATGAATACAGTCAATTTCTAATGCCGCTGCCCCTTCAACATCTCAATCTCCAACTCAGACAAACCAGTCATTCGAACAATCAGCGAAACAGCGATGCCTTCACCAAGCATATTCCTTGCCACTTCGAGTTGGCTGAATCTGTATATGGAAAATTTTTAAGCTATGGAGCCCACATCCATTCCCTCCGCAACGCACCCAAGTTTTGAACAAGCTCATCTAAGGACGCCGAAAGGCGTCAAGTCATCGGATTCGCAACTTTAGATATTCTTTAGATTTTCCCCCACTAATTCTTCATATATTTTTGTTATGTTGAGAGCAAAGACTGATTTTTGGCAGATTATCAGGAGGTTACAGATGAATAAGATCACCATCTTGGTTGTGGATGATGACTCCGAAATTAGGGATTTTATACACATCTTCTTGTGCAATGAAGGATATCATGTGCTTGAAGCGGAAAATGGCTTGAAGGCATTGGAGATTGTCCAAACAACACCCGTGCAATTGATCATTCTGGATGTGATGATGCCCCATTTGGATGGGATCAGGGCTTGCCTGAAAATCAGAGAAACCTCAAAAATCCCTATTATCATGCTGTCCGCCAAGGAAGAAGAAATGGATAAAATAACCGGGCTAACTACCGGAGCGGATGATTACGTTACTAAGCCGTTCAGTCTTCTGGAATTGGTGGCCCGGGTCAAAGCGCAGCTGCGCCGGCAAAGCTATTCCGCCAAGGACCACGAGGATGATGTCATTTCAGTAGGGGACTTAATCATTGACAAGGCCAGGCACCAGGTTACCGTAAAAGGAAAGGAAGTATCCCTGACACCTCTTGAATTTTCCATACTTGAACTGATGGCAAGCCATCGCGGATATGTGTTCAGTGTGGATCAAATTTACGAACGGGTTTGGAAGGAAACCTCCAGCGTCTCGGACAATACGGTTGTGGTTCATGTCCGAAATCTTCGGGAGAAAATTGAGGAGAACCCACGGGAGCCACGGTACGTCAAGACGGTCTGGGGGGTGGGATATAAAATTGAAAAATAAAGTGTTTTCCCTGATTTCTGGAAAGAACAGTATTCGTGTGCGCATGTTTTGGTCGTTTATCCTTAGCCTAATCATTGCGCTCAACATATCGTCATTTGTCAACGAATCTTTGTTAAGCAGTCTTCTTACTAATCGCCATTTCCCTTATTTATCAAACATTCTCTATGTCGTTTTATCTATCGTTGCGTTTGTCTTCATGTTTATTTTGAGCTTTTCCCTTATGACTCGGCGTATCGTACAATATCTGCTTAACCTGACCGAAGGACTTGATTTTATCGCCAGAGGAAATCTGCACTATCGCGTCCCACTCTCAAGGCAGGACGAGCTGGGCAGGGTTGCCGAAAACATTAACGCAATGGCTGAAAAGCTGGAACGCCAAATCGAAAAGGAACGTCAAATCGAAAAGTCCAAAATGGACTTGATTACAGGCGTATCCCATGATCTGCGAACCCCCCTTACCAGCATCATCGGATACCTAGAGCTGTTGAAAAAGAGAGTCTATCACAATGAGCAGGAACAGGAACGTTTCGTTGACAACACCTACAACAAAGCTATGCAGCTGAAGCATCTCATTGATGACTTATTTGAGTACACACGTCTCACAACCAGTGACGCCAAGCTTGAAATGGGCGAGTTCGATGTACGGGAACTGCTCACACAAATTCTGGCCGAATTTCAACCCTTCGCGAAAGAACTTGGGGTCACTGTGGAGACGTTTTTGGAATCCAAAGCTATACCGATACCCATGGATCCAGGAAAAATAAGGAGAGCCATCGACAACCTGTTGATGAATGCTTTGAAGTTCTCAGTGAAACCGGGAATTGTTCGCGTGACATTGGATGCACGTGTTCCTTTTGTTGCCATCCAAATCGAAAATGAAGGAGCTTCGATATCGAAGGAACAGGAGGAGCTATTATTTGAGCGGTTTTATAAAGCAGATCACTCGCGAGCGTCCCATGCCATCCAAATCGGTTCAGGATTGGGGTTATCCATTGCCAAAAATATCATCGAACGGCACGGCGGCACCTTAAGCCTGGTTCATTCATTGGGACATTATGCTTTCATCATTGAACTTCCTGTATCAACTCTCGCCTAAACGCTTATTTGTTCACCTTAAAATTCACCTCCGGGTATTTGACGGCCAATGCTTGCAGCACAGAAGCGTCCTTTCCTTTTAAATACGTATCGAAAAAGGCAACACTGAATTCGTTCACGATGCGGTAATCCCGCTGCGGGTCTGCGCCCCTCAAGCCTAGCAGAGGAGAGAATAACGCAAGATCGGAGTAGCTTGCATGTTTGGAGCCCGGAATAAGGATCGATAACCCTCCGCCCGCCAAAGCATTGCCCGATTTTTGTACATATTCTTTCCTGGGGGCTTCAAACGCTTCGCGGCTTACCCCACCCAGCTGTTTAGCCACATCATCGTAAGAGGTCATCACCTTGTTGTACGTCTCCTCTGAATACATCATCAAAAATGGTTTTCCAAATCCTTTTTCAGAAACAGGTGAACCATAAAATCCGCCGTCCATACTTAGGGCAGCCTTCACACGCGAATCTTTCTGCAACATTTGCACCGTAACGGCTCCCCCGAACGAATGTCCGAGCATGCCGATTCGTTCCAGATCAAGTTTGCCGGTAAAACGGCCTGCAGAATCATTCTGATTCAGCTTCTCTACTTGATTCAGCACAAAGGCAGCATCGTTGGTCCAAAGCGGTATATGCTCTTCGTACTGGGCATTGGAACTCAGGGTACGGCTGATTTTGCTCAGGGCTACCCTACCGTCAGGATACACCGAGGCAGCAGCTTCATAGGCATAATCGATGCCCAGAACGATGTAGCCGTAGCTTGCAAGTTCTTCCATCTGGTACATATTTTGATTGCGAAACCCGTTCATTCCATGGGAAAAAACCAAAACCGGATAACGGCCTTCCGAATCCGAAAGCTTGGCTTCCAACAAAGAATGCGTTTTGATCAGCCCCAGGTGGCTTAGCGTAAAAGCTGGAAGGTCCAACATTTTTGATGATATGGCTGCCGTCATCTGCGATGCGTTCTGGAGATAAGGGCTCACTTCTTCCCTGCCTCCTTCTATAGCAGGGTACCAGACCTGCACCATCAACTCGCGTAGGTCGGCAGGGTTCTCCGAATAAGTTTCCCGCCGCTGTTCATCTTTCCAGTGATAAACCGTCGTTCCGACCGCATAAGGCCCCGTCGGTTTCGCAAACGAGAATACCGGCAGCATTGCAGGCGGTGCAACCGAGACCAACAAATATACGGTCAATAGCACCGTTTGAACCGTGACCGCAAGCCGGCTTCTGCCGCCCTCCTTCCGCTTGCCTAAGAAGAAATAACCCGTCAAAAGGAGCGGCGTCAAGTAAGCCGGAATCATCTCCCACCGTCCACCTTCCCCGCAAACCTGCACAATAACTAAACCGAAGGCGATCCCCAAAGGGATGAACAATCCCCGGTTTCCTTTCTTATTCGTGATTACCGCCCAGTACAACAGGCTAAAATTGATCATAATCAAGCCTATTTCCCAAATCCTCATGCCCATCTTCCTCCCACTGCCATTCCTATGAACTAGTTCCAGCTTACAAAAAAGTTATAAAGACGAAGCAGGGAATATAATAAAATTTTTATGAAGAAACAGTGATGCCTTCATCCAGCATATTCCTTGCCACTTCGAATTTACCTTCTGCCTTACCTTCCCCCATTTGCAAACAAACGCAAATAAAACTTGCCTACTTTGCATCATCACGCAAAAAATTTACATGCATCACACTCATTATTGTGATGATTCCAAATCGAGTTAACATTATGATAATTAGTATAAATATGGAAATTATCAATCCGGTTTATCATCTATGGTATGAACAGAAAGGAGTTCCGGGTATGAAAGATAAAGTCATGAGTCGTTGGAATACCTACGATCCCTTCTACATCCAACTAGCAGATAAAAAAATTGTGGATATCGTCATCACACATCATGCACATAGCCGCTGGTGTACACGTATTGGCAATGAAGACACCAAGCTCGAAGAGATTTGCTCTTTCCTATGGGAAAAGCTCAAAAGCGGCAATATTGCTTCGTACTATCGGAATGAGGAAGAAGTTTATGTCATCGACGATGACTTATTGATGGTTGTACAGTTTTCGGTCGACGAAGCTGAGAAAGATTTGCTTGGCAATCCACTACATAAAATGATCGTCATCACATTTCTCGGGCGTATGTCCGAAACGATGGAATTGCGTGATTTAAAAACGTATTATTCATGGCTGCGCCATTCCAGAAGAATGACGCTGCTTAAAAATAGCAGAAAACGAAAATAATTCCCCGAAATGTAAGAGGTTCAGAATGAAATCACTGAGTAGCCAAGGGCTGATTGACGCTTATTTTAGTTCCATAGATCTGCAACTAGAAAAAGAGTTTATACAGCTCCTGCTTCTCGAACTCAAACATCGAAATATTCATGTAGACTGTTTATCTAACATTACATTTGGAGCTAACAGCCCTTTAGATGGAGCGAATGAATAAAGACGCTGCTCACGCATGGACGAGGAATAATTTCTTCTTCGTCCATACGCGGCAGCGTCTTTTTTAGGCTGTGCCGAAGGTGACGCCAAGTTCTCGAAGCCGTTTGCGGTAAGCAATACTCAATCGGTCAGTGTTCAAATGCAGTTCCGCCTGCAAATCTAGCGGCAGCAGTTCGGGCTTCTGGTTTTCTACCATGATGCGATCCTGCTCAATGAGCATATCCTGGAATTTGACGAAAACCTCGTCCGCTTCCTCATATGCGTAGTTGCGCTGCTTCAACATGAATGCCTTGCTCTCTTGCTCCGTCACCGGCAGCACCATCAGGAACAGTCGGAAGAGATGATCCGAACCCTGTTCTCTTTTGGTGAAAGCTACGCAGAGCGGACTGAAAACTTCATAGACATAACGGCTATGTAAGCCTCGCCCCGTTCCATCCGAATCGGGTTGATACACGATGATTTCTTCGGATGTGAGCACCCCATTTTCCTCTTGAACCTGATAGTCGTTAATCTCCGCATAGGCGCTGTCTCCCAGATGACCTTCATGCACGAACATGAGATGGGAGACATCGAGGAAATTCTCGATAATGCGCGGCCCCGCCGCTTGCAAGGTATAGGGACCCATCAGCACTTCTTTGAAGCCCGCAGGAATATAATTGCTTACTTGGGGCAATGGACTCAGCGGCACGCCTAAGCAAACCCAGATGAATCCGTGTGCTTCAACACATTCGTAGACGATCGCTTTGGCCCTCACGGGAATGGCCCGGTCAGCAGGCAAAGATGGAATTCGTGTGCAGGCACCACAGCCATTATAGGACCAACCATGATAAGCACAGACAAGTTCATCTTCCTTCACTTTGCCGAGCGATAGCGGCACGCCCCGATGAATGCATAAATCTTTGAAGGCGTGGACGCCTTGCGAGGTGCGGAAGACGGCCACTTTTTCACCCAAAATAATGACAGGGATGGGATCTTCACGAAGTGCTGACGACAACAACACGGGATGCCATTCATTACGCAAAGCCTTATCTTGTATCGTCATCGACACAGCCTCCTATTCCTTATTTAGGGATAACGCCTTTAATGCCTTTCACGAACCACGTTGTGCCTAAAATCTCTTCATCCGTCATCTTTTTCCCTTGCTCATAACGCACTTTACCATCTTGATCCACAATCGGCCCTTGGAACACGTCGAAAGTGCCTGCCAAAATATCCTGCTTCTTCTTCTCAACTAGTGCTTTGACATCGGCGGGGACATTTTTACCCAGAGGAGCAATATCGGTAATGCCGTCTTTCATGCTGCCGAAATAAGCTTCTGATTTCCACGCACCATCCATGATACTTTTCACGGTTTGGACGTAATAGGGGCCCCAATTCCATTTTGGATTGGAAATGTACGTTTCTGGCGCAAATCTGCTCATATCGGAATCATTGCCAATTCCCCACACTTTGCGTTCAGCGGCCGCTTGAATACTTGCAGGCGAATCTTGGTAAGCCGCCAAGACATCAACGCCTTTATCGAGCAAAGAAATCGCAGCTTGCTTCTCAGTTGCCGGGTCAAACCAGGTATTGCTCCAAACAACGGAAACATCGATATCGGGATTCACGCTTTGAGCGCCCAATGTGAAGGCGTTGATCGTATAAATAACTTCCGGAATCGGGAAGGCTCCAACATAACCCAGATGATTGTTTTTAGTCATTTTACCGGCCGCCATACCTACGAGGTAAGCACTTTGATATTCACGGCCCATGTAGGTCCCCAAATTCGGCAGTGTTTTGTAACCAGTGGAGTGCAAGAATTTCACGTTCGGGTGTTTTTGAGCCACGCTTACCATCGAATCCATGTAGCCAAAGGAGGTGCCGAAAATGATATCATTTTTCTGTGCCAACTCTTCAAATACACGCTCTGCATCCGGGCCTTCGGGGATATTTTCAACCGTAGTAGCTTTAATACCGAGCTCTTTCTCCAGCATCATACGCCCTTGGTCGTGCTCGTACGTCCAGCCTCCATCACCTGGTACACCAATATAGACGAAGGCGACTTTCGGCAGTTTTTTCTCAGCTTGCGGTGTAGCTGTAGTGGCCGTTGTAGCTGCCGGGGAACTGCTAGGTGCTGTCGTGGAACTCGTTTCCGTCGTTTTTGCGGAGCAAGCGCTTAGAATCACTAGGAAGATTGCAGTTAGAGCAAACATCATTTTTTTCGGCATCATAGCTTTACCCCTCTCTTTTTATCGACAACCCACATCTTTCTACTGCTCTGAAAATACCTTCATACCCCGTGCACCGGCATATATTTCCGCACAATGCTTGTTCCGCTTCTGCCCTTGTTGGGGCAGGATTGATTTCCCATAGAGCCGTTAGCGTCACGACCATGCCAGCGGTACAATAACCGCACTGCAGTCCCCCCTCCTCGAGCATTGCTTGTTGAACAGGATGCAGGTCTTCCCCTGCGGATATCCCCTCAATGGTGGTGACCTCCCTGCCGGCCGCTTGATAGGCCATTAGCAAACAAGAGTTCACAGGCTTGCCATCCAGCAGGACCATGCAGGCGCCGCATCTGCCAATTTCACATGACACTTTGGTCCCTGTTAAAAGGAGGTCATCACGCAAAATGTCCGACATCCGCTTGGATGCAGGTACGGGTATCGCTACTGCTTTCCCGTTAATGGCACATTTCAGCACATAGGTTGTATTAATCAATGGCCTCCACCCTTTCTAACCAATCGATGGACTGCACGATGTCTTCTGGTGATAGAGGCAACCGACTCACCCAAATACCGGTCGCTTGCCGTACGGCTGCGGTGATCGCTGGAGCCAGCCCGACAGAACCGATTTCTCCAACTCCGCGAGGGCCAAATGTATCCCCTACGGGCAATTCCTCAATCGCTTCCACTCGGATTATATGTGGACTATCCTTGAACGTTGGAACCAAATACGTATCCAAATTATGTCGTAAATAGGCACTCTCTTTCATGACGGCGTCCTCTGTCAGCGTAAAGCCGAGAGCCATCCCGCTGCCGCCTTCGATCTGTCCAAGGAAGCCCATAGGATTAATAACAGGACCTGCTGCAATGACGTGATCGGTTTGTATCACCTTCACCCGGCCTGTCAGCATGTTCACTTCCACCTCTACGGCAACTGCTGCGTAAGAGTAAAGGTAGTGCGCCCCGACCAGCCCTTCGGGCGTCGTCGGGTAATCGAATTCCGTATGCGCAAGGATCGGCTTGGCTGCCGCTTCGGCAGCCTCCGCCAACTGCGCATACGTCACCACCGGCGTGCCCGCTTCATCGCCTATGCGATGAATGCCGCCTGCGCCGGTGGCCAGCTCTGCGGCTGCGATGCCCGCCCATTCAGACGCCAGCTGCAGCAGCGTATGGACGAAGGGCGGCCTCAGCCGCTGCAGGGCGCGCCACATCATCGTGGTGGCGCGCGAAGCCGTGCTGGACCCGCTGCTCGGCACGCGGTCCGTGTCCCCGATGACAATGACAATGTCATCGGTGGCGCAGCCAAAGACGTCCTGCAGCATCAACGTCAGTGCTGCGTAAAGCCCTTGACCGAACTCCTCGAAGCCGAAGGAGGCTTGGATCTTGCCCTCCGGCGTGAGCTCGAGGCGGCCGCCGGAATGATCCGGGATGCCGAGGCCGAGGCCGGCGCCATGCATCACCATCGCTGCGCCGATGCCTCGGCGCGTCCACGGATCTTGGGACTCGCTGGGCGGAGACTGCCCCGATCCGGGCTGGAGCTTTGCCCGCTTCGCCCACAGCGCCGATTCCATCATCTTGCTCCACACCTGGCTCGCACCCTCAGTTTGCACGATCTTCTGCCCCATCGGGCCTGGATCGCCAGGAGCGCGCAGGTTTAGCTTGCGCAGCTCCCAAGCATCCATGCCGAGCTTCTCGGCCAACCGCTCGATCTGGCTCTCCACGGCAAAAATCACCTGATTGCCGCCAAACCCCCGAAACTCACCGGATACCCCATTATTCGTATAAACACTAGTCCCTTCTACATCAATATTCGGAATCGTGTAAGGCCCAATCGCATGCTCGGTAGCAAAGTTTAGGACTTCACATCCCAAAGTAGCGTAAGCCCCCGTATCCGCAAGGATACGAACTTGGTGTGCGACCATATGCCCCGCTTCATCGACGCCTGTTTTCATGCGAATCCGCATGGGATGGCGTTTGATCCCGGCAATAACGGATTCCTTGCGTGAATTATGCATTTTGATCGGAGAACCTGTTTGTAAAGCTAACAACGCTCCAAAAGGCTGAACATTAAGCTCATCCTTGCCCCCAAAAGAGCCTCCGATCGGACTCGATATCACTCGAATCTGTTCCTCAGCCATAGCAAGTATACGCGCTAATTGCATGCGATCTTTGTAGCCATGCTGCGTTGGCGAGTACACCGTTAACCGGCCATCCGCTTCTGGGATGAACAACCCGCCCTCCGTTTCCATGTAAGTGTGCATTTGACGAGGCGTATGGTACGTTTCTTCAACGATATGCGCACACCCTGCGAATGACATTTCCCCCTGCTGAAGGCTAGTTCGATGCAAGAGGTTTCCCTCGGGGTGCAGCTTCATCACACCCTCATCCAGCGCTGTTTCCGGATCATCCACAACCGGCAGCGGCTCGTAGACAACCTCAATTAAACTAAGCGCATACTCAGCTAGTTCTTCCGTATCCGCAGCGACTGCTGCCAAAGCGTCGCCGATATAGCGCACACGGTCATGACATAATACAGGCTGATGCGGAAAGGCAATGCCGAACAAATTCATGCCAGGAACATCCTTTGCCGTCACCACAGCACGCACGCCAGGCAGCTGCCTTGCTTTCGTCGTATCTATAGAAAGAATCCAGGCATGCGGGTAACGACTTCGAAGTACTTTCCCATAGAGCATGCCTGGCGCAGTCAAATCTGTTAAATAGCGCAGCTTGCCCGTAACCTTCTCTTCGCCGTCAGGTCGAATAATCCACTTTTTCGCATAGGTTTCACGATTTAGGAGCATTCGCCCCGCCCCCTTTTCGCCAAACTTTATAGCATTCCGAAACGATTAAATTGGCTGCTGTCTGCTTGCGATAAGCCACTCCGGCATAATCATCGGGTACAGCCTGAAAGCCCTCCGACACGCCTGTATGCAGCGATTGCAATAGGTCCTTCGATAGCGGCCGACCGATTGCAGCAGTTTCCAAATCCACGAATCTAGCCGGCACAGCGCTCCCCCCGCCTGCGGCTAATGCAAGGCTTTGGATGGTCTGATCCGGTGCCAAGCTCAACCTCCCGGCCACGGTTACAACAGATGGCGTGAAAGCCTCTCGACGTCCTACTTTTAAATAAAACTCGAACGTGCGCTCTGCATCCTCAATATCTATGTTTGGTACCTTGATCCCTGTCATCACCTCAGAAATAGCTTGCGCTGGAACGTCCAGCCACTTCGCCAGCGGTAGTGTGTACTCAGCAGTCCCATTCGAGCAAACCACCTGCGCATCCATGACGAGCAGTGCTGTGATTAGATCACCTGTTCGAGTAACCACATTCCCGCCAATGGAAGCTAGGTTCCGCACCGACGGTGCTGCGATCTCGGCGCAAGCTTTGACTAGAAGCGCACATTTCATCTGCATAAGCTCACTATCCATTAAATCAGCCAAACGAAGCGATGGACCTATATGAATTTGCCCCCCGGCATCCATTGCCAAACCGGAAAGAGCCTGAATATGTGCAAGACTAATTAAATGCTGCGGCAGCGGTGAAACGCCGTTCTCCCAACGCGTGCGGAGCCAAGTGCCTCCCGATATGAGCACCGCTTTGTCTCCCCATTTGTGCTTGAGATGCATAGCTTCCTCCACGCTTGTAGGCTGCCACACGGAAGGCTGCTGTTCCGGCACCTGGTATAAAGGAACTGACATGAACACCCCTCCTTTATCATTGCTATGAAATTGTTTCATTCATGCTATCTGATTTGATTGCGACTGGCTGCAATCCGCTATTTGGCTGCTCACAAAACCCCATCCCCCAAGCCAATAAGAGCCTCCAGGAGCTTCTATTTGCGCAAAATACACCATTCTCAGGCGGATAAGAGCCCCCAAAGGTTACTACTTACCTTCTTCCAAACGCGGAAAACGAAACTCCCCACGAAAAGTAACAATAAGCGTCGAGAGTACAGGTAAATTTTGTTTACGAAGGGTTGAAATGAAGCCGCGCGCGCGGGCGAACTGATGAGCCCCGTCCCAGGTACGGAATAAGCCGGAGACTTTGGCTTTGACCTTGGCCATCCGCAAGTCTCGTTCGGCGACATTGTTGTCAAAAGGAACACGGACATCTTGAATAAACCGGAGAATCGGTTCCTTGTGACGACGGAAACGTTCACCCAGATTGGCCGATTTACTTTTGCTTTGCCTGCCTTGCGGTCCGGTTTTGGCTTTGGTACGCCCTTGATTCCATTCCAGCTCGCCCTGCTGCAGGATGTCATCGTACCAATTCTCTAGCCATTTAACCGTACTCGGAGCTAAGCAGCACAAGACTTTACGGGCGGCTAGCGTGAGACGCCAGGCTACTTGTAGCAAGCGTTTCATCTGCACGGCCCACTGGTGATGATCATAATCGGCGATTCCTTGGCATTCCCGCAGTAAGTGCGCATTGCATAAGGCATGCTGGAACGTGTATTTTTCTTTAAAATACGGCCCGTTGCAGTCATGCACTAGAATGCCCGAGTAAGCCGGCAGCAGACCGATGGCATCAAAAGCGAGGGTGCCCCGGTTTTCGTGAACCGCCTGGAACGTCCAGTCCACATTAGAGAGGGTGTGCAGCCATCGCTGTTTGCCATCGACGTGAATGCCGGTTTCATCAGCGTGCAAAACATCGGCATTCAGCAGGTTTTGGCGAATTTGTTCCTCATAGGGACCTAGCTGCTTGTGCGATTTCTTCAAATGGGCGATGACCGTAGCCTCGCTCAGCGAATGCCCGGTCAGGTCCGCAAACATCTCGCTCACCCTTTTCAGTGGAATCATATGGTACGCACTCACATACACGATCCAGCCCGTAACACCAGCTCCATATTGGACAGAGGCGCTGACATGCGACGGAAAAGCAGCCTGATGAACCCCGCTACACTGCGGGCAGCAGCTCGTATGAGCGCGAAACTCGGTTGTCTGGATGCGTGGTTCAGGCAGATCGATCTGCTGACGCCGGTCGTAGCCTATACAGTTCTCCTGGTCCATTGGAGCATGACACGCAGGGCAGGTAGTTAGGCAAAAGTCGAGGATGGCATCCGGATCATCCACCATACTAAGTGTGTGTCCTTCATGACCTAGGGGTGCTCCCTTTTTGCCACCAGCGATGCGGGAGTTTGCGGGCTTACGAAACCCGTCACTTGAAGGCGGCTTGCTACTATTCTTGCTGTTAAGCCCTAGCTGGCGCTCCAACTCGGCTACTCTGTTTTCCAGTTCAGTGATCCGTTCTAGCAGTTTCGTAATGACCTTCTCGATTTGATCTGGACTACTGTGGCTAATTTGTTTGATTTCTTCGAGGCTCATTTTCATCCTGATCCCTCTTCTCCATTAAATTCGTTAAGTATTCTTAACCAATTTTTAGGGGTTTGAATAAGGGGACCTAAGTAGTAACCCCCAAAGACTCTTATTCACCCCATCCTCCAAGCCATGCGAGTCCTGCGCGTTAACTTTCATTAGCCCATTACCTATAAATTAGATCTACTATAAACAATCCCGCAAAATAACGTCAACTAACATTACACGATTTTGTGTTTTCGTATAAAAAAATAGCGCATTATTAGTAATAATGCACTCAACTCATCTTTTATGTTATTTAACTTAACATTAATTTGTTCCATACAATTTTTTTCGCAGCCAAGTATCGCTCTTCAGTGTCAATATCCAAAAACTTCAAGGCTTCCTCTTCGTCCATAACCTGTCCGCGATACTGCGGCAAATGAAATAAGGAGCGCGCCCCCTCATCTCCTTCTAAGGCCAGAGCAGAAGGCCACATCTCCCGCCCCAGAATCACAGGGGGCTTAGGCATGCCTTGATCGCCACTCGCCACGAAGTCCCATCCAGCCTCGCCCCTGAACGTATCCATGAGTCGATTCAGCATCTGCGCATCGATGAACGGCTGATCCGCCAAAACCACCAATATACCGTCTGCATTCTGACGCTCGGCTGCCTTAATCCCCACCCGCAAGGAGTGAGCTATGCCTCTTCCTGCTTCCGCGCAAACCTCAACCAGACAGCGCCCCGCTTCTGCATAGGCAAGGACTTCAGCGGACAACCAATCGAGCGGGTCATCTTCCCGAACGACCACAACAACGCTATGCACCTCAGACTGGAGCGCATGCAGCAGAGCTATACTCCCCAGCCTAGTATCCGCTGCCATTTCCAGCGACTGCTTCGAAGTCCCCATGCGCCTGCTGCTTCCCGCCGCCAAATAGATGCCGATAACCTTCTTCGCTTCGCTCACCATGAGCGACTCCTGTCCTCACGCCCGCTCACATTAGCAGATGCTCCGGTCGCCTTGCCGCCTCGTTTGAGGCTAATCAACTCTGCGACGATACTGACGGCATTCTCCACGGGGCCTTCTGAACCGATCGGCAGTCCTACGGGGTAACGCAGCCATTGAGGGCGGTCGATACCTGCCAATAAATTTTCCGTCCGTTCTCTGGACCCCATGATCCCAAGATAAAGCAAGTCAGCCTTCATGGCTTCTTGGACAAACAGAGCGTCCTTTTCGTACTGATGGCTCATCACAATGATGTAGTCTTGGGCATTCAGCTTTAAATTCGCCACCAGCTGCTTAGGAAAAGCAACCTCTGTCTCCGCGCCCGGAAAACGTTCTGCCCGACAATAAGCCTCACGCCAGTCGGCGACAACCACGCGAAATCCGCTGCTAATCGCCATTTGAACAAGTGGGATCGCATCCGAATTTGCGCCAAAAACAATCACTCTAGGCTTAGGTTTAAACAAGGAAACATACACAGAGAGAGAAGCTTGCCGATCTGAAGAATTACCTTCAGAGCACAGGGTATACGAGATGCCTGAATAGCCATCCGTAATTTCACGCACCAACTGTACAGCTTCGCCTCGATCCAAACATGCTTTCACAGCAAGCAGATTAACCAACAGTTCTCCACTAACAGGCTCCAGTAGAATACGGATCAGCCCGCCGCAGCCAATCGTCTCTCCCCAACCGAAATCATCAGCTGGCCTCATGTCGTACTCCACCATTTGGGAGGTTGAAGATTCCCATACTGCCGGTACATAGGCGAAGAGATCCGCTTCCAAGCAACCTGGCGAGATACTTCCTATCGAGCTCCCGTCTGCCATCATCAGCATGACAGCTCCCTGTTTACGATAAGCATGGCCTTCCACATGAATAACTGTTGCCAACACCCGCGCGTGACTATCACTCTCTACTGCCAGCAAAATATCATAGGTTTCCATCACTCATCGCTCCTCACTTAATCATTACCAACCGATCGCTAAACCGTCACCCCGCGGATCGGCGGCACCACTCATGAACCCTTGTTCGTCAATGACAATGCCCTGCGCTTGCCCCATAATGCCATCCCATGGGTTGACGGGTTCGACACGATGTCCCCACTTCTTCAAGCGAGCGTACACATCTCCATCCAGACGATGCTCCAGCTTCAGGGCGTCTCCGTCTTCTCCCCAAGTTCGGCCGTACACCCAACGAGGAAGCGAAATCGCTTCTTGAATCGACAAGCCATAGTCCAGAACACCAGTCAGAATAGAGAGTTGTGTTTGCGGCTGACCTTCCCCGCCCTGCGTGCCGTATAGCATGTAAGGCTTGCCCTCTTTGCTGACCATCGCCGGCATTAGGGTATGGAAGGATCTTTTACCTGGCTCCAAAGCATTGGCACAAGACGATTCCAGCGAGAAAAAAGAGCCGCGATTTTGCATGATAATTCCTGTATCTCCAGGCACATAGGCCGCACCGAAGTCAAAATATAAACTTTGTATGAAAGAAACCGAGTTCCCCTCTTCATCCACCACAGCAGCATAGGCCGTATCCTGGCCGATCGCCGGCGACAAATGCTCACTGACCTTAAACGGCTCCGCTTGAATATCGTTCCAAAGTTCCTTGGCATAAGCCTTGGAAAGCAAGCGCTTCAATGGAATCTCGCGGAAACGCGGATCGGTTAAGTACAGGTCGCGATCTTTGAACGCCTTTTTAACAACTTCCGACATCAAGTGATAAAAATTCGCTGATGCTCGGGGAACCGCACTGACATCGACATTTTCCAGCATATTCATCATCATAAGCGCTGTGAATCCTTGCGAGTTCGGCGGCATTTGATAAATGTCATACCCGCGATACGTCGTGGAGAGCAACTCAACCCATTCTCCGGCAAAATTGCGGAAATCTGCTTCCTGCAGCAGCCCGCCATCAGACTGAATGTTCTGTACAATCGACTGCATCAGAGTACCTTTATAAAAGGCATCCCGACCTTCTCGCTGCACTACTCGCAGGGTCTGAGCCATCTCTTTCTGAACGAGGCGATCGCCTTCCTTCAGAAGCTGACCACCCGCCATATATAAGCTGCTCAACTGCTCTGAGGCTCGAATGAAGACCTCATCCTTGCGCATCCAGAACAGCAGATTGCGTGAAATCGGAAACCCTTTCTCCGCATAGTCAATCGCAGGCTCAAGCAGCTTAGCCCAAGCAAGCTTGCCGTATTTCTCCCATACCTGCCACCAGGCGTCGACCATGCCCGGAACGGTGATCGCACTGAGAATACCTCTTTGCGGTATCGCTTGCAGCCCTTTCGCTTTATAAAAATCAGGCGTAGCTTGGGCAGCAGACTTCCCGCTTCCATTGAATCCCGTATATGCGCCTGCAGCCGCATCGTACATCAAGAAAAAAGCGTCCCCGCCAAGCCCCGTCATATGCGGATAAACAACACCAAGCGTTGCGCTGATCGCAATCGCTGCATCGAAGGCATTGCCTCCCTGCTGCAAGATCGCGCTTCCTACGCTGCTGGCCAAATAATGAGGCGTAGCGATCATCGCTCGCTCCGCTCGTGGCATGATGTTCAACATGGAAGTTCCTCCTCTGTGGGGGCATATACGGATAACGCCGCTTGCAGCGCTTTACCGCTTGTAATCGCAGCTTTGTGCCATAAGAGCACCGCTTCCAATGCACCCAACACGTGAAGCACATTTTTCTGGTTGCAGCTGAAGCCCATCGTTCCAATTCGCCAAATTTGACCTTTTAACGGCCCGAAGGAACTGGCAATTTCGATGCCAAAACTATTCAGCAGCATAGCGCGAACGGATTCGCCGTCAATTCCTTGCGGTATCTGAATACAAGTGACAACCGGAAGCTTACAAGCGGGGTTGCCATACAACGTTAAGCCCATGGCCTTCAAGCCAGCAACCAAGGCAGCTTCATGGCGCTTATGGCGGTCAAAGCGTTCCTCCAGCCCCTCTTGCAGCACAAGCCGCAAGCCTTCGCGCAAAGCGTACAGCATGGAAGTTGACTCCGTATGATGATTGAGCCGCTTGGGGCTCCAGTAATCCTGCAGTTGACCGAGATCGAAGTAGTTGCTCGCAACCGGCTTCCCAGCAGCTACGGCTGAACCTTTTTCACGCAGACCGCGCTCAATCGTTTTGCGTCGCAGCACCTTCGCCTCAACACGCTCATTGTAAGTAATCGGAGACATGCCAGAGGGAACCGACAGGCATTTCTGCGTGCCACCGATAACCGCGTCTAACTGCCAGGCATCCGTCTGTACCGGCACGCCGCCAATTGTCGCAACAGCATCAACGACCAGCAGCGCATCCACTTCACGGCAAGCCGCCCCGATTCCTTCAAGAGGTTGAACGCACCCCGTGGACGTTTCGCCATGTACAATCGCTACAATATTCGGCTTTTCCCGATGAATAGCGGCAATGATTTCCTGCGGGTCGAATACCGTCCCCCACTCCTTCTCCAACAGGACAACTTCAGCTCCGCAGCGTTCAGAAATTTCGACAAGCAAGTTGCCAAAACGACCATAAATCGGTACAAGCACTTTATCCCCAGGTTCAATCACACTGACTAATACCGCCTCAATACCTGAGCGGGAGGTACCATCGATAGGGTAAGCCCATTGATTGCTTGTTTGAAAAACATCCCTGAGCATTTCCATCGTCTCATTCATCAATTCCGTAAATTCAGGATCAAACTGTCCCAGAATCGGATACGACATCGCGCGCAGAACACGCGGGTCGACCTCAACCGGTCCGGGCGTCATAATCGTTCGCAGCGAGGGCGATAAGTCTTTATAGGATTTCATCAGCTTTACCCCCATAGCCATATTGGTATAACACATGAACCAGCGTTTGAAAACCTGCAATCAAGTCATCCGGTTCCGTGAACTCCTCCGGACTATGACTGATCCCCCCGCGGCTTGGCACGAAAATCATCGCCGATGGACAGATCGGCCCAAACAACTGGGCATCGTGGCCAGCCCCGCTGGGCAGCTTCATGCTTCCGAATCCATAAGTCGCGCACGCTGCCTCAATGTCATTCGAGATTCCTTGGTGCATGGCAACAGGTGAAGCATGTAAATTTTCAACCGTCTCTATAATAAGCTCTCTTCGCTTCGCGATTTCACCGAGCTTTGTTAGCAATCTTGTTCGAAAAGCGTCCATCTTCCGCTCATCCGTATGCCGAATGTCCAGCGTAAATTCAACTTCGCCCGGCACCACATTCGAGGTTCCACGCTTTACATCCAGCCGTCCTACCGTAGCCACTAGCGGCCCGCCTTCTTCCAGTGCCATACTTTCCGTGAGAACAACCATTTCAGCGGCTCCCGCGAGCGCATCCCGGCGCATGGTCATCGGTGTTGTTCCGGCATGGTTCGAATCGCCTTTGACAACTACAGTCATCCGAATCTGTCCAACTATCGCGGTCACAACGCCAATTTGTTTCTGTTTCACTTCAAGAACAGAACCTTGCTCAATATGAATTTCAATATAAGCTCCAATATCATCACGCACTGCCGAATGTTCGCCCGCGTTTGCAGGTTCGAAGCCTGCTTCTCCCATAGCTTCCAACAAAGTAGTACCCTCTAGATCTGCAATACCTGCAGCACTTGCGTAAGATCTTACGCCGGTTACATGGCCGGATCCCCAATAAGCAAGCGGGAAGCGGCTTCCCTCTTCTTCACAAAATGAAATCACTTCAATTGTCCTTCTCGGAGTCCCATGTACAGCCTTCAGGTAGCCAAGTGCCATCAGCGATGCAACGACGCCGTATGCGCCATCATATTTACCGCCATTTTTGACTGTGTCGACGTGCGAGCCTGTAAGAACCGACTTCAAAGACGCGTTGCTTCCTTGCAATTTCCCATATACATTGCCTACGGCGTCGAAATTCGCTGCTAGACCCAGCCCTTCCATCTTTGCCAAAAGCGCACGCTGCGCCTGCAGCCATGACTCCGTGTACAGCAGCCGGGTAACTCCTCCCTCTGGATTAGCGCCGTAGGTTGCGAGCCACTCCAGCACATCAAGCATTTGCTTGGAATATTGAGCTAATTCTTGAACAGAGGTCGGTGTCATTTCAGCCACTGTGCACACCTCCTGTCACAGCAGCATGACGAAGCCATGCTCCTTCTGTCTTGTCAGCAACGCCTTCATGAAGCTCATACACTTGGTTTCCGCGTAAGAATGTGGCTTTTACTCGGCAGCCAAATGTTTTCCCCACATAGGGGCTATGCGGATGGCGGTACAGCAAATCACTTGCTTGCAGCGTATAGCTCATCTTCAAATCCACAAGCGCCAGATCCGCATCTGCCCCCAGGGCAATTTGGCCCTTGCGCGGATACAACCCAAAGCGCTTGGCTGGCTCCGTAGCCAGCAGCCGTGCAAGCAAAGGCAGCGGCACATCCCGGCGGAGATGGCCTTCATCCAGCACCAGCTCGACCGAGCTTTGCGCGCCGGAGATTCCACCCCACGCCTCGATAAATTCCCCTTGCTTCATCGCTGCCGGGCAGGGGGAATGATCCGAGGCGAGCAGATCAAGCCTGCCAGCAGCAAGCTCCTGCCAGAGCCGCTCTTGATCATGCGCCGTACGCAGTGGCGGCGCACATTTGGCAATCGCCCCTTGCTGCTCCAGATCCGCGCTGGTCAAGACCAAGTAGTGCGGGCACGTTTCCACGGTGACGTCCAGCCCTCTCGCCTTCGCATCCGTGATCACGTGCACAGCCTCAGCGCTGCTGATGTGCACGAAGTGCAGCTTGCAGCCCGTTTGTTCCGCGTAGAAGAGCGCGCGGTTGACCGCTTCCAGCTCAGCGGCGATCGGCCGCGTCGCAGCGAAGTCGAGCGCCCCTCGCTTGCCTTCCTCCCGCGCTTCGGCTGCCAGTTTCGCGACCATCTCTTCACTCTCTGCATGCAGCGCAAGCACGAGCCCCAGGCGAGCGATCTCTCTCATCCCTTCGACGAGCGTCAGGTCGTCCACTTCCGCGAAAATATCTTCCCCTTCTCCGCCGGGACAAGACATGAAAGCCTTGAATCCAATGACACCAGCTTCGGCTAGCTCTTGCAAGTGTCCGATATTGCCGGGAACAAGACCGCCCCAAAGCGCATAATCGACCACCGAGTTTCCTTCTGCCGCTTCCAATTTTTGCTTCAGGGCGCTAAATCTCACCGTTGGCGGAACACCGTTGAGCGGCATATCGATATAGGTGGTGCAGCCACCTGCGGCGAGCGATGCGGAACCTGTAGCGAAGCCCTCCCAATGTCCCAAGGCGGGTTCATTGAAATGAACATGAGCATCTACCATACCCGGCAGGATGACCAGATTTTCCGCTTCATAAGTAGGCGTTTGCTCCGAGTAAGCGAGGTTTTCACCTAACGCGGCAATTTTACCGTTTCGAATACCGATATCCAACTGACGTACTTGATCTATGAGGACTACGGCACCTTTACGAATAACGAGATCAAATTGATCATCCATGCAAATCCCTCCCTCAGAACCCTTGGTGGCTTGAAATTAGCTGCCCTTATAGGTGTTGTATCCCCATGGCGCAACCAATAATGGCACATGATAGTGAACATCTGTGGCTGATATTCCGAAGCGAACCGGAACTTGATCTAGAAAAGCCGGCTCTGGAAGCGATATGCCTGTGCCTCGGAAATAATCACCAATATGAAAAACAAGCTCATATACCCCAGCTTGGTAACCCTCACCGCTCAACAAGGGTCCCTCCAGACGGCCATCGCTGTTCGTTGCACCAGAACTTAACAGTTCCGACTTCCCGTCTTGTATCCGAAATAAAGCGATGTGTACATCCTTCGCAGGTCTTCCGCTGCTTATATCCAGAACATGCGTTGTAATCCCTCTGCTCATAGGCCCTCCAAATCACGCTTCGTCATCGAAAACCCTTGGAAGCCATAAGGAGGTCTAGGTTCTGTAAATACTTTGCCTTCGCCTACCGAAGCCTGCTCCAGAATCGTTTCCCACGTGCGGTTATTCGATTCGAAGCGAATGTCCTTCAACTGCGGGAATCTTGTAAGTGCTCGTTGTCCAATCCGATAAATGAGATTTTGAATCGATGGGGAATGCTGCTCATGGAATACGGTATGCGCAATATCCCTTATTTGCTCAGCAGCCACATAACGGCCGAGATCAGAATCGAAGGCATCTTCCACCTCTTCATAGCTCCATGACATATCCAAGAAGATGAATAAGGGCCGATCATAGGATTCCGGAAGCGTGGTGTACTCGTCTCGCACAAAACCAGCGAAGGAGCTGCCTTTTACCTTAATTAGTTTAAGATCAGCGATACCGCCGGAGTGTTCAGCAACAACGATCCCCTCATCTGTGCGAACCATGTCAACCAAAGCCGTTGGATGTTCATTTTGTGAATAACGATAGACGAGTTCTCCATTTTCCAAGCCATTGGCTCCGGGAACTGGCAGAACGTCGAAGGCAACTTGATCAGCCGTCATTCTCACGCCCGTCATCTGCGGGTAGGTCTCCAGAAACTTGCGAGCAGCGAAGGCGAGGAAGCCTTCTGCTGTAGCTCCTTCATAGTCGCCGGCTTTGCGTAGAAGGAAGTTTTTCATCGAATCCGTGGCAACGACCAACGTGTTATCGCCTTCGGTGAACGAAGTAAAGAACTTCTCTCCGCTAACCGCGATTTTAATATTCATCCCGAACAACACATTATCTCGTCCCGCAAAACCCGATTCAGGGATTAGCGTTAAATTCGTCAAAGGTTTGGCATAAGAACGATATACCCACACATCACCTTTTCCGTAGTACATCGTTCTCTCTGATACGCTCGCTTGTTTCATCGCTGTTTCCCCCTTCTCATCCTCCATTAATGCTTCAAGCCGAAAACGACCTATCTTGCAAACTTCCTGAAGAGCCTTGCCTAATTCCGTCTCTAAGTCTCGTTCAATCCGCAGACGAATCGCTTCTTTGATCGTATCCTTCGTTTGCCCCTTCACAGCCATAATGAAAGGAAACTTGAACTTCGTTGTATATTGCTTGTTGTAGGCAAGGAATTGCTTATATTCCTCTGGGGACAAGCGATTGAGTCCTGCGCCTGACTGTTCCTGGACCGAGTGATTCGTCATCTGGACCCTTGTCCCTAAGTCCGGATGCGCCCGCAATAGGGCAAGCCGTTCCTCCCGGCTGGCTAACCAAACTTCCTGCTCAAGAGCAAGCGTGAATTCCTGCTGTGAGGCATAAGGCAGCGAGCCCCACGCCCGCTCAGCCACCCACGGGGAATGTTCGAAAAGAGGGCCGAACGCATGAACGAAATCAATCTGATTCATTGTGTTCACTTGATGCAGCTTAAATTTCATGACGTTTCACCTCTATGTTTAGGTTAGAACCTGCCACTCATTTGTAAGATTTGTTTCATTGTAAGTGCGCTACCCCTATGGGTCAATTTATATGAAAGAAGTTTGTAAACTTTCATAACATGGCTAACTTTTTTTGTGAAATAACAAAAAAGCCGCCAGGAAGAAGAAACTTCCTGACGGCTTTCCATACTTACTTCAAAATACTTTTCAAAACGTCATCAATCATTTTACTGTTCGCAATAACTCCGCTGTATAACCAGCTGTGGGTTTTATCAAATTCATAAACATGCCCGTTCTTCACAGCAGAAACGCTTTTCCAAATCGGATCGTTAATAATTTGGTCGCCTTCTCCCTTACCACGAATCAGGATAATATGATCCGCATCTAGTTGAGACAAGGCTTCCATCGAGATCGCCCGCCAGTTCGCAGTCCCTTTGCTGGAAATTTCTTTCACCACATTAGGCACTTTGAAGCCCATGTCCTTGTAGAGCAAAGCTCCACTGGACAGGTTCTCGCTTACCACATAGGCAGCTTTGGCAGTCACCCATATCGCAGCCGCTGATTGCTCGCCGTTTGCTTTAATCAATTTATCCTTAGCTTCTTTCGCCTTCGCATCATAAGTTTTTAGCGCTTGCTCTGCTTCCTTCGATTTATCGAAGATTTCGCCGATCTTCAGCAGCGCTTTGCGCCAGTCATTGTTGACTTCATCGCCCAATACAAAGGTAGGTGTAATTTTGGCATACTGCGCATACTTCTCGCCTGCTGCTGCGCTGGATCCCCCGATGATCATAAGATCCGGATTGAAACTCGCAACCGCTTCGAATGGAAGATCCGATGGAAGCGTCGGGATGCCGTTCAGACTGTCCTTTAAGTAGTCCTGAACACCGCTGGCAACAGCCCATTGTGCAACTGGTTTAATACCAAGTGTTATCAAAGGATCTTCTAAGTAAGAACCAATAATTCGTTGTGGATTAGCTGGAATGGTTACCTTATTGCCTAGCCCGTCCGTCATTGTTTTCTCTGTTTTGGCTGCAGCCGTTGCCGCTGGAGAACTAGCTGTTGGTGACGTGGATGCCGTGGAACCAGCATTAGATGCGCTCCCGCAAGCCGACAATAACAACGTCATACTCATTAAGCTTACTAGCGCAACGGAAACTTTTTTGCTTTTTCTTTGTTGCATGACCATCTACCCCTTTAACTTCGTTTGTAAGCATAGAAATCTGCTACGCTCAATTCACATTTGTTAATGATAACAATTATCATTATCAACGTCAAGTTTAACACCTTTGGTGGAGCGTCGATCCTCTATGTTAGCGAAAAGTAGGCGAAATGAACTCTCAACGGATCATCGTTCCGTGGGGGCAGTCTTTAATGCCCTTGCCCTTAATAAGAAAAACGGCTTCGCCGCCCTGAGATATCAGCCTCATAGTAGCGATAAACTAGTAAGGGAATCGTGTTGAGGGGAACTATAGTACGCTATTTAAGCAAATAGTAAGAATGCGAGAGTCATAGCGGAACTACAGGGTCTTATTTCCACGAAAAACGCTAAATTTCGCTTGAAACAGCATAATAGCGTACTGTAGTTCCCCCAACCTCGCGATAATGACACTTTTTGCTAGAATAGCGTACTGTAGTTCCCTTACCTCCGGGGAGGTCGAGTAACTCCACGTCCCCTCCAAAACAACAAAAAAGGCCGAGCAGAATTACCCTGCTCAACCTTTATAACCAATATCCCTCATGAGCGGCAACCGCCTCCGCCTCAACTTCTTGAATAGGACCAATGACTTCAATCGGTTTATTCCCTCTGGCGAAGACTTCTCGGCAAGGTAAATCCAACGTCGGATTCTGCTCATCCTCCCCGGTTAGTTGCGCCAACAACTTTTCGGAAATTCCATAGACGACTCGCCCTACATTACCCCAATAGATGGAGCCTGAACACATGGCGCACGGCTCTACAGACGTATATAATGTGCAGGACCACAGTTCGGCCTTGCTGTATCGTTTGGAGGCCGCCTCCATCAGCATCGTTTCTGCGTGCCCTGTGCAGTTGGACTGGGTAATTTCCACATTGCCTTGTTCAAGCAAAACCGCACCTGTTGGCCCTACTAACAGCGCGCCGAACGGTGTATTCCCGGATTCTCTCGCCAGAACAGAGAGCTCGACGCATCTTTTTAAATAAGCGATATGTTGCTCACGTTCACTCATTAACACTCCTCCTAACTAATCCAATGTTAGAATCTTTGCTCCCGAATATAAGGAACACCCAGAGCTTCAGGCGCGCCCGAAGGCTTATTCCGATTACGCCAACCTAAGAACATCAACACTAGAATCGTGACGACGTATGGAATCATTTTCAGGAAATAAGAAGGAATGTGACTGCCGATCAGCTGAACACGGAAACCGAGACTATCCAGCACACCGAAGAAATAAGCGCAGAGCAGCGCTCTGATCGGATTCCATCTGGCAAAAATAATAAGCGCCACCGCGATCCAGCCCCGTCCGGAAGTCATCCCTTCATTCCATGTAGGCGTGTAAACGAGCAGCAAATCTGCTCCACCAATACCGATCAACATGGATCCAATTACAATACAAGCGTAGCGAATCGCAATAACAGGAATGCCCATAACATCTGCCGTAGCCGGATTATCGCCGACTGCCCGAAGATGCAGTCCCCAGGAGGTGCGATGAATAAACAAATGCATGGCAATGACCAGCACGAAGCTAAACCAGGTGAACAGATCCAAATGTGCAAATATGTTGCCCAGCAATGGCACCGGCTCCAGCCAAGGCAAGTCCAGCTTGGGAACTGCGCCCGCCAGCGGCTTTCCACTCACTGGTTTACCCAAATAAGCACTAAGCCCTGCTCCGAATATCGTCATGGCCAAACCGCAAACAACCTGATTGGCATGCAGAGTTACGCATAGAAACCCATGCAGCAGCCCAAGCACTCCGCTCACCGCCAATACACAGAGAAGGGTCAACGCCAAACTGCCTGTATGAATAAACATCAAGCACGAAATCACAGCCCCCATCAACATCAAGCCTTCAGCACCAAGCTGTGTAATGCCGGATCTTTCGATCAGAATTCCGCCTAGTACCGCTATAAGCAGCGGAGTACCGGAAGAAATGGCGGAAATCAGTATTTGTGTGAGCATTTCCACGACTCGTCATCCCCTTTCCAGCGTGAATTGGATGCTGACTTCATCAGCGATTGCTGCGTATCCGGAATTTCCCGGCCATTCCCCCCGCAATGAGGAAAAACAGAATAGCCCCTTGAATCATGGATGAAGTCGATGACGGAAGTCCAATCGTTTGCACACTATAACCACCCACAATCAGCCCTCCGAAGAGCACTGACGAGACTACTAAACTCAGCGGATTCAGCTTTGCCAACCAAGCGACAATAATAGCCGTGTAACCATACCCAGGTGATATCCCATACATAAGGCGATGCGCCACACCGGAAACCTCGCTCATTCCTGCAAGTCCGGCCAATGCGCCGCTGATCATCATTACGATAAGTACATGTTTGGAAATACGAATTCCTGCATGCCTCGCGGCTTCCGCATTCGCACCAATCAGACGCAATTCATAGCCATAACGCGTATAGCGAATCACAAAAGCATAAAGCAGCAGCGCTGCCACCGCGAAAATAATCCCCAAATGCAGCCTGGAAGTCCCCCAAGTAGGCAGCGATTGTGCAGCTGTAAACATTGGTGATCCTGGGAAGTTAAAGCCTTTTGGATCTTTCCACGGACCGAATACGGCATAATTCAAGGCAAGCAGAGCCACATAATTGAGCATTAACGAAGTGATGAGTTCATTGACTTGAAAAAAGGTCTTTGGAATCGCCGTAAGCAAACCCCAGACACCTCCTGCTGCCATACTTGCCAATAGCATAACCGGAATAGACACGTACATCGGCAAATGTGGAAAATAAACCGTAATTGCCGTTGCTGCCATCGCTCCCGCCAAAAACTGCCCTTCCGCCCCAATGTTCCATACCGAGATGCGGTAAGCAAAAGATACCCCGATGCCGCACAGCAGAAGCGGAATTGCCTTCACCAGAGTCTCAGTCAGCCCGAAGGTGGAGCCGAATGCTCCGTTCAGCATTTTGCCGTAGACCGCAATGGGATTCATGCCATTAAGAGAGATAAAGATGCCGCAGGCGATAAGCGCCAGTATAATTGCAGCAAGTGTTACCCACCATGGACTGTCGCGCCCAGTTGGATCAATCTCCAAACGGTAGGGCATCCGAAAGCTTGTTTCGCGTTTCACAGCTTTATTGTCAACTGGAAGTGCGCCTGCTGTTTGTTGTTCACTCATCCCGCATCCTCCTCCGATCCTGCCATTAACAGACCAATATATTCCCGGTCCGCTTCTTCCCGCAATAAATCACCCACAATACGCCCACCGTACATCACGAGAATCCGATCAGCCAAATGCAGTATTTCATCCAGATCCTCCGAAATCAGCAGCACCGAACGTCCCTTCCTCCGCAGATCCTCCAATAACGCATGAACACCCGCCGTAGCTCCAACATCAAGCCCTTGTGTCGGATGTACAGCGACCATGAGCTTCGGATCTTGATCGATCTCTCTGGCCAAAAGCAGCTTCTGTTGGTTGCCCCCCGACATATATTGAACAGGCGCCTCCAGACTGGATGTCTTCACATCAAATCGTTCAATAAGCTTCTGCGACCAACTCCGGTTGCTCCCCGCGCGCAACAAGCCGAATCGTGAGCGCGCTTGGGAGCGATACGTTTTGACCAGCAGGTTATCCACCGAACCCAGGCTGCCAGCCAAACCGCTCTTCATGCGATTCTCCGGCACATGGGCGATTCCCAGGTCAATCGCTGTGCGCACCGATCCATTGCGTAAGGCCTTTCCAGCGAAACTGACTTCGCCCTGCTTCCATGTACGCAGCCCTGTGAGCACCTCAGCCAGCTCTTTTTGTCCATTGCCGGAGACTCCGGCCACGCCGACAATTTCACCTTCATTCACTTGAAAATAAAGCCCATCCAGCACTTTGCGTCCATGATCCGCATATACATCAAGACCATTCACCACAAGCATTGGATTGCCTTGTGTTGTCTCTCTTACGACAGCTCGGCTTTCCAGGCTCACCAGGCTCTCTTGACCGACCATGAGCTGCGCCAAATCCCGTTCACTTGTGGCTGATTTCGCCATGGCGGCAATCATTTGACCTTTGCGCATCACCGAGATCCGATCCGCGGCAAACATGACTTCCTTCAACTTGTGCGTCGTCATAATAACCGTTTTGCCTTCCGATGTCATCCGGTTCAGCGTCTCAAACAATTGATCGACCTCACCTGGCGTCAACACCGAGGTCGGCTCATCCAAAATAATCAAATCCGCGCCGCGATACAGCGTCTTCACAATCTCAACCCGCTGCTGCTCCCCCACGGATAACTGCCAGATCGGCCGATCTACCGGGAACGGTAGACCAAAATGCTGCGAGATCGCCTCGATTTCCTCGGACTTCCTTGCGAGCCAACCCGGGCCTCGCCAGAAGGAGGAGGTCTCACCAAGCACAATATTTTCGGCTGCCGTTAGCGTCTGCACAAGCCGAAAATTCTGAAACACCATGTCAATCCCCTGCTTCATCGCATCCTTGGGAGAGCGAATGCGCACCTTCTCTCCACGGATCAGAATATCTCCGCTGGTTGGTCGATATACGCCCGAGAGCATGCACATCATCGTGCTTTTCCCTGCGCCATTCTCCCCTAGCAAGGCATGAATCTCTCCAGCTTTTGCCCGGAAATCTACCTGATTGTTAGCTAGCACGGAACCAAATTGTTTGACGATTTGAACCATTTCAACGGAATAAGCCTCTGTTTTATTCATATGAGCCCCTCCTTTTCCGTCCTAAAAAGACCCTTATATACTCAAAACAGCATCTCCCAACCAGGGATATGCTGTTTCTGGATACCGTCTTATAAGAAATCGAAATGCCTGCTTTGCACCTATTTTCCTCACTATACGTTCAGGTTAAATTTACGTCAATTAACATCACATCGAATTAGCTATATGTACGAAAAATGGTTTCAACTTTGTGCTTCCATCCAAATTCTCCCGTCACTTACGATAGAAAAATCCCGCCGTAGACGAAGCCAGCGACAATAACAAAGGCAGGATGTATCTTTCGTTTCTGAATCAGGTAGAAGGCAACTGCCGCAATTCCAAAAAATTGGAGGTAGCCAATCGTCTTTGTCGATTCCACCAAACTGCTCCACGTAACCAATACCATCATAATCGCAATCACTGGCTGAACCAGCAATGTCATCCCTTTAATAACAGGGGATTGTTTATATTTATGCAAAATATTAAGCAAAATAATAAGCGCAATAATCGACGGAACGACCGTTGCCCCGACAGCAATCAACACACCCACCCAACCCCCGATTTGGAAGCCGACATATGCCGCAATCTTCGTTGCAATCGGACCGGGGAGCGCGTTTCCGAGCGCTAGCATATTGGAAAACTCACTGCTCGTCATCCACGCATGATTCGGCACAATTTCTTGATACATCAGAGGAATCGATGAAGGCCCGCCGCCATATCCGAATACATTAGCCAGGAAAAAACTAACGAATAACTGCCACCAGTCCATCATGCGCCATCACCTTTGCCAAGCTGCTTCTTGCCTTTGTTCCACTTGTCCTTTACCTTATGATGAAAAGCACCGTAAAAGAGAAACAAGAAAATCACAATAGCCGGATGCACCGCGAAAGTCTGCAACAGCAGGAAAGAGATAACAAAGAAAGTAATGCCTGCTGCCCAGCCTAATCCCTTGATCGCTTTCTCGCCAAACTCATAGGCCATGACCCCCAGCATAACAGCCACAATCGGCACTACCGCGGCAATCATCCCTTTAATAACTTGCGAATTACTAAAGAAATTAATGAACGAATACAACCCCACCATAGCGACACAAGTTGGAACAATATGCGCTAGCAGTCCGATAACCGCGCCCCCTGTTCCTTTCAATCGATAGCCTAAATATCCAGCCAACTTCGTTGCAATTGGCCCAGGCAGTGTATTGGCAATCGCCAGTACTTCCATAAATTCCTCGTCCTTCATCCACTTAAACCGTGTAACCGCCTCATGCCGAACCAACGGCACAATCGACGGCCCCCCGCCATATCCCAAAATCCCTGTCCGAAGCATCGCCACTCCGATCTGCACATAGGCATTTGCCAATCGTCTCACTCCTATCTCTCTCCAACCTAGCCAGCTAATTGTAAACTAAAATTCCTCACTTTCTATGCTTCTATCCGCATTTTTGTAAAAATGACAAAGTTTCCTCCTGTTATTGGCACCCGACTGAAAAATAAACAGACTCATTAACATGCTTAGCTTGCTGAAGCATGTGGCAGATAAGAGTCCTTCGGGGTTACTACTTACCTTCTTCCAAACGCGGAAAACGAAACTCCCCACGAAAAGTAACAATAAGCGTCGAGAGTACAGGTAAATTTTGTTTACGAAGGGTTGAAATGAAGCCGCGCGCGCGGGCGAACTGATGAGCCCCGTCCCAGGTACGGAATAAGCCGGAGACTTTGGCTTTGACCTTGGCCATCCGCAAGTCTCGTTCGGCGACATTGTTGTCAAAAGGAACACGGACATCTTGAATAAACCGGAGAATCGGTTCCTTGTGACGACGGAAACGTTCACCCAGATTGGCCGATTTACTTTTGCTTTGCCTGCCTTGCGGTCCGGTTTTGGCTTTGGTACGCCCTTGATTCCATTCCAGCTCGCCCTGCTGCAGGATGTCATCGTACCAATTCTCTAGCCATTTAACCGTACTCGGAGCTAAGCAGCACAAGACTTTACGGGCGGCTAGCGTGAGACGCCAGGCTACTTGTAGCAAGCGTTTCATCTGCACGGCCCACTGGTGATGATCATAATCGGCGATTCCTTGGCATTCCCGCAGTAAGTGCGCATTGCATAAGGCATGCTGGAACGTGTATTTTTCTTTAAAATACGGCCCGTTGCAGTCATGCACTAGAATGCCCGAGTAAGCCGGCAGCAGACCGATGGCATCAAAAGCGAGGGTGCCCCGGTTTTCGTGAACCGCCTGGAACGTCCAGTCCACATTAGAGAGGGTGTGCAGCCATCGCTGTTTGCCATCGACGTGAATGCCGGTTTCATCAGCGTGCAAAACATCGGCATTCAGCAGGTTTTGGCGAATTTGTTCCTCATAGGGACCTAGCTGCTTGTGCGATTTCTTCAAATGGGCGATGACCGTAGCCTCGCTCAGCGAATGCCCGGTCAGGTCCGCAAACATCTCGCTCACCCTTTTCAGTGGAATCATATGGTACGCACTCACATACACGATCCAGCCCGTAACACCAGCTCCATATTGGACAGAGGCGCTGACATGCGACGGAAAAGCAGCCTGATGAACCCCGCTACACTGCGGGCAGCAGCTCGTATGAGCGCGAAACTCGGTTGTCTGGATGCGTGGTTCAGGCAGATCGATCTGCTGACGCCGGTCGTAGCCTATACAGTTCTCCTGGTCCATTGGAGCATGACACGCAGGGCAGGTAGTTAGGCAAAAGTCGAGGATGGCATCCGGATCATCCACCATACTAAGTGTGTGTCCTTCATGACCTAGGGGTGCTCCCTTTTTGCCACCAGCGATGCGGGAGTTTGCGGGCTTACGAAACCCGTCACTTGAAGGCGGCTTGCTACTATTCTTGCTGTTAAGCCCTAGCTGGCGCTCCAACTCGGCTACTCTGTTTTCCAGTTCAGTGATCCGTTCTAGCAGTTTCGTAATGACCTTCTCGATTTGATCTGGACTACTGTGGCTAATTTGTTTGATTTCTTCGAGGCTCATTTTCATCCTGATCCCTCTTCTCCATTAAATTCGTTAAGTATTCTTAACCAATTTTTAGGGGTTTGAATAAGGGGACCTAAGTAGTAACCCTTCGGGACTCTTATCAAGATTTATTATGCCATTCTGCTGTGAATAAGAGCCTTTGGAGGCTCTTATTCGTATGTTTTGCCTGATTTTTTGCCCATTTTGACCGGATAGCAGTCTCTAGAAACTGCTATTTATCAAATTGGACTGTTTTTAATGGCAATAGGAGTCTCTAAAGACTTCTATTGCTAGTTTGACCTGCTAAGCAGATCAACTAAACAGAAAAAACCTTACGAGGATTTCTCCTTGTAAGGTTTCTTAGCTGCTTGGCAACGTTCTACTCTCCCAGAACCCTGCGGTTCAAGTACCATCGACGCTGGAGGGCTTAACGGTCGTGTTCGAGATGGGAACGCGTGGGTCCCCTCCGCCATCATCACCAAACAGTCAAAGCGTGATTTGCGCCTTGAAAACTAGATACGAAACGTGCGTAAAGTAACATTTAGGTTTATTGGTTAAGCCCTCGACCGATTAGTATTCGTCAGCTGCATACGTTGCCGCACTTCCACCTCGAACCTATCAACCTCGTCGTCTACAAGGGGTCTTACATACTGGGAAATCTCATCTTGAGGGGGGCTTCGCGCTTAGATGCTTTCAGCGCTTATCCCCTCCGTACATAGCTACCCAGCTATGCCTCTGGCGAGACAACTGGTACACCAGCGGTACGTCCATCCCGGTCCTCTCGTACTAAGGACAGCTCCTCTCAAATTTCCTACGCCCGCGACAGATAGGGACCGAACTGTCTCACGACGTTCTGAACCCAGCTCGCGTACCGCTTTAATGGGCGAACAGCCCAACCCTTGGGACCTACTTCAGCCCCAGGATGCGATGAGCCGACATCGAGGTGCCAAACCTCCCCGTCGATGTGGACTCTTGGGGGAGATAAGCCTGTTATCCCCAGGGTAGCTTTTATCCGTTGAGCGATGGCCCTTCCATTCGGTACCACCGGATCACTAAGTCCGACTTTCGTCCCTGCTCGACTTGTAGGTCTCGCAGTCAAGCTCCCTTATGCCTTTGCACTCTGCGAATGATTTCCAACCATTCTGAGGGAACCTTTAAACGCCTCCGTTACATTTTAGGAGGCGACCGCCCCAGTCAAACTGCCCACCTGACACTGTCCCCATACCGGATCACGGTACCAGGTTAGAACTCCGATACGATCAGGGTGGTATCCCAACGGCGCCTCCACCCAAGCTGGCGCTCAGGCTTCAAAGGCTCCCACCTATCCTGTACAGATCGTACCAAAGTCCAATATCAAGCTGCAGTAAAGCTCCATGGGGTCTTTCCGTCTTGTCGCGGGTAACCTGCATCTTCACAGGTATTAAAATTTCACCGGATCTCTCGTTGAGACAGCGCCCAAGTCGTTACGCCATTCGTGCGGGTCAGAATTTACCTGACAAGGAATTTCGCTACCTTAGGACCGTTATAGTTACGGCCGCCGTTTACTGGGGCTTCAATTCATAGCTTCGGGTTGCCCCTAACCACTCCTCTTAACCTTCCAGCACCGGGCAGGCGTCAGCCCGTATACTTCGCCTTGCGGCTTCGCACAGACCTGTGTTTTTGC
>NZ_CP091881.1:7852500-7947500 GCF_022163125.1 Paenibacillus sp. HWE-109 | reverse complement strand
CGAAGTTAAAATAATCGTTGCGAAATAAGCATTGAGGCCCATTCCCGGAGCTAACGCTACAGGAAAATTAACGAACAATCCCATCGCAATGGTCATTACACCCGCCGCAATCGCTGTAGCCAAGAAAATCGAAGTCCAGTCACCGCCGGTAGCCCCCGATTTAAAAGCACTAAGCACGTCCGGGTTTACTGCTAGGATGTAAGCCATCGTCATGAACGTAGTAATCCCCGCCATGATTTCTGTTCTTACGGTCGTACCGTTTTGTTTCAGTTTAAAAAAGCGATCCATCTTCCTACTCCTCCTAAACGTATGGTGGGGAACAGCAAAAAACCCGGAATCGTAATGCTGATTCCGGGTACGAAAAAGGAGCTTCTATATGAGAGCTGCCTTCGATGCTAGGTGCAAAGTGTAGTAGTAACTCATACAGATACCGTTCCTTTTTTTCGTAGCCAGATCATTTGCGGTGATCTCGTAGAAACTCTCGGGCCAATCCCCAAGATTATACGAAAAACTGTTATCCATTTCACATTTTAGTAGGGAACTAAGCTGCTGTCAATAAAAAAGACGAACATTCCAAGGGTATTTTTTCCCATAACGTTCGTCTTTTCTGACTATCCTATTCCCACTCAATCGTAGCAGACGGCTTCGACGTAATGTCGTACACAATACGGTTTACATTCTCAACTTCGTTCACGATACGAACGGAGAACGTCTAAATGAATTCAAACAAATTTCTACATGTTTTAGGTTTATTATTTGAAACGCAAGAGGTATCATTGTTAATTAGTGAAATTATTTCATAAATTTGTATAAATCAAATATGTTCATCTCACTAAGGTAACTGAGAACCTTACTGGTGCTTTATTGGGATCCACAAATTAAGGAGTTGCATTAATGATCTATTTTGAAGATATGGATAGCAGTCTTCTAAAACAAAAAACTAAAACTGAGTATTTTCAATATGTAGATACTCACTTTTCAGCTGTTCCACCCACAAATGAAATTGAAGATAAATTATCCCCATTACCAGAATATTATATCGCTCCATATATATTTAAAACAACGGAAATCTGTATCATCATAACACTGACAGATTATATAAATCTAAATGAAGAAAAGATCAGAAAACTACTTTGTCATTTTCTAAATGTGCGTATCGTAACATCGAAGAGTATCACGGAGTATCTATTTCATCCGGTAATATTAGGTATGTAAAATTAAGCCGCAAATTTGAGGCGCCTATTTATGAAGATTTGGTAACCCAAAATCATATTCAGGAATTCGGTGAAATATGGAATCATATAAAAGGAATGTATTCTGATAAGAAATATGTGCAACTTTATCCTAATTGGTTATTCTCTAACCAATTACTAAATTCAAACGTCTTGAAGTATTTCTCCAAAGCCTGCAATGAAGTTTATTTGTGTGTAGATAATACAACTTTACGCGTTAATGAGTTAATCCTTTCTAAGGATGAAAAATAACTGTTTTCTTTTCCACGATCAGTTCTTTGATTTTGGTCATAAGAAATATGGCTTCGCCGCTCTGCTCGATCAGCCTCTTCTTAGCGGCAAAACCTAGTAAGGGAACTAGGGGACGCTAATTAGGCAAAAAGTAGGGATGCGAGGGGTATAGCGGAACTACAGGGTCTTATTTCCACAAAAAGAGTAAAAATCCCCACAAAACAACAAAATAACGTACTGTAGTTCCCTCAACTTCCCGATACTGACACTTTTGGCTAGAATAGCGGACCGTAGTTCCCTTACGTCCTCACGAGGCAGCTGGAGGAACTCCGCGTTCACTCCAAAACATATAAACTCTTATATAAAAACTCCCTTCTATTTGCTAAACAACGCAAATAAAAGGGAGTATTTTGGCATTCTATTGTTGCAGCCTATTCCCACTCAATCGTAGCAGGCGGCTTCGACGTAATGTCGTACACAATACGGTTTACATTCTCAACTTCGTTCACGATACGAACCGAGATTTTCTCCAGCACATCCCACGGAATACGCGCCCAGTCGGCTGTCATTCCGTCGATGGAAGTTACGGCGCGAATGCCTACGGTGTAGGAGTATGTTCTGGCATCGCCCATAACGCCGACGCTTTTCATGCCAGGAAGGGCTGTGAAGTACTGCCAGATCTCACGGTCCAAGCCAGCTTTGGCGATTTCATCGCGCAGGATGGCATCGGATTCGCGGACGATTTTCAGCTTGTCCTCGGTTACTTCGCCAAGCACACGAATCGCTAGACCCGGACCTGGGAAAGGTTGTCTCCAGACGATCGCGGAAGGAAGACCGCACTCTTCGCCGACTTTGCGCACTTCGTCTTTGAACAAAGTTTTGAGCGGCTCGATCAGCTTGAACTTCATATCTTTCGGCAGGCCGCCGACATTATGATGGGATTTGATCGTTTGAGCCGTCGCTGTACCGCTCTCTACGATATCCGTGTAAAGCGTGCCTTGCGCCAAGAACGTGAAGTCGTCGAATTGAGCGGACTCTTCTTCGAATACACGGATGAACTCCGTGCCGATGATTTTACGCTTTTGTTCCGGATCGTCCACACCGGCAAGCTTGCCGAGGAAACGGTCACGCGCATCGATTTTAACCACTTTCATATCGAATTTACCGACAAATGTGTCCATAACGCTCTCTGCCTCGCCTTGACGCAGCAAGCCATGATCAATGAACATACACGTCAGTTGGGCACCAATAGCTTTATGCAGCAAAATAGCTACAACGGATGAATCTACGCCGCCGCTAAGTGCGCATAGCACTTTCTTGTCGCCAACCTCTTGACGAAGCTCTTTGATCATATCTTCCACGAAAGAGGACATCGTCCAGTCGCCTTCGCAACCGCAAACGCCATAGATGAAGTTATGGATCATTTCGTTCCCTTGCAGGGAGTGACGAACTTCCGGGTGGAATTGAACTGCGTGAATGTTGCGCTCACGGTTGCTCATAGCCGCAATCGGCAGGGAATCCGTGCTCGCTTCGATCACGAAGCCATCCGGAAGAACGGAAACGTGGTCACCGTGACTCATCCAGACCGTTTGCTTCGCATCCAGACCTTTAACCAGCGGGCTTTCGTTCGAAAAGGAAAGATCTGCTTTGCCGTATTCACGCGTATGCGCGCGTTCTACTTTACCGTTCAGTTGGTGAGCAATCAGCTGCATGCCGTAGCAAATCCCCAAAATCGGAATGCCCAAATCGAAAATGGCTGAATCTACAGCTGGAGCTCCTTCTCCGTATACACTTGCCGGACCGCCTGAGAACACAATCCCCTTAGGCTGAAGCTCACGAATTTTGTCAACCGTGGTATTATGCGGCAGCAATTCGCTGTATACGCCCAAATCACGAATCCGTCTGGCAATCAGTTGGTTATATTGGCCTCCAAAATCTAAAACGACGATCATTTCACTCGGTTTACTCATTATCCGTTCCTCCTAATTTCATAGCGAGTGGGCTTGTCCCTTAATCGCTATTTATAGGTACTAATTTTAAACATTAGGTACCTAGGATGTAAAGGGGTTTAATGTGTCTTTTGAATGGCTTTCCAAATTGCCGTGATTTCCCGCTTCGAATAGGGCAGCGAATGAGCGGAATCATAACGCACGCTTTCGTAGATCTGGGCAAACGACAATAAGGCTTGCTGCTGGGCAGGACGAAGGGATTTCAAGGCTCCGATATACTCACGGATCGTTTGATCTTTGGATTTCAGGCCATACTTGCGAAACAATTGCATCCATAATCGATCCATATAAGGGATCAAGGGATGGGAATCAGATGGCCTGTTTATGTAAAAGGGAACATGGAGCCGTCCAGCATACAGATAACCTTTTCGCCTGAGCAGTAGAACAAGACCCGCAAATAAGAAGCAGCAGCCGATGAGGATCATGAATACTTGCTGATACCTATTGGCGATATGAATAAGTGTCTCCTTCGTTGTTTGAAGCCATTCACGCGGATTTGCTGTAAATCGGTTCGGTTTCGTGATGTTGGCCAGAGAGGCTGTCATTTCAGATCGAGCCATGGCCTCCGTCGTCAAAATCTCTTGTGGATTATCCGAAGACATCCCTGAGAAACCCGGCGTAGGTTCAAAAGGCACCCACCCAGCGGAGGGAAAGTACACCTCTACCCACGAGTGCGCATCCTGATTGCCGACCGCCACTTCCTTGAGCTGTTCATCCTCGCTTCCCTTCAGCAGCGTACCGGGCGCAAATCCTTTGACCCAACGGGCCGAAACACCTACGGAACGAAGCATGACGACCATTGAAGTTGAAAAATGATCACAATACCCCGTTTGATCAACGAATAGGAAGTGGCTGACGAAATCCTCATTGCGGCTGGGATGCGTCGATTTTCCCAAACTATAGGGATAGGTGTGGCTCAAATACTGTTCAATCGCTACGGCTTTGGCAAATGGCGTCGGACTGCTCGCTGTCACCTGCTCAGCCAAACTGCGTACGGTCCGCGGCAAGGAAGCCGGAAGTTGTAGATACTCACTTGCAAGTCCAGCCGGATAGCTGGTTGTATCTGTACTTAGCAGAATCGGATCAACTTGCACGGGTTGGACGGTGACTTTGTAATACGATAAGGAATCCATGATCTCCGGAAGAGATATTTTGCCTGAAGCGGCGGACACCAGCAAGAAATCCGGTGACAGCGGTTTTCCTTTCTCGGTTAAGAGCATGTCGATGCCCTGCAGTTTCCCACCAAGGAATAGTTGTTTACTCGGCGATTTGTCGCTCCATAATACTTCCTGTGTAATCACCCGGTTCGTACCCGCTGCCTCATTCGATCTGAGCGGTTCCGGTGTAACACTGGTTTGGGTCCAACCTTTGCCGTCGTAAACGTTTTTGGATTCTCCCCGCCAGTACGTTAATTCGGAGGTTTTGGCTGTAAATACGGTTGTCGTGTCCACCTGGAGTGGACCTCCGAGGGAGGAATCGTCCTGCCCGTACCCAGATTTGGCTATTGCCGTGCTAGCTGCCATATCACCATTGTATAACTCGAACATACGATCATATAGATAACCCCAACTAACTGGTTTCATTAAATGAGTTGGCTCCGCCTGTTTCGCGGAGAACCAACCCGCACCAGCAAGTGCAGCAACAAAGACGAAACTCACAGCAAGCCATTGAAAGAAGCTGCCTGGGCGTACAGATGCAAACCCATAGGTTTGTTCAATTCGCGAGAGGTTGAGCAGGGCCAGAAGAAATAAGCCATAGCCGATGGTGCGCATAATCCCCGGTACCGTATCCGCACCTAACATTAATTGCAGCAGCACCAAATAGATAAGGGTTGTCCCGACAAACCACAGGCTGTGTTGCCTTTGCAGCATAAGCGCCTGCACTACGGAAATCAACAGCGACCAGCCGAGCAGAAACAACAACGTGCGCAACTGACCGCTGATGAGGTCAAAATGAGCTCGCGCAAGGTGTCCGATATCCTGAGAAAGCATGCTCACCAAATCGATGACCCATGCTCCGCTCAGAAACCCGTTGCGATCAAACATAAATCCTATGAAAAGCACGATGACCACGACTTTGGACATCCATGCCCAGACCAGTGGAACTTTGCAGCAATCTATCGCGATGCAAATCCCGAACACGACTAGAATCGGGCCGGTCTGGATGTCAGCGTCTGCCATCCAAGCCAATGGGCGAAGCCATTCCGAGATGAGCAGAAAAAGCAGCAGTGAGATAAGGCAGTCGCGGAAGAACGTGCTTGGTGTGGTTAGAGATGCTTGCGGAATCGCGCTTGCCCGGAAGATTGGACGTGATGGGATGGCGGCGGGGCGGGAAGCGTGTGAAGGAGCGCCTGCGCGGCGCGGTTCAAGCGGTTGCATCCGCAACACCCCCTTGCTTGGGCCACTGGCTCAGCGGATGCGGCACTTCCGTGAAGCTGCAGCCTGCGGCCTGCAGCTGAGAAGCCCCTTCTCTCTCGGCGACCGAGAGAGAGGGCCGCGCGTGCACGTAGATCACGTGCACGGACCGGCGCTTGGTGCCGCTATCTGCGATCGCGCGCACCAGCGCCAAATCCAGCGTCGATGTGATGCACAGCATCGACGTATCCAGCGGCAAGGCCGCCGCTTCTTTCCTGACGAGGTCAGGAAAGCTCAGGGCGGGCTTGCCGCCCACGCTCGCGAGTACTTCGTACGCGAGCGGCAGATCAGGGCGAATCGTCGGAGCGATTCGCCGGCTGTTCGAGCTGCTGGCGAAGCCGCAGCTCTCGCGCCCGCCCGCCGCGGCTTCGAAGAAGCCCGCCGCAAGGGCAACGCCCTTCTCCAGCAGCGGCTGCGCCGCCTCCGCTGGACCCGCCGCAGGCGCGGCATCGAGCAGCAGCATCCGCTTCGCGGATGAGGCTTGCTCGGGGTCTTTGACCATCAGCCGGCTTAGCCGGGCTGTGGACTTCCAGTGGATGCGGTGATAGGGATCACCGCTGACATACTCACGCACGCCGCTGACCAGCGGCGTCTCGGATTTGGGGCCGCGGGCAGCAGGCACCTCGCCATCCTCGGCCTGGAACATCATGACCGATCGGTCCAAGCTAGCGGGCCGCGGATAAACCAAACACCGATGCAGATCATCGCGATGAACTTTGCGAATAGCAAAACCAAACAAATCACCGGATACGGCCTCAAAACCCGCGAAACGATACACGCCGCGCATCAGACCGGTTATTTTGTAATGCAGCACTAATTCAGATTGAAACCACGGGAACAGCAGCTTGCTGTAACTCAATTTCGCTCCGCTTCCTTCATGGACCCAATTCTCCCGCATGACAATCCAAGGCAAGGGCATGCGCGCCCGATACTTGACGCCTAATCGAACCTTTACTTCCTCCCCCGAAAGGAGTACTTCACTGGACAGGTGTCTGCTGACCGTCAATCCTTGCAGCGCAAACACGTAAAATAGGCCAGCTTGCAGCCAAATCAGCAGCAAACAAATTCCCAAATACCAAGCGGCGAATCCGCCCTGCCAATAGGCCAAACAAACAGCGAGCACACACCCAACCATGAGCAGCAATGATTTACCCCAGCTTTTCATAGACAGGCCCCCTACTTCGAAGAAACATAACGAAGAACAGGAGTTTGCAACGCTGCAATCAAACCGGACAAAATCGTATCAGCCGATTTGCCGGTCATACGAGCTTCTGAGGTCAGTAGAAGTCGATGCGCCCAGACAGGAAGCACTAGATTTTTAATATCGTCGGGCACTACAAAACTTCTGCCCTTCATGTAAGCGGATGTTTGGGAAGCGCGCATCAGCGCATAGGAAGCTCTTGGACTTGCGCCCAAGTACAAATCAGCATGAGCTCTCGTCGCTACGGCAAGACGGACAATGAATTCTTTTAACGTGTTATCGACATGAACCGTTGCGGCTTCTTTTTGCAGCTGAACGAACTCATCCTGTACGATTACCGGCTTCAGATGATCCAAGGGCTGGCGATCCTGAAACCGATCCAGCATCAGAATTTCCTGCTCCGCAGTTGGATAGCCAAGCGTCAGCCTCATCATGAAACGATCCATCTGCGCTTCCGGCAGCGCGTAAGTCCCTTCGTAATCGACCGGATTTTGCGTTGCCAGCAGAACGAAGGGTTTGGGCAACTCATAACTAATCCCGTCAATCGTTACCCGCTTCTCCTCCATCGCCTCCAAGAAAGCCGATTGCGTCTTAGGAGAGGTGCGGTTGCATTCATCTGCCAATACAATTGGCGTCATTAAAGGACCAGGACGAAATTCAAAATCCCCTGATTTCGCATTAAACACGGACACCCCTGTCACATCCGAAGGCAATAAATCCGGGGTACACTGAATTCTCTTAAACTCGCAACCAATCGTCTTAGCCAAAGCGCGCACGAGCATCGTTTTGCCCACACCCGGCACGTCCTCCAGCAAGAGGTGGCCGCCGCTCAGCATGGCAATGAAAGCCTGTTCAATCGTTTCTCTTTTGCCAACAATAACTTTCTCTACGTTCATGATCATCCGTTCCACAAGAGGCTGTGGCTGATCGAATATCCGGGTTTCTGACGCCATAGACAAGAAGCCTCCTTTATAAGGTATGCTTCTAGTTTTTCCATCCCTCTACTATTTTAGACATTATCCCCCCATGGCAAAGAGAGAGTTTTTTACAAGACTGCTAGTCTCTTTGAATAAATAGAACTGGCGGAAAGTCATTGACACTTCGCGTCTGCTTGGTTCAATGACAGAATCTGTAATTCGACCGCCTAACAAATCTATCGTTTTGCGCAACGGCACAATAATTTTCCCTTCCAGCAGTTCCATGTCCGCCAAAGAATAGGAAGCAGAAAGCGTCCCCAACGTATATAGCCTGATGCTTCGAGCCGATAAATCATATTCCAGATCATAGACCCCATAATGCGCGTTAGCCGTCTTCGTCTCTGCCTGCCACTGGACATCCCCCCCTATTTTCTCAATGAGAAAACGCAGCGGCAATTCAATCCGATTCGCGCACAACTGATACTCTGTCGGCTCCAAAGTGAAGCTGCTGCCTCCCGAGATATGGACCTCCAGAGGTATAGCCGATTGTGCGGATAAGATTCGCGCCGTTTCTTCCCTCGCCACCTTGGTCTGTTGGATAAGCTGCTGCTCCGCTTCTAGCTGGCTTGAATCGGGCTGAGGCAGATGAGCTACAGCATACTGCTGCGTTTCCTTCAGGAGCGCTTGAAAGTGCGACAGGCTCATGTTCCTTGACCACTTCGGTTTCCCGAGTGAGAATTGCTTAGGCTTCACTTGCGTCGTAAGCGGAGCGAAGGCGTAGCCTAACTTTTTATAATAAGCGATGACTTGCGGCAATACCTCTACTGTCGATTCATGCCCGGTGCCATCATGGAATAAAACGGTGATCTCATGCTCAAGCGGCGAATTTTTCACGGTTTGCCAAATTTCATTAACGGGGACATGCGCTCTTTTGGAATCGCCGCTATCTACATTCCAATCCACGGTTGTGTAACCTGCTTGTTCCAGGAAGTAGTAGTAATAGGCATCGAAATTCGTATAGGTCCCCCCTGGAGCACGAACCAGTTGCGGCCGCACATCCGCGATATCTGCGAATACCTCTTCGCTGCGCTGCACTTGATCCCAAAACGTTTGAAAATCGCTATAGAGCTCTTTATATACATGATTATAGGAATGATTGCCTAGGGTATGTCCTTCTTTCACAATTCTTTTGACCAAATCCGGATGCGCTTTCGCCTGTTCGCCAAGTGCGAAAAACGTAGCTTTCACATCCTCTTTCTCCAAAATATCCAATACTTGCGAGGTCAGCTTGCTCGGACCATCATCAAACGTCAAATATACGGTTGGCTGCTCCGGTGTTTCATACGTCTTCTCATTCTTCTCATCCGCAAGTCGCTTGCCTGTTTGCAGTTTGTGATAAAGATCTTGCCCCTCATTCGCATCGTCGGCAGCTTGCACTGGGATCACATAGGAAAAGAGAGAGACTAGTAATAGAACTACTAACGTAATTTGAATTCGTTTCTGCCAAATGGCTGCACGTTGTACCTGAAAGCGCATCCGATGATCCCTCCGCTTATTCTATCATTTTGCTTTGCTGATAGAGTATATGGAAGAATGGCCCAGAGTATGTCACTTCCATGGAACGAAATGAAGAGGAATTCCGGCGGGCTGCGCAGAATGAACTTAACATAGATGAAGACGACAATTTTCGACAGAAAGCAGGGGGTTGCGGTGAGTTTTTCGACAAGCCTATTCGGGCAAAATCAAACTAACAATTCACAGGTATCACTGAGAGACAAGGATGTAATTCGAAGAAATTTTGTTGTGTTTTTAGCGATTGCTGCCACTACATTGATGATTTACATGAGCATTTTCACTTTAGGCGCAAGCACAATGGACATGAAAATGAAATTTACCATTATCTTTGAAACTGCGATTTTAGTGATTTATGGTTATTTGCATTTCAGCAGAAAACTCATCCACTATTTATGTTATTTCGCCATTGTCGCTAGCGGTGTCAGCACGACGGTTCAGCTCATGGCCAATGCCGATATCACCAATATATTCTCCATTTACTATCTGATGATTATGGCGCTTATTTTCATGCGAATGATTCCGTGGCTGATCAGCGCTGCCTGGGGACTTTTCCTTATTTGTTATATGTTTGTAGCCCAAAAAGATGCCCTTCACTTGGATCCCAAGGTTGCCCCGACCTATATCATTTATTTCATCTTAATTAGCGTCTTAATGTTCGCTGCTCTGAAAGTGTCCGGCTATATGAACAAGAGCATGTTCGAGGCTAGGTCACAAGCGGAGCAATTCCTTGCCCTGCAGCAAGAACAGCGGGAGAAGGCATTGAAGCAAGTCACCTTGGTTACTGAGCATTTGCAATCCATTACCAAGTCCGGTGAAGAAGACGGGTCCTCTTTTGATGAAATGAATAATGCTTTCCAAGATATCGCGACAGGCGCAGGCGACCAAGTGGATTCGACCATTTCAATTAATGATTCCGTAAACCACATGAACGGTCTTATCAAAGAGATGTCCAACTCGATTCATACGCTGCTTGGCAAAACAAGTGAAGCCGCCTCCCTATCTGATCAAGGAAGAGGCCGGATGGAGCTGCTTTCTGATACTTTCGCGATCTTTACTAAGGACATTGAAGCTGTCTCGCAAGATACGGTGTCCCTCATTGAACGCTTAGACGAAACCAGTCAATTTAGTGAAACGATCCAAGATATCGCGAATCAAACGAATTTGCTTTCCCTCAATGCCAGCATTGAGGCAGCCAGAGCCGGTGAGCATGGGAAAGGGTTCGCTGTCGTAGCGAATGAAATTAGAAAGCTAGCCGATATGACGGCTAAATCCGCGATTCGCATCTCGGAGCAGCTGCAGGAGTTCACCTCATTGTCCAATCAAACCCGCTCCCGTATGGACCAAGTTTCCCAACGCATGCATCAAAGCAATGAGATCACGGGCCAAACGAAGCAAGCCTTCGAATCGATCACGGATTCCGTTACGATGCTGAAAGAGCTCTCGACGAGCTACGGTGATTTAATGGACCGCATCAGCAACTCATCGGTTACGATTAGCGATTCCACGAACAATCTTGCTGCTATTAGCCAAGAAGCTTCAGCAACACTCGAGGAGTTGTCAGCCACGCTGCAATCCTTGTTGATTAATAATCGTAAGAACCTGGATCGGATTAAAGAAGCTGAGATGGGCTTGCGGTTGGTTACAGAGTAAGAGAAAAGGAGTTAAGCGGCAGGTTCGCTTAACTCCTTTTTTTGGTGTCGAAGTCTTGGCAGTAACTGCCCTACTTCCCCTCAGTCCCCCAGAACCGCGTCCAGAACAGACTGCACGTGATTCTTAATCCTCACCTTCGTCCATTCCTTCACCATGTATCCCTCTTCATCAATGAGAAACGTGGAACGAACAATCCCCATGTATTCGCGTCCATATAACTTTTTGAGCGCCCATACGCCGAATTGCTCGGCCACCTGATGCTCAGGGTCTGAGAGCAGCAAGAAAGGCAATTCAAACTTGGCGATGAATTTATGATGGGCAATCAGCTCATCAGGGCTGATCCCAATTACCTCTACTCCAAGTTCTGCAAACTTGCCATTATAGTCCCGGAAATCACAGGACTGCTGTGTACAGGTAGGGGTATTGTCTTGGGGGTAGAAATAGATAACCAACTTCTTCCCTCTATAGTCCCGCAAGGATACGTTGTTTCCATTCGATGCAGGAAGTGTAAAATCAGGAGCAAGACGTCGGATGGTCTCACTTTCTTTTTTCTTAGCCATCAATAGGTTCTCTCCTCTATCTCTAGTCGTTGCTTATTCTGTTATTTTCTTCAAATCACTTATTTGCAGCGAAGCCTCACGATTCGTATCATGAAAGACAACCCTAACTTCTAACTCGTAATCAGGATTCAAATCAAACGAAAGTATGGTGCATAATCTACCACGATTCTTCGTTTTCCTAGGATTATCCGGAGCAACAACATAGGAGCCCCCAATGGCAAGATTAACGGTTTCATTCACTGTATCTGCAACCCTCTCATGTTGTATTTTGGCAACACTTAGTTACTTTACTATAATCGTTCTATCATCTTACTTCCAAAAGACCTTTCTAGCAATTAACTAGCCCTATTTGTCAAAACTAGCTTTACATAAGAAATATATGGTAATTTAAATAGAGTTCTATCACATTTGAAGGAGAGAAATGTCGCCATGATACCTATCAAACGCACGTCCTTACTCGCCATCCTGGGATTAACGCTAGCCGTCCCTTCCCTAACTGTCTCTGCCGCAACACCTGCGGACAGCTCGATGATGACACGCGGACAATTTATTAAACAAATTGCCGACGAGCTCAAGCTGGCACCTGCGAGCAACCAAACCTTGCTCCCGTCTGATGTAGGAGCACAGTCGCCTTATGCCGATGTTGCCCGCGTAATGCGCGAACGCCAAATCCTGCAAGGCTATTCGGACGGAACGTTCCGACTCGATCAAGCCGTAAGCAAAGAGGAAGCCGCATTTATCCTGGGTCGCTTCCTTGGCCTGTCAGACAGCAAAGCTGCCGCCAAATTAAAGAGCGATCTCGCTGTCGATTTCGGCTCTAACGCTGGAATTAACCAAGAGATTGGCGGAGCCGCAATTAAGAAAGCCTTGGCTACGGATTCAACTGTCGCTACCTGGTTAGCAGCAGATCCCAGCTCCCCCACAGAACTAAAAACCTTCCGAGCTCATATGGACATGGCCATGGACATTTTCTTCAAGCCAAGTGCTGAGTTCCCGGGAGACAGCCTTCAAACTGAGGCTAATTCGGAATTGGTATTCAGCGCTAATCAAGGTATTCATCAAACTATAACAACTACTGCTCCTGGTCCTGACATGAAGCCTAGAACGGTTAAGATGGAGCAATATACGGTTAGCCAAGGCACCTATATGAATATGCCAAATGCAACGAACGACGGCTTTGAATGGTATGATTTATCCAAGCAAATGCCTTTTACGTTCGACCAGTTGATGGAGTTGCAAAAGAAAAGTCTTGAAATGAACAAAACCTTAGTCACTCCTTATTTCTTCTACAAGGACCTCGGCACTACAGAGAAGGATGGGAAGAAACAGCGCAAGGTTTCAATTCAAGGCAAATTGACGAATTCAGCCGATATCTTGAAAACATTGAGCGGCCTTGGCGGGGGTCAAGATGCGTTCAAGGATATACTGAACTCCCCCGCTATTACTGGAATGAGTGTAGCCTTATCCGCAGTAATGACCGTAGATGAGCAAACCAAGCTGCCAGTCAGCATGGATGCCGACTATGTCATCATTTATGGCGAAGATCCTAATATTCCGATTGATCACATGGACATGACCATGTCGATGACCTATCACGATGTGAATCAGCCGCAAGATATCAAATTACCGGCAGAAGCTAAAGCTGCCAAACCTTTTCCAACACCCGTCATGACACCTTAACAGGAAAAAGAGCTGCCACAAGTCGCAAGACTTCGTGTGCAGCTTTTTCTCATTGGATGCCAGGCAGAAGGTTAGGCATGCTGGTTCTGGCTTTTGCAATGAGATCGTCATTGAACTCTTTCGTTTGCAAATTTTGCTTATATCGTAGTCCATTAAAATCTAAAGAGCTGCCATATTTAAACTTCTCATCTCCGATACTGATCTCCATCATATACAGAAAGCCATAGTAAGTTCTCTGATCTCTGGATGGCACAAGCTCAATCTTTTGCAACTTAGCTGAAATGTCAGCAAGCCACTCGCTGTCCGTGATCTCAAGCTTCTTGCCATCGCCAAAACGGATATCGATTTTATCCATTTGTTTCAGGTCTGTTTTCATTAGCGTTGTCAGCGCAATCGGTGTTTCATCCAGTGGCTCGGCAATCTCCACCTCCAGCGCGACCATTCGACCAGGATAGCTTAGTTCGGCTGCCCCTGTTGTCCATACATGGAGCCAATCCCCGACCTTCAGATCCTCAAACTTCAATGGTCCACTCCCGCTTCTAATAACCGTATCCTCTTCAAACTTCATATAGTATGCCTCCGGTTCGAACTGACAAGGACCTTCCACACAGCCCTCACGATTGATGATGAGCACTGTGCGCTCCGTCTCATTGATTTCAGTAACGGCACCAACCGCCTCGGCCTCCAATGGGATCACTTTCGTTGTGATTTCAAGAGAAAACCGCTTGCCGATAACTTTGTAGATAGCCTCTTTGATCGAGGTATTTTCCTGCATAGTCAATCCTTCACGCGGTTTACCGAGCTTACGGAGCTGCAGATTTACTGTTTCTCGCGGTTGTCCTTTCAAAGAAATATCCATACTCAATGGCTTCACTGAAAATTGTTTGTACACCGCATCCAATTTATAACTTTGCGTCTGAAGCTCATCGGACAATGCATTTGGGCTATTGAGCGTGGGCAGTTCATATACCGCTTCTTCCCGCTGTGCGGCATGCAATAACTCATACGGCACTCCCGAATCGGTCATACCTAACGCAACTAACAGGAACAATAAGATTGAATTCATGCGCGCGTTCTCCTTTTCGCAAATTGGGTTATATTAATATAGACGCCTATTTTTCCCAAATGTTTCAAACCGAACATTCGCACATACTGCAATTATCCATTACAATGAAGGGGAGAAATTTAGCTCAAGCAGGTGATTCCTATTGTTTAAAATCTTACTCATTGAAGATGATGTTACCCTTTTCACGGAAGTGAAGGAGCGATTGGACCAATGGTCGTACGATGTCCACGGTATAGCCGATTTTAGCAAGGTGTTTGAAGAGTTTGTCACGCTGAAACCGGACCTCGTCCTGATTGATATCCAGCTGCCCAAATTCGATGGGTTCCATTGGTGCCGTATGCTGCGAACGCATTCCAATGTCCCGATCGTCTTCCTGTCTTCGCGCGACCACCCGACGGATATGGTGATGTCGATGCAGCTTGGCGCCGACGATTTTATTCAGAAGCCCTTTCATTTCGACGTGCTCATCGCCAAGATTCACGCGATTCTTAGACGCGTTTATAATTACAATACAGAGCCCATCAAGCTCAAAACCTGGTGCGGAGCAACCATAGACTATGAGAAAAATACGGTCACGCATCCAGTCGGAACCATAGAGTTAACGAAGAATGAAATTTACATTCTCAAGCTGCTTATTGAACATAAAAACAATATCGTGAGTCGCGAACATATCATCAGCAGCTTGTGGGATGACGAGCGATTTGTCAGCGACAATACCTTGACGGTGAATGTCAATCGCCTGCGAAAAAGGTTGGACGAGCTTGATCTGGGCCGCTTTATTGAAACCAAAGTTGGTCAGGGCTACATAGCGCTAGAAGAGGCACATTACCATGATTAAAAGATATTTGGCAGAGCGATTCAGCTGGATTCTCCTTTTTTTAAGCGGGCAAGCCCTCCTGCTGTTGGTTGCTTCTTTGGATTATGCGATTCCGTTCTGGCCTATTCTCTATATTGTTTTCCTGACTACAACCCTATTCGTTATCTTCCTGATCATCCGTTACAACAAAGAAACGAGATTCTACAAGCATCTGGAAGAAAGAGACAGCCAACTCGATCTCTCGGGCATTTCGGCTGCGGACAGCCCCTTCGAGTACATCGTTGAGAACAGCATGACGAATCTGACAGAACGGCTAAGCCACACGGCTTCTCGGCATCAAATCGCTCTGGAGCAAGAGAAGGATGAGTTATTATCTTGGATTCATGAAGTGAAAACACCGCTTACGGCGATGCGCTTGATGATTGACCGGATGGGCGATGAGACAATGAAAGCCGCGCTCACCTATGAATGGCTGCGCATCCATCTCCTGCTTGACCAACAACTGCATCAGAAACGGCTGCCCTCCATGGAAAACGATCTGTATATTGAACAGATCAATGTAGAATCATTAACTTATACAGAAATTAAAACACTGAAATCTTGGTGCATACAAAAAGGAATTGGCTTTGAGCTCATCTTCGAGATCACGGAAGTGTTAAGCGATGCCAAATGGCTGGCTTTCATCCTGCGTCAGCTCCTGACGAATGCTGTGAAATACAGCGGAAGCCATGCCCCGGATATCGCCATTAGGTGCTTTCAGAAGCAGGAGCACACGGTGCTGGAGGTGACCGATCATGGTCGCGGCATAGATCCCAGAGATTTGCCGCGCATCTTTGACAGAGGCTTCACCTCCACGACTTGGCATCAAGACAGCGCCTCAACGGGGATGGGACTGTATCTGGCCAAGAAAGCCGCGGAATCCTTGCATATCCTTCTCACTGTAGATTCAGAAGTTAATGCGGGGAGCACATTCACACTCACCTTCCCGCTGCCGAATGAAGCGGTCCAAATGACGGGCATGTGACAACTTTGTCACATGCCTCTCTTCTTTGTTCGTTGAATCGAAGGAAAAACGAAGCGCAGCTTTCTATAATGAAGCTAACGAATAAAGGAGTGTGTATGATGACCATTTTGGAAGCAAACAAAATTCATAAAAGCTATGGCAACAAGTTCAACAAGCAAGAAGTGCTTAAGGGCCTGGACCTCAGCATTGCAAAAGGGGAATTCGTCAGCATCATGGGCGCATCAGGCTCAGGCAAGACCACTTTGCTGAATGTCCTTTCTTCGATTGATCGCGTGAGCCAAGGCTCCATTCAAATTGAAGGCAAGGAAATTACCAACCTGAAAGAGAAGCAGTTGGCTGAGTTCCGGAAGCATCATCTGGGCTTTATTTTTCAAGATTACAATCTGCTCGATACGTTGACGGTGAAGGAAAACATCCTCCTTCCACTATCCATCACCAAAGCCTCACGGCAAGAGGCTGATCAGAAATTCCAGGCGGTCGCCACCGAACTCGGGATTTACGAGCTCAAGGATAAATATCCGAATGAAATTTCCGGCGGTCAGAAACAGCGGACCTCAGCAGCCAGAGCTTTCGTCCATGAGCCAGGCATTATTTTCGCTGACGAGCCGACAGGCGCGCTCGACTCGAAGTCCGCTTCCGACTTGCTTCACAAGTTAAGCGATATGAATCAGAAACGAACAGCGACCATCGTCATGGTCACTCATGATTCTGTCGCCGCGAGCTATGGAAGCCGCGTTATTTTCATCAAAGACGGTCAGATCTATACACAGCTCTACAAGGGGCAAGAAACCAGGCAAGCTTTCTTTCAAGATATTATGAAGACGCAAGGTGTGCTGGGCGGGGTGCAGCATGAGCATTAATCAACTGATTTTGCAAAACTTGAAGTCAAATATCAAACATTACTACTTATATGTGTTTGCCTTAATGTTCAGCGTTGCGCTTTACTTTGCTTTCGTCACTCTGCAGTATGATCCCGCCCTGGACCAAGCCAAAGGCTCGATTAAAGGCGCAGCGGCGATTCGTGCCGCCTCTATTTTACTAGTCGCTATCGTAGCCATCTTCAACTTATATGCGAATAACATTTTTGTAAAAAGACGCAGCAAAGAAATTGGCTTGCTGCAATTAATCGGCATGACCAAATCCGCCATTTTCCGGATTCTCAGCACGGAGAACTTCATTCTATACTTCGGTTCCTTGCTTGTCGGATCATTGATCGGATTCTCGGTGTCGAAGCTCATCCTAATGATTTTATTCCGGATAACGGGTGTAGAAGCCGTAGCTACGCTGCATTTTTCTACTAAAGCATTCATTCAGACTTTTATCGTATTTGGCGCGATCTACGTATTTATTATGCTAGTCAACTATGTATTCATTAAAAGACAGACGATCCTTTCACTGTTCAGGGTCTCCTCATCTACGGAAATCAAGGTAAAAAAAATGTCCCTCACGGAAGCGATTCTAGGCATATTGGGACTCATACTCATCCTACTCGGCTACTATGTGTCCTCGAAGCTGTTCAGCGGAGATTTCACGACGATGTTCGAGCTTTTCGCAGCGATGATCTTCATTCTGGCCGCTGTCATTATCGGGACCTACCTCTTCTACAAAGGGTCTGTCCAGTTAATCCTGAACAGCATCCGCCAGAGGAAGAACGGCTATTTGAACGTACGCGAAGTCCTTTCACTCTCCTCGATCATGTTTCGCATGAAATCCAATGCCTTGCTCTTAACCGTGATCACGACGGTGTCCGCTCTTGCGATCGGCTTGCTGTCTTTGAGTTACATTTCTTACTACTCTGCGGAAAAATCGGCGAAAAATAACGTGCCAGCCCATTTCACCATGACCCGTATCGCCGAAGCCGACAAGTTTAAAGCCGCGTTAGATGCTCGCCAAATCAAACACACGGATACAAGCATTGAGATCGTTCAGGTAAAAGCTAATTTGGAAGATATTTTTAAATCCAAAATGAAGGGAATTGTTCCTGATCGGAGCGATTTAATCATCCCAGTGATCAGTGAAAAGGATGCCAAAATCGTTGATCTAAGCCCTGATGAAGCGATTTTTACGGGCATGGACGATCTATTGCAGAAATTCCTGGGTCTCAAAAATTCCGGCCAAATCGAGCTTAAAGGGCAGCAGACGGAGATTAAGCAAAAGTATTTAGGTTCCAAAAAGCAGTCCGTGATATCTTGGTATTTTGCCAGCGGCGGCCTGCCGGTTGTTGTTGTAGATGAAACGGTGTTCAGCCGCTTGAAGCAAGATAAGGATCCTTCTATTCAAAAGGAATCCTCGCTTTATTTGGGGATAGATATCGCGAATGACAAAGAAATTCAAACAGCCAATCAGATCTTCCAAGAGCTTGGCTTAGACAGCAATTCATCTCACAACGATTCCCGCCTCATCATGGCGAACGAACAGAAGAATAAGATGGGGCTCATCATGTTCATCGTCGGATTCTTGGGTCTCACTTTCCTGATCACATCCGGCTGTATTCTCTATTTCAAACAGATGGATGAGAGCGAAGATGAGCGACCGACCTATACCATTCTAAGAAAGCTTGGCTACACGCAAGAAGACCTGCTGAAAGGCATTCAGCTCAAACAGTTATTTAACTTCGGAATCCCTTTGATCGTCGGACTTTTCCACAGCTACTTCGCCGTGCAGTCCGGTTGGTTCCTCTTCGGCGCAGAGCTATGGACACCCATGATGATCGTCATGGTGCTGTATACGGCTTTGTATTCGATCTTCGGAATCTTATCCGTGCAGCATTATAAGAAAGTCATCCGCAGGGCGCTTTGATTCTACAAATAAAAAGGGACTGCTCCTCAGACCATTTCTGGCCTGTGGAGTCAGTCCCTTTTTTAAATAACATTCCTTAAGATCCCGCACCGCGGTAACGTCGAACGCCGATATTCCAAATGCTGATGCCAATAATACTGAAGACAATACCCATGACAGGCGTCAACAGCGCAAACCACTTCCAGTTATCCGGGTCAATGAAATACGCGGCTGGATAGAAGCCAACGAACGCAAACGGCAAGATCCACGTTAAAATACTGCGAAGCAGCTTGTTATATATCGTTGCCGGATACCGGCCATAGTTTTGAATATTCCAAATCAGCGGCAGGATCCCGGTCGGCGCATCAGAGAAGAAGGCCAGCGCTGTCAGCGAAATGTATACTCCTGCATAAATAAGAATGGACCCAATGACCATCAAGATGAAAATCAACGGATCATGCCAATGGAACGGAATGCCCAGCTTAATCCACGAGTAAATCATCACGACTATACCAGCTACGGCGCTAAACAGAGAAGCCGGATCCATATTTTCGAGCATCAGCTGCCACAGATTGTAAGCAGGACGCGTCAGAATGCGGTCCATTTCCCCTTTGACAATATAGCGCTCACTAAAGCCCCATAGATTAAAAAAGGAAATAAATATGCCATACGGTATCATAAAATAACCATAGATGAACAAAATCTGTTCTTGATTCCAGCCACCCAGTGATTGCGTTTGGAGAAATACGACAAGAATGAAGAATAAATTCAGTCCATTGAACAACAAATCGGAAACAACTTCAATCCAGAAATCCGATCGGTAGGTGAGACGCGTTTTCATGTAATTTTTGAGATAGTCGGCTACAAGGGAGATATAGAACATCGCGTTACCCTCCCTGAACGAACAGACGTGTTTTGGATTTTACCCAGAGGGCGTAAATCGGAATAATCAGCAGCAAGAACCACAAAGCCTGTATACCAAGGCTCGAAACAATCTCAGTTCCTGAAATTTTCCCGGTAAACGTTGCGCTTGGCAAATAAGTAATCGCTTGAAATGGCAGCCACTTCAGCATGGATCCGAACCAGCCTGGGAAAAAAGTAACTGGAATAATCAATCCGGAGAACAGGTCGACAGCAATGCGTTTCATGCGCATCAAACCTTCATTATTTTCCAAAAAGAAGGCAAACAGGCCGGTAATGATATTTAATTGGGTATTAATAAGAAAGCTGAAAAATAACATGACGAAATAAATCGCCCATAAACCTGGGTCCGTCGGAAATTCAATCGGCAAAAGCAGCCAAATGAAGATCATGCCAGGCGTCGTGAAGAGCAGTAATCGAAATACGCCTTCACCGAGTCCCTGCATCATTTTCACGAATACATAATTATAAGGACGAATGAACTGAATCGCTACACTGCCGTCGCGAATCTCACTGGCGATCTCACGGTCCAAGTTGTTGAAGTAAAAGGCGCGGCCCATCCAAGAAACGGCGACATACGTCGTCATCTGCCCCAGCGTTAAGCCGCCCAGCATCTCTTGCCCGCCATAAATCGCTTTGTAGACGAAGTAATAAGAACCAATATTAAGCGCGTAAATCAAAATGCCGCTGTAGTAGTTCACACGGTAGGCCAGCATCATGAGAAACCGCATGCGGACAACTTCTAGATAAGCACTAAGCATGGGAAATGGCTCCCTCTGGCTGTTCCGTTTCATCGGGACGTTTCACATCGGCTGAGCCGGATTTGTAAATTTCACGGACGATATCATCGGTATTCGTTTCATTGATTTTAATATCTTGAATTTGCAAAACGCCGACGACACGGCTGAGAACTTCGGAAACATTGGCGCGTTCATGCGGTATGAACACTTTTGCTGACAGTTCATTTTCGAGCTGCCAGGCTACGTCTAAGCCAAGAGTAAGCTCCTGGAGACGGCCCAGTGTAACTGGATTCTCAAACTGGAGCACGACTTCCTTGCCTTTCCCCCACTTCACTTTAAGTTCTTCGAGTCCGCCATCATAAATAATACGGCCATCATCGAGCATAATAACGCGGGAGCAAAGCGCTTCAATATCTTGCAAATCGTGCGTAGTCAGCAAAATCGTCGTTTCATACCGCTGATTCAGCGATTTGAGGAACTCACGAATTTCAGTTTTGACAACGATATCCAAACCAATCGTAGGCTCATCCAAGAACAGGATAGCAGGATTGTGAAGGAGAGAGGCCGCTAATTCACAGCGCATCCGCTGCCCCAAGCTTAGCTTGCGAACAGGTCGTGACAACAAATCGGATAGCTGTAAGCGATCGACGAGTTCATCCAGACGCTTTTTGTAGTCGGCCTCTGACACGCGATACACTTTCTTCAATAATTGAAAGGATTCAACAACGCCAATGTCCCACCATAGCTGACTGCGTTGACCGAACACAACACCGATGCCGGCAACGAACTTCTCACGCTCCTTGAATGGAACGAAACCGTTCACTTTGATATGTCCGGAGGTTGGGGCAAGAATCCCCGTAAGCATTTTGATCGTCGTGGACTTGCCGGCGCCATTTTCACCGATATATCCACATATTTCGCCCTTTGGTATTTGAAAGCTGATATCTTTCACAGCGGTGATCTGCTTGTATTCTCGATGAAATAAATCTTGAAAGGCACCCTTTAAGCCACCACGGCTTTGCTGAACCTGAAATTCCTTGCGAAGTAAATCTACATCTATGGCTAACATGAACTTCCCCCTGTCTGTATAGACTCGGCTACATATTGTGGCAAAAATCGCCGTAACTTGCTATCGAAGTTTCGTAGCATCTATAATATGGATCATAACGATGATTTGTACAACAAGTTCTACAAACTCACCAAACTCATGATACATTAAATCTGTAAGAAAAAAAAGTACAGATAATCTCTACCTATGAAAGGAGCGCACATAATTTGAGAATTTTAAAACGAACCTTGCTCCTGATAGCCTTGCTGCTTATCGTCGCAGCCGGTTATTACACCTATTCCTTCTACCAGTTCGCTAATAATATTTCCCACAAAGCGGAGACTCCCAGAGGCGGAGGCACAACCATTGCCCAGAGCATTAAAGATAAAGGGGACAAATACACCCCGCCCAAATGGGAAGGCAAACAACGCGTGAATATTCTGCTTCTGGGTGGAGATTCCCGCGGTATGAAGAAGAATGAACTCCCTCGTTCTGACAGTATTATGCTTGCCTCCATTGACCCAGTAACGAAGAAAGCGCACCTGTTCTCCATTCTGCGCGACACTTACGTGAAAATCCCGGGCGAAGGCGAAGATCGCATTAATACAGCTATCACATCCGGTGGCCCGAACCTCGCTATGAAAACGGTCAGTGATTTGCTGGGGATTCCGGTGCAATACTATGTTTATACTGATTTCAAAGGATTTATTGCTCTCATTGATGCCGTTGGCGGCATCGATATTGATGTCGAGAAGGATATGAAATATACAGACTCCGAAGACGATCATGTGTACGATATTAATTTAAAAAAGGGACAACAGCATTTGGATGGCAAAACGGCGTTGCAATATGTGCGATTCCGACATGATGCCTTATCCGACTTCACGCGTACAGAGCGGCAACGCAAATTCCTGACCGCCGTTGTTCAGAAGATGCAAACAACCTCTTCCCTCATTAAAATGCCAAAAATTCTAAATGCGATGGATCCTTACATCGATACTAATCTCAGTGTCAATGACATGGTCAAGCTAGCTACACTCGGCTACGAGTCCAAAGCAGAAGGCATTATCAGTTCCCAATTGCCGCCAACCGAATTGCTGATTGAGAAGAACGTTCGCGGTGCCGACGTCATCACAGCGAACAAAGATAAGCTCCAGCAATATGTGAAGGATCTATTCGCTGGGAAAGCTGATGCAGATTCCGGTCCTACGAAGCCATCACCGTCTCCTACGCCTAAGTCTTCTGTGAAGACGACTACGGCGAAATAACGACTTAACCAACCTGCCAGAGATCATAGCCTCTACTTGTATTGGGCTTAGCGCCCGACAGGATAGAGGCTTTTTAGTAAGATAAGTACAAGCCAAGAACAGTTACATCATTTTAGTAGAGGAATGGTTACTTACATGGAACGCAAACAATCCGAGCTGTTATATCAAGAAGCCCTTCAACATATTGTAGGCGGGGTCAACTCTCCTTCCCGCTCATTCAAAGCCGTCGGCGGCGGCGCCCCCGTCTTCATGAAGCGTGCGCAAGGCGCACACTTCTGGGATGTAGACGGAAATCGCTTCATTGACTACCTCGCCGCCTACGGCCCTATCATTACAGGTCACGCGCATCCGCATGTGACCGAAGCGATTTGCCGCGCCGCACAGAATGGCACGCTGTACGGCACCCCAACCGAACTCGAGATCGAGTTCGCCAAGATGCTCAAGTCGGCGATTCCTTCGCTCGACAAAGTGCGCTTCGTCAACTCCGGCACCGAGGCCGTGATGACGACGATCCGCGTGGCGCGCGCTTTCACGAAGCGCACCAAGCTCATTAAGTTTGCCGGCTGCTACCACGGCCACTCCGATCTAGTGCTGGTGGCGGCTGGTTCCGGGCCGTCCACGCTGGGTACGCCAGACAGCGCTGGCGTACCGGCGAGCATCGCGCAAGAGGTCATCACCGTGCCGTTCAATGACATTCCGGCACTGGAGGCCGCGCTTGCGCGTTGGGGTGAAGAGATCGCCGCGGTGATGGTGGAACCCATCGTCGGCAACTTCGGCATGGTCATGCCCCATGCTGGCTACCTCGAGCAGCTCTGCGCAGCTGCTCGCAAGCATGGCGCCCTCGTCATCTACGACGAGGTCATCACAGCCTTCCGCTTCCACTATGGAGCGGCGCAAACCTATGCCGGCCTCCCGCTCGTGGAGGGCGGCACGGCTGAGGCGGCGGCGCGCTTCGCCGCCGTCGAGCCGGACCTTACGGCCCTCGGCAAAGTGATAGGCGGCGGACTGCCGATCGGTGCCTACGGGGGCCGCAAGGCTGTGATGGAGCAGGTCGCTCCGCTCGGACCTGCTTATCAAGCCGGCACGATGGCGGGGAATCCCGCCTCCATCTCGGCCGGCATCGCCTGCCTGGAAGTACTCCAGCAGGCTGGTGTCTACGCCAAGATGGAGCAGCTTGGCGCAACCCTCGCTGGCGGTATCGCGGAATCCGCCGCCCGCCACGGCATTGCCTTGACGCTGAATCGCATCGGCGGCGCCTTCTCCACCCATTTCTGCGACCATCCTGTCACGAACTTTGACGAAGCGCAGGACACGGACGGCGAACGCTTCGCAGATTTCTTCCGGCTCATGCTGGAGCAAGGCATCAACCTTGCCCCTTCCAAATATGAAGCATGGTTTATGACGCTTGCCCATACCGATGACGATATCGCCCAGACACTCGAAGCCGTTGATCATGCCTTCAAAACGATGAAGGCGCGTTAATTAGCCTCACTGCACCCATACTCTGTCTAAGAGTTTTGAAGTGGATTTTAGAGATTCTCCCTTTTGTTGACGTCCGCCGTTGACCTCTTTGCTTTGGAGGTTCTCGGTCTTGAGTGGCATCTAATGAACTGTGGGATGCTTATCGACGAGAAAATGGCTGCTTTGGAGATGTAATGAACTGAACTAGCGTTACCCGGCACTTTATTCGCCGAATTGTTATGAATTTCTTGAAATAGCTCATCTGGCATTCATTAGATTTTCAGAATGAGCGATTTTGGCCGAATAAAGGGTATTGAGTTCGCAAGGAGGCTTGCGAAGGTGCAAGGACTTGAAGATCTAGCCACTGGCTAGGTCTTTTTACTTCCAATTTCACTCGCTAACCTTAGATCATTCACCAGCTTCGCCCTTACCACTCATCGTCTGAATAGGGGGAAAACTTTAAATATTTCGACGAAACTTATGGATATTCACCTTCCATGAAAACGTAAGAATCCGACCATTCCCCAGGGGATCGGACGCATTTCGATATATATTTAGACATTGGTCAATTCCCCAACATGTCCCAGAAACGAACTATGATCCTATGTGCGACAGAGTTCGTTCGTATTTTCAGAGCACTCCATGCTAGGAATAATTTGGTTTTATTCACGAATATACAAAAAAGGCAGCGCTTACATTTGTGTTTTCGTTCTGCAACTATTGTCGGATGAAGTTTTTCATGCTATTCTAAGATTACTTTTACCCTTTTCACGAAATGTCGTGTTTTCACAGTATTTCCCTAGAAAGTTAGGGCATGATTTACAAATTCGCCCTTGATTTTTGTGTGTGATGCCTTACTTTAAGGCGGGTCGATTAAAGTCTTATTTTAAGGGAGTAACCCCTTTGAAATTGACATGCTATTCAGTTAGATTGCATTTTTATTCATAATCATGCATCTTTCGTTTTTAACCGATTTGTGGTTAATCCGCGAAAATGCTGAGAGTTGCGGGCTCTATAGTGCCAGAATGCAAGAAATGTAGTGCCAGAGGAGTTTAAATATGTATGGGAGGTGACGGTCAGGCGACTGACCAGAGCAATGAATGAAATTATGCGTAATGAAGGCCGTTTTCAAGATTTACTAGGAACTGAACACGACAGCTGCGGTATTATTTGTATTATTGAAAAGAACGGTCACCCTTCCCGTGATAACATCCAAAAAACGATTGATTCCCTTGTCAAAATGGAACATCGCTCGGGTTTTATCAATGGTGAAGGCGACGGTTGCGGTATTTTAACGGATATTCCACGCGCTCTTTGGGAAAAGAAATTAACCGATGCGGGTCAAGACGGCAAACTTGCCTACGATAACCGTTTTTCTGTTGGACATATCTTTGTTCCACGCAAGCTGGACCTGACTGTTACCGAGATCCAAAATGGCATTCGCGAGCTCTTCGCTTCCCATGATGTATCGATTATCCTCGAGCAAGAGAACCAAGTAGACAGCAGCGTTCTTGGACCTAACGGTTTGAATGACGAGCCTACTTTCTGGCAAATTGCAGGGATTAGTAACCAAACAGAAGGCCAAGTGGCTGATCACCTTTATGAGTTGCACATCGCAATTGAAGACAAATACAATGTTCACGTAGCAACGCTAAGCAATGTAACTTCTGCTTACAAAGTGCTTGGAGCGGCAAGTATCCTTCCTAAATATTTCAACGACACGCGCGATGCTTTGTTTGCATCCCAAGTTACCATCGGTCACAACCGTTACTCCACAAACACATTATCCAGCTTCTTCCGCGTTCAACCGTTCTCCCTGCTAGGGCACAATGGTGAAATCAACACAGTTAAGAAACTTCGCATCGAGGCCGACATGGTTGGCGTTCCGCTCGTTAGCGGCGGTTCTGACTCCCAGGACATGAACAGAACGATCGAAACGTTCATCCACCGCTTTGGTCTGTCTCTTTTTGAAGCGATGGAAATGGTATTCCCTCCTATTATTAATGAAATGAAACAGTTCCGTCCGGAACTTCAAGATTTATATGTGTACTACCGTCAAGTTTGGGGCCACTTTGCCCAAGGTCCTGCGGGGATCGTTTCCCGTTATGGCAACGAGTGTATTTTCAGCGTAGATGCTCTTGGTCTTCGTCCGGTCTGGATGGTTGAGAGCGATACTTCCCTCTACTTCTCCTCCGAGCAAGGCGTCATTACGGTTGGTGAAATGGTCGCTGACCCGAAACCAATCGCACCAGGTGAGAAAGTGGGCGTTGTCCTGACACCAGGTGAACACGTTCAAGTTATCCCTTACCACGAAGTTCAAAGCTTAGTATATGACCGCGCAAGCAAACGTCTGAATATTGGCGGCCTTCGGAGATTCCTGAATCCTGTCAAAACGGATACACAAGCTGATCTCAATGACAACATTGTGGCAACAGATCAGTTGTACAGTGCATTCGGTTGGGATCGTGACGGTATTCAACATATCGAAACCATGTCAGAAACAGGCGCTGAGCCTATCCGTTCCCTAGGTCACGATTCTCCTCATGCTGCACTAGCTTGGGAACGCCAGAACGTGCCTGACTTCATTAAAGAAAGCGTAGCGGTTGTTACCAATCCAGCGATTGACCGCGACCGTGAAATGGAGCATTTCTCCACTCGTATCATTGCGGGTACACGTACACCTGTTTATGGGCAAGTAGATGAGAACTTGCGTCTTGAGCTGCTGGCTCCACTCGTGCTTGAAGGTACGAACGGTGTCGACAGTGAAGAACATTTGTCCCAGCCATCGTATGAGCAATTGCTTGCCTTGTTCCGTGCGCAAGGGGATAACAAAGTTGCCGTTCTTTCCGCTACTTTCGCAAGAGGAACTTCGCTCAGCGAAGGATTGGATAAATTGGCTGCTGACGCTATCTCCGCTGCTCGCAATGGCGCAGCGCTTCTCGTTCTAGACGATGCTGACGCACACCAAAATGATCGCTTGTGGTTGGAGCCGCACTTGGCTGTTTCCAAAATCGATATCGCACTTCGTGCTGAGAAACTAGGCTTCGGCGATAACTTGCGTCGACATGTCACATTGATCTTGCGTTCCGCTGCTATTCGCAGCTTGCATGATATCGCTGTTGCTTGCGGACTTGGAGCCGATGTTATCTCACCTTATCTGTTGTTCTCGACGGCTTCTGACAAAGAAGGCAACGCAGCAGCAGCTCGCAAAGTATACGCTGCTCTATCCAAAGGTTTGGAGAAAGTCATCTCCACTATCGGTACGCACGAGCTTCGCGGTTACACACGTTTCTTCTCCTCCATCGGCTTCCACCCGGAAGTTGCTGAGGTGCTGGATATCGTGAACTACCTAGGTAGCGAAAAAGCAGGAACAAGCTTCGCTGTGCTTGAAGCAGATGCGGAAGCGCGTTACAACGATTTCACGAATCCGAAAGCGAAAGCGGCGAAAAACTTCCGTTTCTTCCAACGTATGTGGAAAGCTTTGGGCGATGCTGCATCCGGAGCTGCTCCTTACAGCGACTACCGCGACAAACTGCGCGAAGAAGAGAAGAAGAACCCGATTTCCATTCGTCATATTGCTGGATTTAATGTAGCCAAAGCTTTGAGCGATGGCCGCAAAGCGCTCGACCCGTCTCAAGTTGATATCTCCATTGGCGGTCATTCCTTGCCGATGTTGATCTCTTCCATGTCCTTCGGTTCACAGAACGAAACAGCTTTCCGTGCCTACGCTGAAGCCGGCGATCGCCTGAACATGGTTACCATGAACGGCGAGGGCGGAGAGATTAAAGATATGCTTGGCCGTTACAAAACAACACGTGGTGCGCAAGTCGCATCCGGTCGTTTCGGTGTTAACGTTGAATTAGCTAACGCTGTAGCATTCCTTGAGATCAAAATCGGTCAAGGGGCAAAACCGGGCGAAGGCGGTCACTTGCCAGGTTCCAAAGTAACAGCCAAAATCGCTGCGGCTCGTAACGCAACGATCGGTTCAGACTTAATCTCGCCATCCAACAACCACGATATTTATTCCATCGAGGATTTGGCGCAAATCATTTCTGAACTTAAAGAAGGCAGCGGTCGTAAAGCCAAAATCATCGTCAAGATCCCAGTTGTTCCTGGTATCGGCACGATTGCAGTTGGTGTCGCGAAAGCAGGCGCTGACGTCATTACCCTTTCCGGCTTCGACGGCGGTACAGGGGCGGCTCGTATTCACTCCTTGACACACGTTGGTCTTCCAACAGAGATTGGAACGAAATTGGCACACGTTGCTTTGATTGAAGCCGGTCTTCGTCACCGCGTAGAGCTGTGGTCCGATGGCGGTCTGAAATCAGGTTCTGACGTTGTTAAAATGGTTATGCTCGGTGCAAACCGCGCAGGTTTCGGCAGTATCGCTATGCAATCCATCGGCTGTACGACTTGCCGTGGCTGTCACTTGGATACTTGTCACGTTGGTATCGCAACACAAATCGATTCCATGGAAGAAGCCGAAGAAAAAGGCCTTCGTCGTTTCGTACCTCGTCAATTCGATGTTGCTGTTGACAGCTTGGTTCGTTTGTTCGGCGGTATCGGTGAAGAAGTTCGTGAAGTCGTTGCTTCCCTTGGTTTCAAAAGCTTGCAAGAACTCGTTGGCCGTTCCGATCTATTGGAACAAATCAGCCACGTTGACCGCATTGATTTGTCCGACATTCTTCGTCCTGCTCCATTGCAGTTCATCTCTGCTGCAGAAAGAGCCATGGAAGAAGCCGCTGTATCGTCCGATATCCGTATCGCGGCTGGCGCTGAAGGTCAAGAATTCTTCCCGGATTCCTTGGCTCTGGACGCTCCAATCGTACGCAACTGGTCCAAAGTGGATGCTGAGTCCCGTATTCTCGGAGCTCGTTACTCCAGCCATCGCGTAAGAGATCGCTTCGACGGCAGCTACGATGACCTACCGAAAGTATCCTTGAACCTGATCGACGGTTCTGTACCTGGTAACGGTCTGGCTGCGTTCAATGCTCGCGGCGTAGACATTACCGTTCACGGTGGAGCAGAAGACGGTCTTGGTAAAATGGCCTTCGGCGGTAAAGTCGCCATCGTCAAAGCACTGGGCAAAAACAACACCTTCATCAATGGTAGCGTTGGTAAATCCTTCGGTTACGGCGCACAAAAAGGTTTGTTCTTGATCCAAGGCAGCGCAGATACGCGTGCATGTATCCGGTTCTCCGGTGCTGACGTTGTATTCGGCGGCGAGATCACGACACCACTTCAAGACGAACTCGGCGGACTTGCCGCTCGTGCCAACCTCAAAGGCTTCGCGTTTGAGTACATGACAAACGGCCGTGCCGTTGTTATGGGCGATCCAGGTCCTTGGATCTGTGCAGGGATGACTGGTGGCGTAATCTACCAACGTCTCGTACCAGAAATGGGTCTTGATCAAGCTGCAATCGAACGTCGTATCGCCAAAGGCGCTAAGGTTAAACTTGAAACTGTTGGCGTACAAAGCAAAAAAGATCTGACAGAATTGCTCACAGCCTACCACGCTGAGCTTGCTAACTCCGGTCAAGCCGAAGCAGCAGCTAAAGTTGAAGGTTTGCTAAGCAACCTGGAAGCTAACTTCATCCGGATTTCCCCGGTCAACATGCAAGCTGACCAATCCGTTGCTACTGAATAGATAACTAAAAGCTCCACAAGACCCTCGTTGGTCTTGTGGAGCTTTTTGCATGTTGTGCGTGCCGCTGCCTATAAGCCACTCAAAACATCGCTTGGAAGCTGCTTGGGAAAACGAAAAAAACCTTGCTTCCACACGGTAAGAGATGACGGAGCTGGACACGAGCAACCACTATCCCCTTCCCTCAGGTTAAGTCTCAGATTCCTCCGGCCTGAGCGGTGGGGATAGCGGCTATAGTTCGGCCTGCTTCCACTATCCCCTTACCTCAAGGAGTATCTCAATTCCTTCTGCCTGAGCGGTGGGGATAGCGGCTATCGTTCGCCTGCTTCCACTATCCCCTTACCTCAGGGAGTATCTCAATTCCTTCTGCCTGAGCGGTGGGGATAGCGGCTATAGTTCGCCTGCTCCACTATCCCATTCCCTCAGGCTAGGTCTCACATTCCTCCGGCCTGAGCGGTGGGGATAGCGGCTTTAGCTCACCTGCTTCCACTATCCCCTTACCTCAGGTTAGGTCTCACATTCCTCTTGTCTGAGCGGTGGGGATAGCGTTTATAGCTCGCTTGCTTCCACTATCCCCTCAACTCAGGTTAGATCTCACATTCCTCCTGTCTGAGCGGTGGGGATAGCGGCTATAGTTCGCCCGCTTCCACTATCCCCTCAACTCAGGTTAGATCTCACATTCCTCCGACCTGAGCGATGGGGATAGCGACTTTAGCTGCTCTGCTTCCACTATCCCTTCCCCTCAGGAATGAATCTTCGACAACGCCTCCCTGAGCCAAAGGGATAGCGATTATAGTACTAGTTCACTCAACAAATTCCTCCCCCACCACGAATTCATAAGTGTCGGGGGATTGATCTGTGATCCACCGACACGGTTCGCCGAGCGAGAAGATGCGCAGTTCGTGCATAGCTCTGGTGCAAGCGGTGTAGAACAGCTTGCGGTCGTTCTCGCGGCCGTACTGATGATGGGAACCATCATAGACCAGGACGGCATCGAACTCAACTCCCTTCGCCAAATACGAAGGGATGACGAGGACGCCCGACTCGAAGGTCGGGCTATGTTTGGTGACGAGCACCAGCGGCGCAGCCACCATGGGCTCAAGGGCTTCATGCGCGAGCCGCCCCTCGCTCGCGGTCTTGGTTATGATCGCGACGGAGGCATAGCCTTCACCGCGCAGCCGCTCCACCTCGGCTGCCAGCAGGCTATGCAGCGATCCGCGATCGCTGGCTTGGATGACCCGCGGCTTAGCGCCGCCGCGTGTGAAGGGCTCTATGGCATCGCCGCCGGGCACGATGCCGCGGGTGAACTCCACGATCTCGCGCGTGGAGCGGTAGCTCCGGAACAAACGGATGACCTCCGTTTGTTCCGGTCCATACAGGCTGGCGATCGGCTCCATATCGCTGTACGCGGAAGCGTGCGCATAGATCGCCTGGCCCAGATCTCCGAGCGCTGTCATGCGACAGCGCGGGAAGAGCCGTTTCAGGTAAGCCAGCTGAAACGGAGAATAGTCCTGCGCCTCATCAATGATAACGTGGCGCACAGCACCGTTCGTCTGGAAACCGCAGACCGCTTCCATGAGGTACAAGAGCGGCGTAGCGTCCTCATAGGGCAACCTGCCATTGGACAGTTCCTCATGTGTCCGCTCATGAACAGCAGACCAGTGCGCCTGCTCTTCGGCAATCAACCCATCATGCAGCTGCACGTACAAGCCCGTCAGATCAATAAATTTCAACCTCTTCACCGCATCGCGCACTGGCTTCAATTGCTCCTTGATGACCATCCGAGCCAACAGCACGCGTTCCTGCTCATAATCATCAAATGTGACACCATCGCCTCTCTCCATCTTGCGCAGCCGCTCAAATGCGCGATGATAGTCCTCACTGCTCAGGAGCTCAATCTCATCTTCGACCCAAGCAGCCTCACGTTCCTGCTCAGCAAACCGCTCCAACTGCTCCAGCAGCCACCCCTGCATAAGCTCCAAACGGTTCGGGATTCGAATCACGCTATCATAGCTATAAAATCTCTTCACTAACTTATCGGCACTCACGATCTCTCGATCACGAAACACGATGGGGTTAAACAGCATCCCCTCCTGCTGCAAACCCAGTTGGTATGCCTGAACGATTGCCAGGAACGCGGAAGATGATTTAAAGCGAATCCCACTTAACCGAGCTTGATAAGCGGCTGCGCCTCCTGCATCTTGTTCCTGCAATACATATTCCAACTGCGTAAAAGAGTCCTCAATCTCAAATCTATCCCCCAACCGATGCTCCAAATAGGCCTGATAAGTCGTCTGCTGCATATTTTCTTCACCCAGTTCTGGCAATACCGTTGAAACATAATGATTGAACAACGGATTGGGCGAAAACAACACCATTTGATCTGAGCTCAGTTGATCCCGATGCTTATACAGCAAATAGGCGACTCTTTGCAAAGCGGCCGATGTCTTTCCACTGCCTGCAACCCCCTGCACGATAAGCATTCTTGCTTGATCATTGCGAATAATGCGGTTCTGCTCCTTTTGAATAGTTGCAACAATCGTTTTCATCTGTGCATCGGAGCTTCGACTAAGCACTTGTTTCAGCAGTTCATCACCAATCGTCAGACCTGTATCGAACATGAGATGAATCTTCCGATCGCGAATGACAAATTGGCGTTTGAGCAGCATTTCCCCTTCTACTGCACCATTCGGTGTACTAAAGGTGACTTCCCCTGGCGCAAAATCATAATACAAGCTTGAAATAGGCGCTCGCCAATCGTATACCAAATAATCATCCTTCTCTTCATCTAAGAAGCCCGCAATTCCCAAATAAATAGTATCTCCGCCGCGCTCATCTCTTTCCCTGAAATCAATTCGGCCAAAATACGGTGATTGCACCAGCTTCCTCATCTTCCCTAAAGCAGCGAAGGCCTGTCGATGCGTACGCTCCCGTTCAGACAATACTTCTGCTTGTTGCCTAATGCTGGCGATCGATTCAACGGCATCTTCCGTCGTGCTCATATCCATCGTGACGTCATCCCAGTAATGCTTGCGGATTTCAACCACGTCGGACTGCACCTGGCTTACCTGCTCCTCCAACACCTGTATTTTTGTCTGAATCTTCCCAGTGACTTCTTCTACTCTTTGCTTTTCTGCTGCCCAATCCTGCTCGGATAAATGCATAAACAACGCCTCTTTCTGCACTTTGATCTGTGATTTGACACGAAGGCTGTTTTAGTGCTATAATTATATTAGGATAATAATGTTATTTATCCCATATATTATAAATCACTCTTTATCATATCAATTTCATCCGCGAAAATCAACAATAAACCCAAATCCTCTCTCGGAGGACTTGGGTTTTTATATGTTTATTTCTACTCACTGCTTCGAATGCGCCATATCGCGCGGATATGGTGCGACGCGTGGCCTGCCATCATTTTGAGCAGCTTCGCCACGGTTTCTTCACGATCTACGGACGTTACTACGGTTCGCCCCAACGCATCCGGCAGGCAGGCGCACAGATTCAAAATATGCTGACGCAAAGCCCGGAACATATGGACTTCATCGCAAATAGGCCGACTGGCATAGCGGAGCCCAACACTCCAATCATCCTGCGAAAAGGAATTGCCCATATACGAGCGTCCTGGTTCAGCTAGCGCGAATTTCACTTTATGAATGGTCACCAGTTCCAGATCAATCACATGCAGCACTTGTTCACGTATTGACCACTTGCCTGGTGCTTCTTGGAGATCAAGTTGCTCCTCCGATAAGTGCGCTACGGCTTCTTCCAGTTCAGCAATTCCACCATGATACATGGCTAGAATCTCTTCGTTCGATGCAAATAACTCTTCCCAATACACCAACAAGTATCCATCAGGGGTAGGCACAAACAGTTTCCGAATGTGGCCTGGGTCTTCCTCTTTCCTGAGATTTGGGACACCCCGCTCCAACAGAAATTGATGCACCTCGTTTACGGAGGCAACACCAATGTAGACGAGATCACCTGGTTTGGGGCAGGATGGCTTAGGCTGAAGCCAGTTCGATGAGCAGCCATGCGCGGTTACAACAACACGGTAGTCCTTCACGATTTGCAGCAAAACAGCCGCTTGTACCGCATCAGCTCGCTCAACTAAACGCCAACCTAGTTGATCCGTATAAAAGCCGATGGATGCCTCCAACTGCTCTACTTTCAGCAGCAGCTTTGCTTGGCTAACCTTCATCATTCGCTTCCTTTCTCTCATCAAAAAACGCTCCGTCTATATTTCGACGGAGCGTACGTTTTTCCTACTTCTTGGCTGCTTTGTAGGCCTCAATATATTGGGCAGCCTTGTCGGCGACAAGACTGTAGTTGCCGGTTTTGACCGCTTCGCTGGTCAAATCGGAACCGATGCCGACGGCAACTGCGCCGGCTTGGATCCATTCGGCGAGGTTGCTCAGCGACACCCCGCCGGTTGGCATAATGTTCGCCTGCGGCAGCGGACCTTTGATGGCCTTGATCATTCCCGGCGAGTAGAGATTGCCTGGGAACAGCTTTACGATATCGACGCCGAGCTCAAGCGCCGTCTGAATTTCTTGAATCGTCATGCATCCTGGCATGACGGGCACGCGGTAACGGTTGCACAGCGCAACCGTGTGCGGGTTCAACGCGGGGCCGACAACGAATTCGGCCCCGCTGAGGATCGCGGCACGCGCTGTCTCCGGGTCTAGGGCGGTGCCCACCCCGATAATCGCGTACTTGGACGCGTCCTGCGCGGTGCTCGAGTAGCGCTTCGCCAGCGTCTCGATAGCGCGCAGCGCGAAAGGCACGGTCATCGTCACTTCGATGACCTTAATACCGCCCGCAATGGCTTGATCCGCCATTTCGACAACTTCTTCCGGCGTTTCGCCACGCAGTACGGCAACAACGCCCTCATTTGATATTTGCTGAACCAATTTAATTTTCTTCACTGGAATCTTCCCTTCTCTTTGAAATGACTCTGTAAGTTAACGTTCGATATGCTTAACATCATTGAGAACGGCATCCACTTGTTCCCAAGTTGGAGCGCCCTCCCAATCGCCTTCTGTCTGAACGATCAAGGAGCCCACCAAATTGCCGATACGCACGGCTTCCGCATACTCAAACCCTTTGGTCAAGCCAACCAAGAAGCCAGCACAAAACCCGTCTCCTGCGCCAACTGTATCAACCACCTGCTCCGCCTTGAAATAAGGCACAGCTGTAATGGCATCTGGGGTAACAACATAAGTCTCGTTCTCCCCGCCTTTGACGATCGAGATCGCCGACAATTCACGAAGTTTGCTGACGATAACATCCCAATCCTCTGTTTGATAAAGCAGCTTCAACTCATCCAGACCAGGCAAGAAAATATCCGATAGCTGAGCCAGCTCGAGCAGCACAGGACGTGCTTCTTCGATGCTCCACAGTTTTAGGCGCAAATTAGGATCGAAGCTAACCTTCACACCATGTTTGCGGGCCAGACGAACAGATTCGAACACTGCTTCTTTGCAGGATTCGCTCAGAGCAGGCGTAATACCGGTCATGTGCAGAATTTTCGCTCCAGCAATATAGGCTTCATCCAAATGTTTCACACCCGTCTGACTGGCCGCCGAATTCTTGCGGTAATAATAGACCGATGTTTTGCCCATAAGCACTTCGCGCATCATTAGACCGGTCGGTGCATCTGCCGTCAATTCAGCTCTTGAAACATCGATGCCTTCGCCACGGAGTTTCTTGAAAATCATCCGGCCGAGAGGGTCTTTCCCTAACCGCCCGAACCAACCCACCTTGCCTCCTAGACGCGAGATGCCGATCGCCAAGTTGCTTTCCGCACCGCCAAACAAGCTATGAAGCTCAGAAGAATATTCCAACCCCTTCCCGCCGGAAGGCATAAGCAGCGCCATCGTTTCACCAAAAGTGACAATGTCAGGGCTGTTTCCTGCTTGTACAAGTGTATTGGTCGTCATAGAAGCTCTCCCATTCATTTCCCGAATATGCATAGGCATAGTCCGTTAATTGAAACGTTTAAATATAACTGATATCTCATATTATAGTGCATATGAACCGTTTACACCAGACTCTAACTTGCCGAATCTATGAACCAAAATCTCCCTTATCTACGCAAAAAGAGCCACATCAGTGACTCTTTCAAGTATTGGTACCTTAGAAACCAGTGGCTTCTGCAGCAGCAAGCTCCTGCCCCAGCTCAGCATGAATCTTTCCATTGGTTGCCATTACGTTCCGAACAGCCAGATTGTAAGGCTTGCCTTCCGTATCCGTCACTTGACCGCCTGACTCCTGAATTAACAGCGCGCCTGCTGCAATATCCCAGGAGTTCAAACCGATCTCCCAGAAGCCGCTGAGACGTCCTGCAGCCACGTAAGCCAAGTGCAGAGCAGCAGATCCGGCAACACGAAGGTTGCGCACTTTAGGAGAAAGGGCTTGCACCCCTTTGAGATTTGTAACCAGAGCTCCTTGGCGATCAGCTGGAAATCCGGTAGCAACCAAGCTCAGAGACAATTGGTCCTCAAGTGATACTTCCGTTTTCTTCCCATGTCTATAGGCGCCCTTGCCCTTCTCTGCGACGAATAATTCGTCTCGCGTAGGATCATAAACGACACCTACAATGACCTCACCTCTGTGGGCTAACGCGATGGAAACCGAGTAGAAAGGAAAACCGTGAACGAAGTTCGTTGTGCCGTCGATGGGATCTACGATCCAGAGGTATTCCTCGTCGGACATCGCCTGCAGCGCCTTAGCGGAAGCCTCAGGACCTGGTGCTACGCCTTCTTCGCCCAGAATAGAGTGGTCTGGGAAATGCGTCAAGATCAAGTTGCGGATCAGTTTCTCAGACCCTTTGTCGACTTCTGTAACCAAATCCTGTGACGAGAATTTCGTGTCGACTCGGTTGATATCCCCTAATTTGGTTTTAATCCATTGCCCTGCCTTCGCTGCTGTATTAATCGCCACCGCCGTAAAGCTTTTGCTCCCTACTACGAACGGTTCCGCCTCGCCATTAACCATTTATATCAACTCTTTCTTTTCATTAGTTTCAAAGTACTTTAAGTATAGTAAATTATACGTTTTAAATACTAGTGCGTTTCATCCCAATTTATTCGTACATTTTTACATTTTTTAAGCCAAAGACAAAAAATCCGCATCGCCGTTAGGCAATGCGGATGCTTTCCGCTATTTTTTTAGATTCCGACGATGTGGTATCCGCCATCCACATAAATCACTTCGCCCGTGATTCCACGTGAAAGGTTGCTCATAAGGAACATCGCTGTATCCCCAACTTCCGCTGTATCGGTCGTTTTGCGCAGCGGCGCTTTCTCTTCCACTTGACGCAGAATGGAGTTGAAGTCCTTGATGCCTTTGGCAGCCAAGGTACGGATTGGTCCTGCGGAGATCCCGTTGACGCGGATTCCGAATTGGCCCAAATCAGCAGCCAGATAGCGTACGCTGGCTTCCAGCGCGGCTTTGGCTACGCCCATGACGTTGTAATTCTTCATCGCGCGTTCAGCGCCGAGGTAGGTCATCGTCATGATGCTGCCACCTTCTGTCATCAGCGGATAGATACGCTTAGCCACAGCTACTAGCGAGTAAGCGCTGATATCATGAGCCAAAGCGAAGCCATCACGCGAAGTATCAACAAACAGCCCGTCCAGTTCTTCTGTTTTGGCAAAAGCAATACTATGTACGAGACCGTGAACCACGCCGAACTTCTCTTTGAGCGTAAAAGCTAGCGTTTCAATCTCAGCATCCACAGTTACGTTACAAGGCATCAGTGTTGAGCCCGGAATCGTGTCAGCCAATTTGCGAACGCGTTCTTCAACACGCTCATTTTCAAACGTAAATACAAGGTTAGCTCCTTGCGCTGCTAATGATTGAGCAATTGCCCATGCGATACTGCGATCGTTGGCAACCCCCATAACAAGTATATTTTTCCCGGTTAACAGTTGACTCATGGTAGTAAAACCCCTCTCAACATTGGATTATGCGGCATTAATTCCCATTCTCCAAAGTACCCCATTTTGTCCAACAATTCAAGGATTAAATATACAGTTTACAGCTGAATCGACGCTTGATTAAGAACTGTAACGCCTTCCTGCTGCTTGAAGTCCTCCATAAGCTGAAATAAGGCTTCATCCTTCTTCTTCGCTTCGATCATAATATCAAGCTTAGGCGTTGTGGGCGCTATCGCTTGAAGGAAAGCCAACAAAGGTCCTATTTCCACGTAATCAGCGTGACTTCTCGGATCGCTCTCGCCCCTTGGGCTGGAAGCGTGAATTTTGGGAGGCAGCCCGCTCGGCCATGTCGCTTGAATACGCGGCCATAGCTCTGCGGCATCTTCGCCTTCGTTATTTACTGCATGATGATGGATGTCCAGCACCATGGGAGCGCCCACCTTTTCGGCGATTTCCAGCGTCTCTCGCGCATTGAATGTTTTGTCGTCATTCTCGAGGGTGACTCGCTGTTGGATCCCGGGAGGCAGCGAGGTGAAATTATGAATAAAACGTTTAGCCGCCTTTTCTTTATCTCCATAAGCACCGCCAACATGAATATTGCACATGGCTTCTGCGCCAAACCCCATCGCATTCAGCATAGCGGAATGCCGTTCCAGATCCTGGATGGACTTCTGCAGTACGTCCGCCTTGGCTGTGCTCAGCACGGTAAAATGGTCGGGATGAAAGCTGATGCGCATGCCTGACTGCTTGGCATAGCTGCCCAGCTCGGCGAATTCCGCTGCGAGTGTAGGAATCGGATCCCAATCGCCCAGCATCTCATGACCAATGAGGGGAATCAGCCTGGAGGATAAGCGGAAAACCACAATATCATGGGCACGATTATGCCTGAGCAAACGAAGTGTATTATGCAGATTCTCAGCGCCGAGTCGTTCCAGCTTCCGAATAGCGGCATCACGGTCCAGCAGCTTGCTGAAATTGGTGGCTGTCATGGTTTTGGACGGCGAAGCATTCTTGACCACAGTCGACATGGCCACATAGCCAAGGCGAATAATCATGCACGTATAACCTCCATTATGAGGATATAAAAAATCCTTTTATAGAGTACCCTCCCAGGCACCGGTGCATACACGTTCTGTTTAAGCGGCAGCCCTGATTACGATGAGATTACTGCCATGATTTTAAAACTGATATATGCAGAAATCGTCAATGGCAGCACACTGAGCACTAGCATGCCCAACCTTGTCCCGCGGTCTTCTTTGCGCAAAACAATCGAATTGCCAATGAACCACACCAGTACATAAACACAGAAAGCAGCTATCGCCATGTAACGTTCTTGATTGGTCGGCCGCGCCATGAAGCCATAAAAGCCGAAAATCATATAAATGACCGCATAGGGAGTTGGAATACCCAACAGCAGATTGAAAAGCCAATAGGCTTGGAATTTTCGTTTGGTGAAAATCGTTTGATTCATTTCGGCACGCTCCTTTGACCGGAAATCTACTAGAAATATTGTAGCTTTTCCGGCTAAGAAGAATAAGTACTAAGTTTTTATAGTACTGTTTATCCTAAGATGGTGTTTTAATGCCTTCAAAGGCCATTGTCACCAGATTTTCCACATAAGCATCGTCCAGCTTGTCCCCGGTTAATAGCATTCTATAAAAAATGGGACCATAAATGAGATCAATGCATGTTTCCATATCGATATTTGCTTTCAATTCCCCGCTCTGAGCCCCTTGCTCCAATAAAAGTCGGGCCTCGCGCCGACGGGGCTGGAAGTATCTAGTTCGATAAGCTTCAGCCAGCCCTGCATCAAACTGTCCTTCCCCGATTAGTTCGGTAATGATTTTACCTTCCCGACTTGTCAAAAAGCGGGCTACATTCGTGGCATGAATGAGTACATTATTGAACACTGAGCCGGTGTCAGGCACTGGCAGTCTTGCTGTAGCCGCGGACATGTAACCATCCATAACAACAGCTGCCTTATTGGGCCACCATTTATAAATGGTCGCTTTGCTAACTTGGGCACGCTCAGCGATTTTCTCAACAGTAACGACTCCAAAGCCATGCTCCAGCAACAAATCATACGAAGCAGCAAGGATAGACTGCTGCGTTTCAAGATTACGCGGACGCCCTCTTTTGGCCTTCACACGAATCCCTCCTTTTTATAGAAACTATACGTTTATTATACAAATAATTGAGAAAAGAAAAAAATAACTATTTACAAAACGCTACGTTCAGTATATTGTTTAATTACTAATTAGTAAACTATACGTTCAGTATTTAATTTAAGCGGTTCAAAGAACGACCGAGGAGGATTATTATGGAAACGATACAAAGAACGGAAGGTAAACATATTTCAAGTTGGATGATTTTTTTGCTAGCCGCATCTTGCGGGCTTATCGTTGCTAATCTTTATTATGCGCAAACTCTGATAGGACCGATAAGTGCCGATACAGGTCTGTCTGCCGCTGCGGCGGGTTTAATTGTTACTTTGACCCAAATCGGCTATGTGTTAGGACTACTGTTCATCGTACCTCTCAGTGACATTATTGAAAACCGGCGTCTCGCCGTGATATCACTCATTGTGGTAGTAGCTGCGTTGATTGGTGCCATATTCGCCCCTAACGCGCCTCTGTTTCTGATTGCGTCCCTATTCATTGGTTTAGGATCTGTGGTTGCCCAGATATTGGTGCCCTATGCGACTTATTTAGCATCTGAAGAACAGCGTGGCCGCGTGGTGGGGAATGTGATGAGTGGATTATTGCTGGGCATCATGTTTGCTCGGCCAGTGGCAAGCTTTATTGCCAGCTTCTGGGGATGGAAGACGGTATTCCTTCTGTCTGCGATTGTCATTGCACTCTTAACGGTGTTGTTGTCGCGTGTTCTTCCTGAGCGGAAGCCTTCACCTGCCATCAACTACAGTAAATTGCTCCTCTCGTTAATCACTCTTTTGCGACAAACGCCTCTATTGCGCCGCCGCGCCATCTATCAAGCTTGTTTGTTTGCGGCATTCAGCCTTTTTTGGACTACGGTCCCTTTGCGACTGATAGATGAATTTGGAATGTCTCAGCAAGGCATCGCCTTGTTTGCCTTAGCAGGTGTAGGAGGAGCCGTCGCGGCACCGATCGCTGGGAGACTTGCGGATAAAGGCTTGACGCGACTTTTGACCGGATTGGCCATGCTGATTGCTGCCTTATCCTTTGGGTTGGCCTATTTATTTCAAAACAATTCAACTACAGCTCTCGCTCTTCTGGTTGTTGTCGCTATTCTGCTGGATATGGCTGTATCGGGAAACCTAGTGCTGGGACAGCGTGCGATTTATTCATTGGGGAGTGAAACAAGAGGTCGTTTGAACGGGTTATTCATGTCCATCTTTTTCATTGGTGGCGCAATCGGCTCCTCGTTAGGCGGTTGGTCTTATGTCCATGGCGGCTGGAGTTTCACAACTCTGCTTGGAATTGCTCTGCCGCTTGTGGCATTACTTTACTACTTTACGGAAAAAAGAGCTTTGGCAAGGACATAATCATGCGAAAAGGCGCCTTCCCTTGCGGGACGGCGCCTTTTTCCATCTGATTGACCAAATTACGCTTGCTCACCGAAAAACATCTCGAAAGCCAGCGCCGTTTGAATCTTCGCTTCTTCTTCGTTCAACCGGCGAATAAGCTCCATTTCCACTTGCGTCACTTCTTCTCCTTGGAAATTAATTTCCGCGATGGAGGCGACGATGCGAACAATGGCAATTGCCTGATTATCCGGCGTGTACGCGATAACCTTCTGGCCTGTAGGGAAGACGCGGAAACCGCTCTTCACCATTTTGCCGCGGCCATATTCCAGCAGCTCGAACAGCTCCTGCGCGGACTTGAATTTGCATACTGAATTAAATTCGGTTTGAAATCCCATTTGCATCTACTCCACATCAAAAGAATATTGGATACTTTGCTTCGTCGCATGCCGTTCGATCGCTAATCGAATCAAATCATCGAGCAGTTCTGCGTAGGGCTTACCGGTTTCTTGCCACAGCAGCGGGTACATGCTGAACGGGGTGAAACCCGGCATCGTGTTGATTTCATTGATATAGATTTTGTTATCGGCTTTGCCTAGGAAGAAATCCATACGTGACAATCCGCTGCCATCCACAGCCAAGTAGGCTTGAATTGCCAGCTGTCTAATTTGTTCAGCTGTTTCCGCGGGAATGTCGGCAGGAATGACCATAGCTGATTTGCCATCGAGATATTTCGCTTTGTAATCGTAGAATTCGTTGGACGAAACAATTTCACCCGCTACGGAAGCGATAGGCTCATCATTACCCAGAATAGCGACTTCAATCTCACGCGCATCGATATTTTCTTCAATGATGACTTTGCGGTCGTATTGGAAGGCAAAATTGACAGCTTCGATTAATTCTTCTTGATTTCTTGCTTTGGAAATACCAACACTGGAACCTAGATTAGCCGGCTTCACGAAGCAAGGATAACCGATCGCTGTTTCGAGCTCGACCAAGTGATACGCCCGATTCTTTTCCCACTCCGTACGCGTGAAATGACGGAAAATGCATTGCGGCAGTCCCTCTTGCGCAAAAATTTTCTTCATCATGACTTTATCCATACCCACTGCAGACGCGAGCACGCCTGCCCCTACGTATGGAATATTGGCCATTTCGAGCAAACCTTGGATCGTTCCATCTTCCCCGAACGTACCGTGCAGCAGCGGAAAAATGACATCCATCCCGGTGCTCTTCGTTGCTGAGGCGCCTGCTGCGGCAACACTCACGTCGCCTTTGGCTTGAATTGCTCCGAATATAGGAGCGAATGCGTTAGAAGCAGGCGTATTTGCGGCATCTCCCGTGCTGAAAGTGAGAGCCTCTTTGGATTCTGCCGGACCAAGCAGCGGTGCACCGCTTCTCCACTCCCCTTTTTTGGATATATAAAACGGTGTTACCTCATATTTCGTGAAGTCTACGGCTTTCATAACAGCCAGTGCCGTTTGCAAGGACACGTCATGCTCTCCGGATTTCCCTCCATAAATGAGTCCAATTCTGATTTTGCCGCTCATTCCGTACCTCCGTCTAGTCGTTCTATTTCCGTTCTTACCTATTACATTTCATCAGCAACCCGAACGAAAACGTATTTGGTCCGCTCCGTCCAAGCGGGTGAATCTTTATAAGCCCAATATCGATTTCGGCTATTATACGTGTGGGCATTCACAAGGGGCATATCGTTGGCATCTTTGCCAATGACGATGACGTTGTGCTGGAACCGGCCGTCGCCGTCCCAATCATAGCTAATTGTGTCTCCCTGCTGCAGTTCACGCGGATCATCCACGGCATGACCATGAAGCCCCTTGCGGCTGTGCGAGAGAAATGTTTGCAAGCTGTTGGCTACCGCCCAGCTGAAGCTCCACAGCTCTTGATGGCCTCTTCTGCCAGCGTACCACCAGCCTAAATCCCTTTTTCCAGTATAGTCCATTGGAGCCCCGCCTGCAAAGAGGCATTGCGAGACAAAGTTGGTGCAATCGACTTCGAATTCTTCGTATTTGGGGTTCGGGGTTTTCCACCAAGTTTCGGCGTACTCTGCAGCTTTGGGGCGGTTATAAATGATTTTTCGCGGAGCGAATTCCTGGGCCCCGCTGTTGAGAATACTATGGTTGATGTAAGGAAGAGAGGGGGCTCTTCGCAGCCCTGCCACGAAATCTTCAGGCTCAGGCATACCAAAGCCTCGCGACTTGCCAGGAAGCGATTTCTCAGCTTGCAATGCTTCAGCATGCCTTACTTGCCAGCGGTTCGCTGCATGATCTATGGTGACGCGTTCCGTTTCAATCCGCTCCTCCAAATGCTGAGTTGATCCGATCTGATAATGCAGGAGACGGTGCATTCTGATTTCCGCAATCGTCTCCTGGGCGGATTCTCTGACTCCTGTGAGGCGCAGCTTGGTCTCTCCCCGCAGCAGCTTGGCGTCGCGATCTCGGTAACAGTTCAGCAGCCTGCGAAAACAGACATCCTGTTTGCGCAGATAAGCGCTGTCGGCGATAAAGGCTTCAAGCGGTGCTGCAGAGCCTTCGAGCTCTGCTTGATTTTTGGCGTGAACGTAGTTGTAGAGCGCTGTTTGCCAGGACATCTTGGATAACCTCCTAAAAATTTTTATGCAGGCAACTGGTCTCATAAAGGGGAATGGTTCTTCCGTCGTCCCACCCGCCCGGTAAGAGACTCCAAAGACTGCTATTTATTGAAAAGCACGTGTGTGAGGCATACTAAGAGTCTTTAGAAGCTTCTATTTCCCTTAAATTGACGCAAATCAGACGAATCCCAGTAATTAGAAGTCTTTAGAGACTTCTAATCGGCATCTTTATTCCCATATTCCATGAATAGAAGTCCCAAAAGACTCTTATCCAAACATGCTTTAGCGACTTCTAGAGCCGCTTACAAGTGATTTTCACTCATTTTCTGAAGGACGAGCCCGATTTGCTTTGAATTGATTCAATATATGACATTTATCCAGTAAAAATGATTGAAATAAATCTTTACTGATACACAGTGAGGCGGTATACTTGAGGTAGGGGATAAATGAAATTGAGTTTCACTAGTTGAAACTCGGTGGATGAAGATATTTTAAGGAGGAATTACCCATGTCCAACAAGGACTCTTTTTCCGTGCGTAAACAGTTAACTGTCGGCACGAAATCGTTCCAGTACTACAGCCTTCCTGACTTTGAAAGCCAAGGTCACGGCACCATCAATAATCTGCCTGTTTCCATCCGCGTTTTGCTTGAAGCTGCTATTCGTCAATTCGACGGTCGCGCGATTACAAGTGAACACGTGAAACAAATCGCTGGCTGGGCTGAAGGCCGCGATGAAAACAAAGAAATTCCTTTCATTCCTGCTCGTATCGTTCTTCAGGATTTCACCGGAGTTCCAGTCGTCGTTGACCTTGCGGCAATGCGTGCGACTATGGCTCGTGAAGGTGGAGATCCAAAACGGATCAATCCGCTTGTTCCTGTAGACCTTGTTATTGACCACTCTGTCATGGTTGATGCTTTCGGATCCCCGGATGCACTCGAAATGAACATTAACTTAGAATTCGAAAGAAACGAAGAGCGTTACCGCTTCTTGCGTTGGGCACAAACAGCATTTGATAATTTCCGTGCTGTTCCTCCTTCAACAGGTATCGTTCACCAAGTTAACTTGGAGTACCTGGCTTCCGTAGCAGCTACGAAAACAATCGACGGTGAAACTGTTGTTTACCCAGATTCCTTGGTTGGTACTGACTCCCATACAACAATGATCAATGGTCTTGGTGTTGTAGGTTGGGGCGTCGGCGGTATCGAAGCTGAAGCTGGAATGCTTGGACAACCACTTTACTTCGTAGCTCCAGACGTTGTTGGTTTCAAATTGACAGGCCACTTGGCAGAAGGCGCTACAGCGACTGACTTGGCTTTGACTGTTACACAAATTTTGCGTAAAAAAGGCGTTGTTGGTAAATTCGTTGAGTTCTTCGGTCCTGGTCTGAGCAACATTTCCTTGGCTGACCGTGCAACTGTAGCTAACATGGCTCCTGAGTACGGCGCAACCATCGGTTTCTTCCCAGTTGACAACGAAACATTGAACTACCTGAGAGCTACAGGCCGTGAAGATGATCAAATCGCACTTGTCGAAGCTTACTACAAAGCACAAGGCATGTTCCGTACAGACAGCACTCCAGATCCTGTGTTCACAGATGTCGTTGAACTTGATCTCGGTTCCGTAGTACCAAGCTTAGCTGGTCCTAAACGTCCTCAAGACCGTGTTGAGCTTACGAACATGAAAGAGTCTTTCAACTCCATCATCCGTACGCCGATCGACAAAGGTGGATACGGCCTGACAGACGAGAAAATCAACGAAGTTGTAGAAGTCGTTTACCCAAGCGGCGAAACAGCGAAAATGGGCACAGGTGCTGTCGTTATTGCAGCGATCACTTCCTGTACCAACACTTCCAACCCAAGCGTTATGCTAGGTGCCGGACTTGTAGCGAAAAAAGCGGTAGCTCGCGGTTTGAGAAAACCGGCTTTCGTAAAAAGCTCCCTGACACCAGGCTCCCTGGTTGTTACCGAGTACCTGATCAAAGCAGGCTTGCTTGAACCTCTAGAAGCGCTTGGCTTCCACGTTGCAGGTTATGGCTGTGCAACTTGTATCGGTAACTCCGGTCCGCTTCCAGACGAAGTCAGCAAAGCGATCATCGATAACGATATGACAGTGGCTGCCGTTATTTCCGGTAACCGTAACTTTGAAGGCCGCGTACATGCGCAAGTTAAAGCCAACTATCTGGGGTCACCTCCACTTGTTGTTGCTTATGCTCTTGCTGGAACAGTTAACATTGATTTGGCTAACGATCCAATCGGCTATGACCAAAACAACCAACCTGTCTACCTCAAAGACATCTGGCCAACAAACCAAGAGATCCAAGAAGCTCTGGGTATTGCAATGAGCGCTGATATGTTCCGCGACAAATACAGCAATGTATTCCGTGCGAACGAGCGTTTCAACGAAATCGCAATTCCAGAAGGCGATCTGTACGAATTCGACAACAAATCCACTTACATTCAAGAGCCTCCGTTCTTCACCGATCTGGGTACGGTTCTGGATGATATCGCCGATATTCGCAACGCCAAAACATTGGCACTGCTTAGCGATTCCGTAACAACGGATCACATCTCGCCTGCAGGTAACATCAAAGTTGACAGCCCAGGGGGCCAATACTTGATCAACCACGGCGTCAAAAAAGAAGATTTCAACTCTTACGGTTCCCGTCGTGGTAACCACGAAGTGATGATGCGCGGAACGTTCGCCAACATTCGTATTCGTAACCAAGTGGCACCTGGCACAGAAGGCGGCGTAACAACTTACCTGCCAACTGGCGAAGTTGAGTCCATCTACGATGCTTCCATGAAGTATCAAGCTGAAGGCCAAAACCTTGTCGTTATCGCTGGTAAAGAGTACGGAACTGGAAGCTCCCGTGACTGGGCTGCAAAAGGTACATTCCTGCTCGGCGTTAAAGCCGTTATCGCAGAAAGCTTCGAGCGTATTCACCGCAGCAACCTTGTGGGCATGGGCGTTCTTCCCCTTCAATTCCTTGATGGAACTGGCTGGAAAACACTCGGCATCACAGGCCGCGAAACATTCGATATCACAGGTTTGAGCAACGATGTTCAACCAGGTTCGACAGTTAAAGTTACAGCAACTCGTGAAGACGGAACAAGCTTCGAATTCAACGCTCTTGTGCGTTTGGATAGCTTGGTTGACGTGGATTACTACCGTAATGGCGGTATCCTGCAAACCGTTCTTCGCTCCATCCTTGCTGAGAATAAATAATTCAGTTTACAACACGCAAAACACACACACATGTATGCACACCAAATCCGGGAATGCCTTATGGCATTTCCGGATTTTTTATTTTGGATATGACGCGCCTGCTTACAGGCTCATCTGGTTGTGAAAGCGTTTTTTTCAAACTTATGTCATACGCTGAACCCTTAGAGCCCCAAGTGATTTACTTACATTTCCAAATACTGCGGGTTGAGCCTGCCCTTGTCCCCTACTATACTGGGTAGAGCGAAAGGGGAGATGAACGATGAACACATTGAAAAAGCTCGTCTTAGTCATGCTGTTCGCGTCGATCGGGTTAGGGTATACTACAAGCCAGTTCAGCCAACCGACTTACGCGGCAGAGGCTACCTTACAGTTAGGTACTCAAAACGGAGACGTATGGGACGCACAGTTTCGTCTAAAAATGTTAGGCTATTATACACAGCCGGTGGATGGCAAGTACGGTCCTGTAACTGCCGCGGCTGTTCGTAATTTTCAATATAATTATGGCTTAACCGTTGATGGTCTTGTTGGAGCGAATACGTGGCAGAGTTTGCGTAAATACTCCGTGAATCAAGAAGATCTGGACGTTTTGGCTAGAGTGGTCTACAGCGAAGCACGCGGTGAATCCTACGAAGGACAAGTCGCTGTCGCAGCTGTGGTCATGAATCGCTTGAAGTCGAGTCAGTATGCCAACACGATTGAGGGCATTGTATTTGCCCCAGGAGCGTTCACAGCAGTAAGTGACGGCCAATACTGGCTAACGCCGGACAGCACCGCCTACAAGGCTGCACAGGACGCCGTACGCGGCTGGGACCCAACCAAAGGAGCGACCTACTACTTTAATCCAGAAACAGCGACTAGCGCCTGGATCTGGTCACGTCCGCAAACCGTGCGGATTGGTCATCACATCTTTGCGAAGTAATATGTGGTATACAGAAAACCGTCAGAGGGATAAGTAGTCCCCTGACGGTTTTTTTTGCCTTTCAGTCTTAGCTACTCCCTTGCGCCCCTCTCTTCGCCAGTTCGCATGCTCATAACGCTGTTTTTCAGCGTTAAAAATTAGTTCTCACCTGCTACCCTAGCTGTAACGCTGTATTTCATTCTTAACTGCACCTGTTTGTTCCTTTCCACATGAGATCTTTTGGTTTAACGCTGTTTTTCAGCGTTAAAAGCCAGTTTTCACCTGCTACCCTAGCTGTAACGCTGTATTTCATTCTTAACTGCTCCCACGTGTTCCTTTCCACGTGAGCTCTGTTGGTTTAACGCTGTTTTTCAGCGTTAAAAGCTAGTTCTCACCTACTACCCTAGCTGTAACGCTGTATTTCATTCTTAACCGCTCCCACGTGTTCCCTTTTACGGGTTCGGGTAGATGGACGCTTATTCAAATGTTGGAAAATGACTCTGATCCCGAGTTTGCGCTGTTGGCCCTCACCGTGACATACGTTAATTTTCCCATTCCCTCGACAACAAGCGCATAAGTCAGCATCTCTGTTAGCACAAAAAAGCTATCCCCAGGTTCTTCAACCTGCCGGATAGCTTAGCTTTTATACCGATTCCTCATACCAAGGATTCAGATGCACGAGCACCTCATCCACGTCGCTATGAGCTTCTTTGATTTTTTGCTTGATAGAGCGGCTGATATCATGGCCTTCTTGAATGGTCAATGTCCCGCGAACGGCAAGCCTGGCGTCGACTAGTATGTAATGGCCATGCTCCCGCGCCCGCAAACGGTCAATGCGTTTGATTTCTGGTACAGAACGGATCAAGGCCGCGTATTGTTCAATCTGATCCAAATTTACACTTCGCTCCATGAGAATGTCGAAGGATTCTCTGCCCATTTCGTAGGCCAGCTTCAAGACCAGAAAAGAGACGATGATCCCCGCTACGGGATCTCCATACGCCAGGATGGCATAGCCGAAATGCTCGCCAATCAGAGCCAAACCGATACCTACGGATGCAGCAATAGAGGCATAGACGTCCGCCAAATGATCGTAGGCGGTAGCGATTAAGCCTTTGCTGTTGAGTTGGCGGCCGATGCGCATGGTGTAGACATAGAGAATTTGCTTCCAGATCAGCGAGATGACCGCTGCGACAAACGCGATCCAATGCGCCGCGCCCGCTGGCTCGAATAGCGCATGTATGGAGTGATAGCCCATATAAATGGCCGCTCCGGCCAAAATAATCGCGACGATAAAGGCGCCAAGCACCTCAGCCTTGCCGTGGCCATAAGGATGATCCGCATCGGCCGGCTTCGAAGACACGCGCATGGAGCTGTACGCCGTCGCAGAGGCGATAACATCACCGGCGTTATGGATGCCGTCGGCGATGAGCACTTGGCTTTGGAACGTGAGTCCGACGATGATTTTGATGGCGGTAAGCACGACATTGCTGGCAAGGCTAATCCAGATCGCCAGCATCGAGGCTGTCTTCTTCATACTTGCCACATCCTTTCCCACTTCTAGTATGGACCTCCTAGAAGATAAGCATCCGTCGCCGCTAGCGCAGCATGGTCCCCATCCGCCGCGCCGCTTCCATAATCAGCGGCGCCTGCTCTTGCATGACCTCCAGCGTCAGCCTGTTCGCTGGGCCAGAAACGGCAAGGGCGGCGACCAGCCGGCCGCCCCGATCCAGTACCGGTGCGGACACGGCCGCTGCACCGGGCTCGCGCTCTTCGACGCTCGTGGCGAAGCCAGCGAGCTTGGTGTCGCTGAGCTGCTGCAGGAACGCCTGCTGGTCCAGCCCTGTCGGCCAGTCGGCCGAGGCTAGCAGCTGTTCCCGCAGCGCGGGCTCAGCGAAGGCGACGAGCACCTTGCTCGAGGCGCCGACGTACAAAGGCATTCGCGCCCCGACAGGGGCTACGCGGCGAATAGCCTGGTTGCTTTGCACGGCTTGGATGCGCACGCGAAGCAAGCCGTCCTGGACGTACAGCGAGATCGTTTCGCCGAGTTGGTCGCGCAGCCGCTCCATCTCCGGCAGCAGGATAATGCCGGGGTCTCCCTCTTTGGAAAGGTTGGCGGACAGCTCCCAGAGCCGGTAGCCAAGCCGGTACTTATCAGTTGCGGCATCACGCATGACAAAGCCCTTCCCTTCCAGTGAAGCAAGCAAACGGTGGACGGTGCTTTTGTGCAAATCAACGCGGCTCGCAATTTCTGTTAAAGTAAGCTCGGTTGCCCCCGTAAAACAGAGCATAATATCTAAAGCGCGCTCTACAGCACGCACGGTCAGCTTGCCATCTTCCATGACGAACACCACTTTCCTTATATGGATATCTAAGATATGCCAGTTGTGCAAAGAAGTTGATTAGTTTCACTATATGAAACCCAATTACATCTAGTATAACCAAACTCCCCCTATGCGTAAAGGTCAATGATCTGTTTCTTCCATTGTTACAGAACGATTACAGAGGCCTTACAATTGGTGCATCTTCATTGACTTGAAAGCGCATTCAGAATAATATTAAGTTAATAGACTACTTATCAGAATATTTTGTCAATTCCGCTCCTGATTCATTCTCCCTATGACCTCTTAGAGCAACTTGGATAACTCACACTAACTTTTATGGAGGGAGGGTGCTGCGATGTCAACAACATCTCTATCCCCTGGTTCACTGCAACCCACACTTGACGAGGTCGTAACTCGACCCCTTTTACGCAAAAAAAGGCTGGTTCTCACCATCCTCATCTCATTCCTGACCCTATGTCTGTCACTCTTGCTTGCCTTTCATGCTTATATTGCTTGGACGCTCGCCAGGCCGCACATTGACCCGCTTCATTCAGATCCGATGAGAGCTGTCGGACTGCCTTTCAGCAGCGTCACTTTCCCGAGTATGGACGGAACATCGCAATTGGACGGCTGGTTCATTCCCGCTCAATCGACCAAAACTGTCATCTTCTCGCATGGCTATGGCGGCAATCGCGAAGAGTTATGGGTACCGCTCTACAACTTGGCGCGCGAGCTTCATTTGCAAAACTACAATGTCCTCATGTTCGACTATGGCTATGTCCACCCTGGCAGCAAACGATTGATGACTGGCGGTATTCAAGAATCTCAGGAACTGCTTGGCGCTATTAATTACGTTAAGCATCTTTCCAACAACGGTTCCATCTATATTTGGGGCTTCTCCATGGGGGCAGGAACCGCGCTGCAAGCCGCTCTCCAGAATGGCAATGATATCTCAGGAATGATCCTGGACAGCACCTTTCTGCTGAATCCGGATACACTCTATCACAATATGAAGCAGGTCGTGAACGTTCCCAAATTCCCATCTTTACCGCTGGTTCGTTTATTCTTCCCTCTGCTTAACGGCGTTAGCCTGCACGAAGTGCCTTATAATAAGGTCACCTCCACTGCTTACCCGATGCCGATCTTCTTCATCCACGGGACTGAGGATTACAAAGCTCCCTACGGTATGGTGGAGGATATGTTCAAGCAGCAGAAAGATGCCGAATCCAAGCTATGGATCATTCCCAAAGCGCAGCACGAACTGCTCTACCGGGCAGAACCCAAAGCCTATATTCGCAAAACGATGAACTTCCTGAATGGCATTGCGACGGCGCCTGTCTCTTAATTCTGGTATTCCCTCCTCCCTATAAAATCGGCCCTAAACAGAACAAGAACGCTGACACTGGTCAACGTTCTCGTATCTGCCTATGAGGTCGATATTTTTTTGGCCTAATCCATCTCGTAGATCGATCCGGACTTGCTTGCGAACAGCTCCGCATAGACTTTCTCCGCGTACGCATCCGTCATCCCTGAAATATAATCGGCAACGAACCGCGGCCAGCTCCAATTGCCTTTGCGCCGCTCATAGCTGTCGATCCAGTCAGGCGGAATAATCCATTGTCCCTTGTCTTGATCGATAAAGCTGTCCCACAAGCGTTCCACGATGATTTCACTGCGTTTTTGCAGACGCAGCACACGGAAATCTTTGATCAGTGTGACCCAAGCGAGCTTCTTGAGAATTTCCATCGTCCGCAGCATGTTCATGTTCTCCGCTCCGTCTTTGACGAGGGCAACCTTCTTCCAGCCACGGTCAGGATCATCTATAATATCCAGACAACTGGCGAAGGAGCTTACCCAACGCGCTTTCATCTCTCTGCGCGTCCGTGATTCTTCCCGATTGCATTCGATGAAAATCTGCTTCCACTGCTCCAAGTAATCAGTCAGCACCTGTCTGACCATGACTTCAATATCCACTTGCTCCCAGCCGAATTTATGCTTATTGGGATCATTCAGGATCTCCATGACCAGATGCCGGATCAATCGCTGATCTTCAAAAAAGGTCGCGTTCATTTGAATTTTCCCCGCACGGATACCGTCTTCGATGTCATGGGTCGAGTAGGCGATATCATCACACAAATCCATCAATTGGGCTTCCAGCGTGGAGCACCCCTCCGGCATCTGCCACTGTGCTCTCAAATCACGGATAATGTCCCATTCGGAACCGTACACCCCTTTGAGCCTGCCTTCCTCCTCAATCAGGAACGGATATTTATTAATCCCCAGCAGTACCGCCGCGGTTAGATCCAGACCGCTTTCACTGCCTGCTCTTTTTTCCAGGAACATCAGGATTCTGAAGTTCTGGGCATTGCCCTCATATTTCAGGCCGTGATCCTTCAGCAGAATATGGTTCAGCACTTCCTCCCCTTTGTGCCCAAAAGGCGGGTGACCGAAATCATGGGCGATCGACGCGCATTCTACCACAGTAGGATCGATTACGAGCCCTGGATGCTCTCTTTTTTGAAGAAAAGGATTCGTGCGTTCCAGACGTTTGGCCACTTCTCTGGCAATTTGTGCAACCTCCAGCGAATGGGTGAGTCGTGTCCGATAGTAGTCCCCTGAACCAGCACCGAACACCTGTGACTTCCCTTGCAGCCGACGAAAGGTCGGTGACTGAATGAGCCGCGCATAGTCGCGTTCAAATTCATCTCGTTCTTCACTCACTTTAGAGGAAGCGGCCTCGCCGGGCCGATATTTCCGTATGTCATTCATAAGTTTGCCTCCCCTAGTGCTTTGCCAAATCCCTGCAACGTTTATAAAAGAATACTATATCTGTCGCCCCTGCAACAAGTCGTTACCAGCGATCTGAACAAAAAAAAGGAATGCCGCACAAGACCACTGTCTTCATGCACATTCCTACGCGAGTCTCTTATTTTAACAATGACAGAAATTCCGACCGCAATGTTGCGTCTTTTCGGAATGAACCGCGAACCGCCGAGGTAATCGTCTGACTGCCATATTTCTTCACGCCTCTGGCGCACATGCACATATGTTCACCTTCCACCACAACCATCACGCCATGCGGTTTCAATACTTCATCCAGAATGTCTGCAATTTCAGATGTAATCCGTTCCTGCACCTGCAGCTTGCGAGTAATAACATCGACCAGACGGGCAAACTTGCTTAATCCCGCCACTTTGCCGCTTGGCAAGTAACCGATATGCACTTTACCGAAAAATGGCGCCATATGATGCTCACATTGGCTGTAGTAAATAATGTCCTTAATAATGACCAGCTCTTCGTGCTTCTCGTCGAAGGTCACACCCAATACATCGCGGGGATTCGCTTCATAGCCGGAGAAGATTTCTTCATACATCCGAGTGACGCGAGCCGGAGTCTCCAGCAGACCTTCCCGATCTACATCTTCACCGATTAACCTCAATATTTCCCGGACATGCTGTTCGATGAGCTCCCTATTCTCGGAAACTCTGCTATTTTTATAATCGATTGAAGCCATGTTTTCTCTCACACCTCTTTCTATGTCTCTACCCCATGCAAACCGTCAGAAGCTTGATACTGTCGCGCATTGCTCTACTATCTTTGTGCGCTTTGGTCAGCAGCATACCACCCTGCAGCAAAGATACAATAGGCATCGCGAACTCCACGGGCGTTAACCCTTGCAGAGACAGCTCCCCCCGCTTCGTACCGTCTTGCAAGCAATTCTTGACCTCAGTCTCCATCTCGCTAAAAAAACGGCTTAGCGGCTTGCGCAGCTCCTCTGAGCTGTCACTAAGCTCCAAGGCCAGGTTGCCGAAGAAGCATCCTTTCCGACAAGCGTGCTCTTCACAGAAGCTCAGCATTCTTTCGAACAAGTCCAATACGCGCTGTTTTGGCGATAATTGCGAATTGCCCAGACTTGGTTCCAAGACGACTTGCCGCATCTCCTGCACCTTGCGTTCAATTACTTTCACGCCCAGCTCTTCTTTGCTTTTAAAATGATAATAAAAATTACTTTTACAAACCCCGCTGCTCGACAAAATATCTTCCAGTCCCGTTCCTTGAAAGCCATGGTCGTGAAACAGCACCATCGCTGCTTCGAGGATCCGGTCTTTGTTGCTTGCCATCGATTAGCCACCTCTGAATAGTACTGGTATGTCCTACAGCTTCCATACCTGACCATAATAGGAAGGGCTCATGCTGTCAGCCGTTGGTACGGTGGACAGCAAAGCCCTTGTGAAGGGTCATCTAACACCCAACGTCTTATTTCCATTTTTGGTTTTTCATCATTTGCTGCGCTTTGTTCAGTTGCTGCTTATTCATGTTGTAGCCCATTTGCTTAGCCATTTTGGCCAGCATTTCGGGATTGTTCTGCATCGACTCCAGCTGTCTTTTCAAATAGAATACGCCGATGAAAAAACCGCCGACTAAGCCCACAATCAACGTGAGAATAGGTATAAGATAACTCCACATCGTGAATGCCCCCTGCTTGTACATAGTCATATTGTTGCATTACTTTATCATATCATTTCTGTTCATCGCTTTACAAATGGGTTTCTAGGCCAAAATCACAGTACTTGCTCAATAAATAGAGTGGTGTGTTTGGCCAAATCAATCTCCTTGATGTCCAGTTCCCGGTCCATCGCGTCTTGCTTCACAATGCGGACAATGGGACGGCTTGGCAGTCCGCGGTGCTGTCCCACCACGACGCCGGTCTCCCGACTTGAGAGACGCACCGAAGAGCCCGTCGGGTAAATCGAAACGATTTTCAGAAATTGAATTAATATATCACGATCCAGCTTCGTCTCAGCTAACGCCATCATATGCTCACAAGCCTCATAAGGCATCATCCTTCGCCCTAAGGAAATATCGAAGAGCAAGTTATCATACATGTTAGCGACAGCTGTGATTTTGGCATAGACATGGATCTCCTCACTCAGCAGCCCTCTCGGCAATCCGGACCCATCCATGGCTTCGTGGTGCTGGAAGGCGACGTGCGCCACCAACAGGCTGAATTCCCGTTTGCTTTTCAAAAGTTCAAAGCCTCTCCACGTATGATGCCGCTTCAGATCAAGCGATTCATCGTCAAACAGAAGCTCTACTTTGCCTACATCATGCAGCAGTGCGCCTACGGCGAGCTCTTTCAATTGCGTTTCATTAAAGCCCATATTAATGCCGATCAACACAGCCATCATGCAAACATTCGTCGCATGAACATACATTTCGTTATCCTTCGTGCGGATATCGGTCAACTGAATCAAGACGTCGCGATTTTTCATCACTTCATCCAGCAGAGTATTGATGGAAATACTCATCGAACGGGAGTTAAACTCTTTGCCCGATTGAATCGCCGCGAAGGTCTGGCCCATCTGCTGCATGACGATCCGTTTCGTCTCTTCCGAGAGAATTTCGGGAATCTCCACATCCTCCAGATTGGGATCCTGAATGTAGATCATCGTGACCCCGATGCGATTGAGTGTATTGATCATGAAAACCGTTAGCTGCACGCCTTCAGAAAGCAGGATAGATCCATTGCTGGCAAATATCGTACGCCCCAAATATTGACCCGATTCAACGGAATCCAAATGGACATATTTCATAGAATTCACTCCATTTTATTCAGTTTGTTGGTCTAGTCATAGGAAGGAGTAGTCGTCTTGGGTTGTTCCAAATCCAGCAAACACACTTTGATATCCAACCCTCCGCCGTAGCCAACGAGTTCACCGCTTGCGCCAATCACTCGATGACACGGGATGATGACCGGAATTGGATTTTTATTATTGGCCCCGCCTACAGCCCTTACAGCTTTGGGTGAGCCGATGGCTTGGGCAATATCTTTGTAGGATGCTGTCTTGCCATACGGAATGTCCAGCAGTGCCGTCCAAACACGTTTCTGAAAGTCCGTTCCCTGCAAATCGATGTCCCCCTCAAAACGCTCAAGCTTGCGGCCAAAATACTGGGTGAGCTGCTCGGCAACCGGCGCCAACTGTGAGGCGTCCTCCTGCCATTCATGCTGGACCTTGCCATAATAACGCGAAGCCCAGGCTTGCAGTTGATCTTGATTCTGCTCAAAAGTCCCAAAAGAAATGTTGCAAAGTCCACGCCGGGTTGCAACGATGACAAGCTGACCTATGGGAGAGGCCACTTCTGTATAGGAAAGAACGTTGTTTGTAGTCGGTTGTGTTTCTTTCATTGGTTTTCCTTCTCCTTCAGGGAGTTCGACCTGTTCATTGCCTGCACAGCTTTCTCCACATCCTGCAGGACAGCGGGCTCCTGTTCCTTGGCTTGGGCTCTAGCCAGCGCAGCCTCGGCTTCCTCCCCGCCAATCCTCCCCAGCGCCCATGCACAGGTTGCCCGAATCTCGGGCCTTGGGTCGCTCAGGAGCAGTTCGCTTAGAACCGGCACAGCCGACACGTCCTTGAAATTGCCAAGGGCGATAATCGCGTTGCGCTGAATCGGCTTCTTGCCTCTCCATGAGGCAGCGATACGTCCGTATTGTTCCTTGAATTCCTTGTTCGTCATGGTGAGCAATGGAATTAGCAGCGGCTTGACTTTCTCTGGGTCAGGCTGCAGCTCAGGCTGATGTGTCCAATTCATTCCTTTATTCTTAGGGCAAACGATTTGGCAGGTGTCACAGCCATAGATACGGTTGCCAATTTTAAGTTTAAACGCGTCATCGACATACCCCTTGGTCTGTGTAATGAAGGAGATGCAGAGGCTTGAATTCAGCTGCCCCGGGCCAACCAGCGCCCCTGTGGGGCAGGCGTCTATGCAAATCGTGCAATCCCCGCACTGATCCATAATAGATGTATCGGATGCAAACGGAATATTCGTAATCATTTCGCCCAAATACACCCACGAGCCCCACTCCGGCGTGATGACCGCACAGTTCTTGCCGCTCCAGCCGATCCCTGCGCGCTCGGCCACGGCCCGGTCGACCAGGACACCGGTGTCGACCATGCTCATCAACCGCGCATCCGGCACGCGCTGCGCGATGAAAGCTTCCAGCTTCGCGAGACGGTCGCGAAGCACATCATGGTAGTCGCGCCCCCACGAGGAGCGCGAGATGATGCCCCGATAAGCCCCTGGCTCGGATCGGGGCGGGTTCGGCAGTTTCGACGGGTACGCCACCGCGATGGCAATGATCGACCGCGGCGCGTCGAAGCTCAGCTCAGGATGGACCCGCTTCTCGATATCCGGCTCCTCGAAGCCGGATTCGAACCCCTTCTCCCGGTGGCGGAGAAGGATGTCTTTCAGCGCCGTGAACGGCTCTGCTGACGTGAAGCCGATCTTGTCGATGCCGAGGGACGACGCGGCTTCCACGATCTCTTGCTGCAGCTTGCTGAAATCCGCAGGCGTCCCTGCTGCGATGGTGGTGGGAACCGCCATTCGTCACACCTCTCTTCTGCGTTTAGAGTTTCGCGGCCATCGAGAATGGCCATAGGACAAACTCGGCTCGGCCTTGAATCAGGCTCGCCGGGACAGCCCCAAATCTGCGGCTGTCGGCGCTTGCCGCCGCATGGCGGTTATCGCCCATAACGAAGACGCAGCCCTGCCCGATATGTATCGGGCCGAAGTCGCCGTCTTCTATGGGCGTATCGGTGTACGGCTCTTCCACTTTGTCGCCGTTGACATACAAGAAACCCGCTCGGCCCTGCACCTCGTCACCGCTGATGGCAACAACCCTTTTCACCAGGTAAAGGTGCTTCACAAGAGCAAATTCCTTAGACTCCTTGAGGATAACAACCTCGCCGCGCTGGGGTGCCTTCAGGTAGGTAATCGCCTTGTTGACGAACAGCCACTCCCCCTCCTGCAAGGTAGGCAGCATTGAATTCCCGCGAACGGTCGAGAGGTTGAACCCGAACTGGTGCACAAGAATGACAACAAGAAGAGCTACGAGAATGGATTTCGTCCAATCCCACAGCTCATGGGTAAAGCTTCTCGACTCCGTATCCTGTCTGGGCCGAGCAGTCGCTTTGTTCGTTTCATTGCGCCCTACAAAGAAGCTCATTCATGCTCCTCCGTTCTTATGCTTTTCCCACTGTTCATAGTAATACAGCACCATCTCATCTTGAAAAGGAGGCTTGTCTGCATTCACCAGTTCGAGAACTGCGGCAAGCCCTTCCTGAACTTTCCTTTCGACAAGCGGCGAATAATGATAATTCAGCTTATGGCGTTCATATTCATCTTGATCCACGATATGCACAGAACGGTCCGGCATGCGTATAACATCAAGATCATAGTCGATATACGTTAAAACTTGTTGGATGACATACATGGGAGAAGCTACATTACAATAATATCTAACGCCTGCTTCTTCGATTAGAGCTACAATGTTAAACCACATTTTGGGAATGAAGAAAGAAACGCCTGGAATACGGCTTACCCATTCCTTGCCGTCAGCTTCCTGAATTTTGGTCTGGCTATTGATAAAAACCATCATTTCTTGCTGCTTATGAGCGGCATGCAAAATATGCTGCGGAACCCGCCAATTCGTCAGCCACATCCGGTGAAGATGTCCATCATGTTTGAAGCTTTTTATCACATAAGGCGCGAAATTATCCATGTCTCAAAGCTCCTCCGTTGATAGCTGGCGATAAGTTCCTTATTATATAGAAAAGCATATCTGACCCCCAAATGCAATGGCGGCACCGATATGCTTCCCTCGATCCAAATCTATTCAACTAAACGAGCTTCCGAACAATCCGTTAGACGCTGACTTTCTTCACAATACTTAGACGATGTGCGGCCCGTGAAAAATCAGATGTGCTGTAACCTACTGACTCATACACAGGTAGTACCATTTCGTTATGGACGTCTACCGTTACCATAATTTTGTGCACGTTCCGTTGGAGGAACCTTGCCTTCATGGACTCGATCAAGGCCTTGCCGATACCCTTACGTTGATACTCTGTGGCAACTGCAATGCGGTAATAGTAGCCGTTGTTGTTATCGATGGTCCCGATGATGATGCCAACAATCTGCGATTCTTCTTGAGCGATCAGAACAAGTTCCGTATCCCAAGAAAGTTGACGAGCAAATGCTTCCATCGTTTCTTCATAGCAGGATTCCGATAAAACGTCCTGCAAAAGTGTTGTCACGGAAGAAGTATCACCAAGTTGAAATGAACGAACATGCATACGGTTCTCTCCCAATCCCCTAGTATTGTTAGGATTAATTTTCTGGTAAATTAGTAAATACGACAAAAAAGTACGGAATCCTGCTGAAAATGTGTTAAAATTCACAAAAATCTTTGTTTTTTTCACATTTCCTCTTGAAAGCGCTTAATTGCAAGCGTTTTCAACAAAATTCATGCTTTTCACACGTTTTTTATGTCACTAAATACCTAGGATTTGCTCCTTGAGTAACCGTTAACAGCTTATTCTAATATTTAATAAAACATTCGCTTAACCTACCGGAAAAAGCCGTCCCTGGAGGGCGACCTCTTCTTAAATCCTATATGGACGGAACGAGAGAGCGCTGCGTTCCGCTAAGTGACAATTCACTCTGCTGAGGGAACAGCCTTCACCTTCGGTCCGCGATGCTTGAAGAAAAACGCGACACTGATGAGCGCCAGACCATTGACCGCAAAAACAAGCGGGATTCCAATCCAGCCGCCCAGGAAGCCGCCGATAATCGGTCCGCTCATCGTCCCTAGCTGTGTAGCTGATTGATTCAGGCTAAACGCCCTGCCTCGAAAGCTGGGATCGGTGAATTTCACGATAAGCGCGTTTAAAGCGGGATACACGGCTGCAAAAAACAGTCCGTAGCTAAACCGCAGTATGCCAAAAGCCAACAAATGATGGGTGCCTAGCTGCAAGAGATTCCCTATCCCGCCGCCCAGCAGGCCGATAAACAGAGTCTTGGAGTAGGTGATTTTTTGGCCGAGCTTCCCCCATCTCGGCGCTGCAATCACGGTCGCGATGCCTACCGCGGAGAAAATAATTCCTGAAGTCAGCGAAGCCGAGCCTTGGCTGCCGCCCATTTGGAGCACGTAGATGGTCAGCAGCGGCTCCACGATCATGACCGAGGTCGCTACCAGCATGGTAACGCCGAGAATCATCATGAAAGGCCGATTATGCGCAGCCGACTTCAAGTCATCCACCACGCCTGATCGCGCAGCCGAGCGGTTAAAGTTGGTTTCTTTGGCTCCAAAGAGCCCAATGAAAGCCGCAACCAAGACAACACAGCCAGAGACGAGGAACGATTCCCGGTTGCCCACCCAATGGCTGACGAATCCCCCCACCAACGGACCAATTACGCTTCCGGCGGCGCTTGCTGTTGACATGACGCCCAGCGCGTAGCCGACTTCTTTTTCCGGCGTATTCGTAGCAATTAATGCAATGGAAGCCGGGACGAAACCGGCCAGCAGTCCTTGAAGAATTCGCACACCCAGAAACAGATAAGGGTCATGTACGAAAAATGTCGCAAAATAAAGCACACTCAGACTGAAGCCGGAGCGAATCAACATCGGTTTACGGCCATACTTGTCCGCCAAGGAGCCCCAGTAAGGGGCAATTAGAGCGCTTGCCAGAAAAGTGATGCCGAATGTGATACCTGACCATGCTTCAAGCCCTTTATTAATGCCGAGTTCTGTGTGCAAAAAAATAGGCAAAAAAGGAATAGAGATCGTATACGCCATCCCACAGAAAAAGACACCGATCCATAACGTGATGAGATTTCGTTTCCATGAAAATGCCATTGTTGTAAACCTCCTGATGCTTAATAACTGCGTCCCCCACGATGATGTTCATCCGACAACCTCACTTGATAAACTTATTTTATCATCTTTGGGTAGATATTAGAAATTTCGCATCACATTCTGTATATGATCCTATTGCTCCTTTCTGTTCGCTTGGGCTGCCACGTTCGGAATCTTTCTATACACAAAGCGGATCACCAATTCAGCCAAAATAAAGTTAAGCAGGATGGCTCCATAAACCCCCATGGTGTAGCTTAATTCATACTTTAAACCAGCGCCTTCATAGAGAATGAAACTGATGAGATGGATGAACAAATTCGTGAAACAGAAGACATAGCTGCGAACCATCCACTTGCGATGCTTGATGATGTTCTTGCGCTTAATTTGCACAATGGCTGCAATCGTCATAGCAAACCAGACCATGCTCACCAGATTGAAAGCCACACTATTAATTTTCCCGCCGGTCGTATAAGGCGCCATATAACCCGAGGTTAGGACAACCACAAACACGGCAATAACATAAAGATAGCCATTTACTCTGTGAAATTTGCGCGCGATGCGCAAAAGGGTCTGCGAGAAGTTGAGGATCCCTGTCAACATAGCCAGGCAAGCGGCGCCTACATGGATATGCATGACATCCAACCAAATGGGTAGATTCATAGGACGTTTCAAATCGATTTTGCGACTCAGAAATACCGTTGCTTGCGGATCTACGAATAAATTCATCAACGTTACATAAGCCATATAAAGGATTAAAACGGTCAGTACAAGCGGATATATGTAGTTCTTTTTCGATGCAGCCTGTTTCGCCATTAGATGCGCTCCCCTTTTTCATTTTTGAGACCGAACCGTACGGTCTTTTTTATTGTACAATAATCTATGCTATGATTCACTTATAAAATGTTACAATATTACGAGAGTGTTATCGTCTCTGTGAAAGGATACTGAACATGCGCAAAGGTGAACAAACCCGACTGCATATTATTATGAAATCTGCGGAGCTCTTTAACGAAAAAGGCTACACAGGTTCAACTATACAAGATATCATGAACGCAACAGGCCTAACGAAGGGCGGCATTTATCGCAGCTTCGCTAATAAAGATGAGATTGCACTCGAAGCTTTCGCCTATGCGGGGCAAGTACTTTGGGGACATTTCGCGGAGGCTGTTGAGGGTGCCTCTACGGCAACGGGTAAAGTTATCGCGATGTGTGATGTCTACAGCGATACCGTTCATAATCCACCGCTTAAAGGCGGGTGCCCTTTTCTCAACACAGCGGTAGAAAGCGACCATTCCTTCCCCATTCTGCGCGAGCGAGCGCTGGGCGCTTATGAGCAAATGCTCGGTTTCATCCAGGGCATTTTGCAGAAGGGCGTTGCTGAAGGCGAGTTCCGAACCGACCTCCCTGCTGAGTCTGTGGCTTCCTTTATTTTCTCCGCCATCGAAGGCGGCATCATGGCCAGCCGTTTGAGCCGGGATAATAAGCATGTCGGCTATGCCAAAGCGAATATTGAACTGCTGCTAACTTCTTTCAAAAAATAACAGAACCCCAATTTCCATCTTAACTGGGATTTGGGGTTTATATATAAGTAAATGCAGGAAAAACGACATAACGGATAGAAACCTTCAAGGAATCTAGAGTCCTACGCACTTAACCGGAGGTCGTTCATCATGTCCATTGACCATAGATTAGCAAACGAATCTTTATTTAAACAAGCTTTTAAGTATGCACCGATTGGCATGGCTCTCGTACATTTGAATGGCGATATGCTAGAAACCAATCCTGCGATCTGTTCCCTGCTTGGCTATTCGGAAGCCGAATTAATCACAATGACGTTTCACGACATTACACATCCGGAAGATCTGGAGCTCGATTGTCTTTATTTGTCCGAATTGCTTGCTTGCCAAAGAGAAACCTATCAACTGGTCAAACGCTATTTGCATAAAGAAGGACATGTCATTCGGGCTTTATTAGCCGTTTCACTTGTTAAGGATGAGGATCATAATCCACAATTTCTAATTGCTCAAGTTATCGATCAAACCGACCATAAACATATAGAAAGTTGTTTGGAAGAGAAGGAACGCATGAGAATGATGTCCAAACTAGAAGAAATCCGAGCCCTGTCGCTCATTATTTCGGAAAATGTGCTGGATATCATAACAATTGCCACACCGGACTGTATAACCCGTTATATATCTCCGGCTGTTCGACGTTTGCTTGGATATGAACCGGAAGAAATGGTCGGAACCAAATTAACAACCCTCTGGCATCCCGATGATCTTGAGGACTTCTTGCAAAGAGGGCTGTTTAAGGACGGCGATGTTGATATCTTAGAATGTCGTATTCGCCATAATGAAGGACATTACGTTTGGTTCGAGACTAGAGTCAAAATGATATGCGACGAGCAAGGAATTGTCGCCCAGGTCGTTGGCATTGGCCGGGATATCACCATGCGCAAGCAAGCTGAAGCCGAGTTGCGCGCAACCAAAGAAAGACTTGAGTCTTTCATTGATCACAACATCGATCCCGTTATGATGATTAATTTGGCCTATGACGTGGTGAAAATTAATCTAGCTTTTGAAAAAACATTCGGCTGGACATCCCCTGAGATTGTTGGCGTCAATGTCTTCAATTTCCCTTTTATTCCCGAAGCTTCTAGGCCAGGCTGCCTCCAGGCTCTTGAACAACGGCAGCCCTATTACCTCGAAACAATCAGAAAGAAGAAAGACGGCGGCGAACTACCCGTGATGGTTTCGTTGTTTACCATGCGGGATGAGTCTGGCATACATAGTGGTTGGGCGGTTACTTTGAGAGACCTAACAGCTCACAAGCAAACGGAAGCGCTATTAATCAATTCAGAGAAACTAACCATCGCAGGTCAACTTGCTGCAGGGATTGCTCACGAAATCCGCAACCCGATTACGGCGATCAAAGGTTTCATGCACCTCATGCGATCAGGCAAGTCCGAGAAACAAATGTATTACGATATTGTCTCTTCCGAGATTGAGCGCATCGAAATGATTCTCAGTGAGCTGCTGATTTTGGCCAAACCGCAGTTAATTCATTCCGAGTGCAAAGATCTTCGTGCTCTTTTGAACCAAGTCACAACCTTGTTGGAATCCCAGGCGAATATGAATAATGTTCAAATCCTAATGGACTTCGAGCCATGTAACACTTACGTTCAATGTGACGAAAATCAACTGAAACAAGTGTGTATCAATTTCATAAAAAACGCGATCGAGGCCATGCCCCACGGGGGGGACCTGTTCATCCATCTCAAAAGCAATCATACCGACAGAATCCTGCTGCGTTTTATTGACCATGGATGCGGGGTTCCTGAACAGATATTAGCTAAACTGGGTCAACCCTTCTTCACAACGAAGGAAAAAGGAACGGGTCTTGGCTTCATGGTGAGCAAAAAGATCATTGAAAATCACCATGGTACTGTAACGGTTATAAGCACAGAGAATAAGGGTACTACAGTAGAGGTTAGTCTTCCGACTGTTCCTAAGAATCGAACCAACTGAAATAAATTATGTGGATGATGCATAAAAGATGGCAAAATTTCGGATTGTATAGGATGAATGCGAGGTGAGACTATTGTCCAACCAAGAGGAATCCTCTTCAGGCTATCCGCGAAACATACGAGATTTCCAAGAATTAACTTCCGTTAAACCCAGTGAGTGGACGGAGATCGAGCTGCACTTCAACCACCGGCAAATGAGTGATTTATCTCCTTGGCTCAATGAGCAAGGCACTCATATCCACAATCAAATTATTCAGGAAATTGAGCGGCGAGGTGTCTGACTTAGTAAACATACATGTTGCTTTATTATCGAAATTCCTTCATAATGAACATGAAACTACATAAATTTAGGAGGTATTTATACAATGGCACATCAATTACCAGCTCTTCCGTACGCAAACGACGCACTAGAACCACATATCGATGCAAAAACAATGGAAATTCACCACGACCGTCACCATAACGCATATGTAACAAACTTGAATGCAGCTCTGGACAAACACCCAGCTTTGCACGAGAAATCCCTTAACGATCTGATCGCTGACCTGAACAGCCTTCCTGAAGATATCCGTACTGCTGTTCGCAACAACGGTGGCGGACACGCGAACCACTCCCTTTTCTGGGAAACAATCGCACCTAACGCTGGCGGAGCACCTACTGGCGCTTTGGCAGCAGCTATCGAGAGCGAGCTTGGCGGTTTTGAGAAATTCAAAGCTGACTTCGCTGCAGCAGCTACTACACGCTTTGGTTCCGGCTGGGCTTTCCTTGCTGTTGACAAAGCTGGCAAATTGAAAGTATACAGCTTGCCGAACCAAGACAGCCCGATCTTCGAAGGCGAAACGCCAATTCTTGGTCTGGATGTTTGGGAGCATGCTTACTACCTGAACTACCAAAACAAACGCCCTGACTATATCGCAGCGTTCTGGAACGTTGTGAACTGGTCTGAAGTTGGCAAACGTTACGACGCAGCGAAATAAGCAGCGTTGATCGTAAAGAACCTCACCCCCTTGTGGGATTGAGGTTCTTTTGCGTTTTTGGACGGGATAAGTTCTTTACGCAACTGCTGGAAAGCTGTACGATATAGATATGGTCAAGCTGAAATTAGCGAGCAGCTGGTCGTTGAATATGACCGAAACGAGATGAATGCATAATGAAAACCATCATTTCTTTGCTTCACAATGTTCCCTTATTTCAACAACTCACCGAAGATGACTTACTGGGAATTGCGCCTTTATTCACGGAAAAAAAGGTCAAGAAAGGCAGCATTCTATTCTTCGAAGGAGATGCTGGCGGAGAATTTTTCCTCATTAAATCCGGTGTCGTCAAAATCTATCGTTTGGATGAAGCCAAAGAAATTATCCTTGCCTTGTTTCGAGATGGCGATTTCTTCGGTGAAATGTCCTTGATCGGCAGCCATCAAACCCGTTCTGCCACCGCCGAAACGCTAGAATCATGCACGCTTTATATATTGAAGCACTCCGATTTCAGTCAATACATGGAAAAGAGCCCGAAGCTCCTTTTCAAGCTGCTTGAAACAACCATGAACCGACTTCGCCAGGCTAATGAGCAAATCTACGATCTAACCTTCCTCGGGGTACGATCCCGCATTATGAAGACCATTATTCGACTTTCCGAGCAGCATGGCGTGGCAACGCCGGATGGGCTTCTGATTAACGTCAAACTGACCCATCAGCAGATTGCCAATATGGTGGGCACTGTCCGTGAATCAGTCACCAAAGTTCTGCAGGAACTCCTCGACGATGAATGCATTCAGATTGATAAAAAGCTAATCACCTTGCGAAATGTAGATGCCATTAAAAATGAGATTCGCTAGACATACAATTCGCGAGAAGAACCTAGCCACAGGCTAGGTTCTTTAATTTATTTTATGCCCTATTCTCACCGTATCGCCCCCCATCCTGCATGGGCCGGATCAGAGATGGTGCTTCTTCAAAGCGACCCATCCTATGAGGGAACTACAGGACGCTATTTAGGCAAATAGCAGGGGTACTATGGCGCAAGCGGAACTACAGGGTCTTATTTCCACGAAAAGCGCTGAATTTCGCATCAAACAACAAAATAGCGTACTGTAGTTCCCTCAAGCTTGCTATAATGGCACTTTTGGCTGGAATAGCGCACTGTAGTTCCTTTATCTCCCCGTGATGCAGGTTAAGACGTAAGTGGGCCGACGGTGTGTACTCCCGCAATGATGCCGGGTGTGGTCCCTCGTCCATGAAAAGATGCGACCATAACCCTTCACACAAATTATTATTCCGCGTCCCGCTCCTGCCATTCCTTCATGATTCGCAAGAATACATTCGGAAAAGCATATTGCTGCAGATCCTCCGGTCCTACCCAACGGTAGTGGAAAGGAATCCATGCCCCCTCATGTCCTGGCCGATTCACATCGCCCAGCTTGGCGCGGTATACTTTCATTTTCCACACAATATGGCTAAAAATATGTTCCGTATCCATAAACCACTCGTCGGGCTGGATTAGAAGTTGCTCTTGATCGGCAAGGCTTTGGCGCAGCACATGACCATTTTCTTCATCGGAAAGCCAGTCGCCAGGCTCCCAAGCCACATGCGGCAGCTCCCACATTCGAGCCAGCAAGCCTTCTTGCGGACGCTGCCGGATCAACCATTTTCCTTCATTCTCACCCGTACCCGCAATCAAAGCCACAGCTCGCAGCTCAGGACGCGGCGGCTTGGCTTTCTTCTTGATTGGCAGCGCCTCTTCCATCCCTGCATCCCGCGCAGAACAATGCGCCATCACCGGACACGTCAAGCAGTGCGGCGAACGAGGCGTACATACCATAGCCCCTAGTTCCATCAACGCTTGATTGAAATCGCTAGCCGTTCCATCGAGGATTAGTTCACGCGCCAGTTTCTCCATGACGGTTCGCGTCGAGGGCTTCATAATATCTTCCTCAATGAGAAAATAGCGCGATAAAACCCGCATTACGTTGCCATCTACAGCCGGCTCTGGCTTATTGTATGCGATACTTAGCACCGCTCCAGACGTATAGGGTCCAACACCCTTCAAGGAAGAGATCTCCTCTTTCGTCTGCGGAACGATGCCGCCATAACGCTCGTGAACCTCGCGGACTGCAGTTTGCAAATTTCTTGCCCGCGAATAATAGCCCAGACCCTCCCAAGCCTTCAATACATTTTCCTCCGGCGCTGTCGCCAAAGCTTCAACAGTTGGAAATTGATCAATAAAACGATGAAAATACGGAATCACCGTATCCACCCTTGTTTGCTGCAGCATGACTTCGGAAATCCATATATAATAAGGGTTTTTACTTCTTCGCCAAGGCAAATCACGTTTATGTGTATGATACCAATTCAGTAAATTAGTGGAAAAATATTGCTTTTGTTCTTCGCTGTACATGAGCTCTCCTTCTCTATGGGGCACGTTCCAGTTATAATGGTTGAATGGACATGTCTCCATCCATTATACGAGAAGTGCGGAACATAAAACTAGAGGTGAATGTATGCAAAACACGAAACAAACCGATTTGGCCACCAAAAGAAAAGCCTGGCTTAGCCAAGCTCATGCCTTAATCCCGCTGTTATTTATCTGGGGCGCGGAATGGATGTTCAGCGCGATCATGGATTTCGCGATCTACTGGCGGGATCTGGATTGGTTAAAACAAGCCGCTTTCATCACGGCCGTAATAGCAAGCTTGGTTCAGATCTGGGGCCTGCGGAAGGACTTCCGCAAGGATGCTTCCGCCGAGCAGAGCGGCTGGGGCCACCCTGCGCTGCTGCTGCTGCCAGGCGTGCTGCTCATCGCAGCTATCGCGCTGCTGGAGGCCATTGGCGCCGTCACGCCACTGTTTGCGCCAATCCTGCGAGCGTTCGTCCTCGCGATTGGATTCGTACAAGTCGGACTCCTGCTCGGCAAGCCGCTCATGTATTTGGGCCTGTGGCTTTTTGCCTTAACCGCCCTGATGGGCGTGTGGTATTTGGGCTACTCTGCCGTCATCCTCGAAGGCATGGGCGGGATTAGTCTGATTGCCGGCGGGTACATGCTGCGGGTCTGGGGACGATAGGGCGAGAGGCGGCGGCGGATGAGCGAGCGTATGGATGAGTGAAGGTTGAGCGAACATGTGGATGAGCGAACTTAAGGTTGTTTTTCACTCTTATGTTGTGTGAATCGAGCGAATTCTTCACGTTAACGTTGTTTTTCAACCTCTCCGCCGAAATAAACAGTGATTTGAGGCAAACGCCTCGGCATAAGGTTGTTTTTCACTCTTATGACGAGGGAAATGAGAGCATTGGTCACTTTAACGTTGTTTTTCACGCTTACGGAGCGTGAAAACCTTACTTTAGCGATGTTTTCACGCCGCTAAAGCTTTAAAAAAAGGCGCATAGGAGGAAACTCATGCTAAAGATGAACAAACAGGCTTGCGCAGACGCCGCAAGCCTGAACGCAAACAAGCCGCGCACGGCGCGGCGTCGTATCACTGCCGCGCTCATCCTCGCGCCGATGGTGCTCGCGCTAGCCGCATGCGGCGGCACTTCGGGCAGCACTTCGGGCGGCAGCGCCACCCCGAAGGCCCCGGCCGCAACCGCTGCAAGCGAGAGCAACCCTGCGTACGTGAAGGCGCAGGAGCTCTTCACTACGAACAAGTGCATCAGCTGCCACGGAGTAGATCTGTCAGGCAAAGCCGGCGCCAAGACGAATTTACAAAAGGTCGGCAGCAAGCTGAGCAGCGAGCAAATCGCGAATCAGATCAAGAACGGCGGAGGCGGCATGCCCGTCTACAAAACGAAGCTATCCGATGAGGAAATCGGACTGCTCACGGACTGGCTCAGCTCCAAAAAATAACAGCCGGTCCTCGCATCTTTACACCTGTTCCACAATCGCATAGGCGGCAGCCATCGATTCCGTATGCGTAATGCTGATATGGATGCGGTGGCTGCCTATTAGGCCTGCCCGCAGCAAGGCCTCTTCCCGCACCTGGCAAACCGGTTTGCCTAGAGCATCCGGCAGCACTTCAATATCCTGAAAGCCAATTTGCTTGCCAATTCCGCAACCAATCGCTTTGACAATCGCTTCCTTGGCGGCAAAACGGCCGGAAGCAAACTCCGCAAGCCGCCCCCGGCGCTTCTGTGCCAGCTCTCTCTCTGGAGCCGTCAGAATCCGCTCCAGAAATCTTTCGCCTGACGAACCCTCGAGCATCTTGCGCAGTCGTGCTATCTCAACCAAATCTGTTCCGACACCTTTAATCATCGTGGCTATGCCCCACTTTTCTTCCAGCATTTTGGGTTCAATTTACATGATTCTGCGCCTGCGGTCAAGGCTCTCTGCCATTTTTCATCAGCCTGGCCTCCCCCCTGGTTACTTCAAGGTAAGTAAGTCACCCTATTTTCAGTTCTTCTACGTTCTCTAAACTGGGGGTATACTGAACATAGACTAAATTGCTAGGAGGCCAACAGAATGAGAATTATGCCGCTTGAGAAACGCGGAATCTCGAATAGCCGGATTGTTTTCGGTTGTATGGGAATTGGCGGAGAATGGAACAACGCCCCTTATACCAAAGAAGATTACATCATTGCTGAGAAAGCAGTGGAAGCTGCCTTATCCATAGGCATTACCATGTTTGATCATGCCGATATTTATAAAAGAGGCAAATCCGAATCTATTTTTGGCGAAATCCTCAAAAAAAGACCTGATCTACGCGACCAAATTATTCTCCAATCCAAAGTTGGTATTCGCTTTCAAGACGAAGTGAATCCACAGCGCTTTGATTTCAGCAAAGGCCATATCATCAGCGCGACGGATGGGATTCTACAGCGCCTCGGTGTAGAACATTTGGATGTGCTTCTGCTGCACCGTCCTGACCCGCTTATGGAGCCGGAAGAGATCGCAGAAGCCTTCAACACGCTGCGTTCCGCTGGAAAAGTGCGGCATTTCGGGGTATCCAATATGAGTTCTGCCCAAATTCGCTTCATTCAAAATTCACTGCCTGAGCCACTCGTAGTGAATCAGCTGGAGATGAGCTTGGCTCGCATCGACTGGGTTGAACAAGGCATCTTGGTCAATCAAAAGGACGGCCTCGGCGTGAACTTTGCTGATGGCATCATGGAGCATTGCCAAATGGCCGATATTCAAATTCAAGCTTGGGGCCCGCTGGCCCAAGGCAAATTCTCCGGCAGCGTGCCGGAAGATGCGCCTGACACGATCGCAAACACAGCCATTCTCGTACAAAAAATGGCTACCGAAAAAGAAACAACACCAGAATCAATCGTTCTGGGCTGGTTAATGAAACACCCTGCGCGTATTCAGCCGGTCATCGGTACATCCTCAGCTAAGCGTGTCCTTGCTTGTGAAGATGCTGTGCGCATTGCCGAAACCATGACACGCGAAGAATGGTACACACTGCTCGAGAGCTCCCGCGGCGCTCGCATGCCATAGATGAACAACAACCCCCGGCCACAATTGGCTGGGGGTTGCTTATTTTAGATACCTGGAATCGGGATCCGTTTATGCTCCGTTTTCAAATATTGCTTCTCCAGCTTCTCTTGCGCCTCAGCCGATATTTGCTTGCCTTCCAAGTAATCGCTGTTGTCGCCATATGTAATTCCCAGCTCATTCTCGTCCGTTTGGCCGTCCCATAGACCAGCTGTAGGCGCCTTATCCAGAACGCTCTGCGGAACGCCCAGCTTCGCTGCAAGGGAACGCACTTGGCGCTTGTTCAGCGTGCTCAGCGGTGTAATATCAACCGCTCCATCGCCATATTTGGTGAAGAAGCCTGTGATCGCTTCAGAGGCATGGTCTGTGCCGACAACGATCAGGCCCAGTTCAAAAGCCAACGCATACTGCATCACCATGCGCGTGCGCGCTTTGATGTTGCCTTTGCCGCCGCGGCTGACATGCTGGTGCACGCCGATATGCTTGAGTCCATACTCAACTTCAATGGCGATTTCATCGACAGCCTCTTCAATGTTATTCTCGATTTGATGTTTCAAATCGAACGCCTTCGCCACCGCATAGCTGTCTTCGATATCGACTTGCTGCCCGTAAGGCTGGAATACGCCAACGGTTTTGTACTCCTTGCCCTTCTCCGCTGTCAGCTCGTCCGTCGCTTGCTTGCACAAGCCAGCCGCTACCGCGCTGTCAATGCCGCCGCTGATTGCAATCAGCAGACCGTTGGCGTTTGCACCCAGCACATAATTTTTCAGGAAATCCACGCGTTTGCGAATTTCTTCATCAATGTCGATCTCCGGTTTCACGCCAAGCTTAGCAATAATTTCAGTTTGCAAACTCATGGTTCTCTCCACCTTTTTCTATCATTTGGAAAGCATCGTTCTTTAAGCTTCAGTATAGACTTTCGTACTGCAAATTTCAAAGGCCAGCCCTGTGCTTTTCCGGTAAAAAAAGAAAAAGCCCCCTTCGCAGCAACTGCAACTGCAAAGCGGGCCTTTCTTATGATGCTATTTGTTATTACTTACAGAATTCGTTGAAAGCACCGATCAAATCGCCAGCAATCATGTCAGCGGAACGATCTTCGATTTGATGACGTTGAATGAAGTGAGCCAGCTCACCATTCTTGAACAACGCGATGGATGGGGATGAAGGCGGGTACGGCGCCAAGAATTCACGCGCTTTCGCAGTTGCATCCTTCTCTTGTCCAGCAAACACGGTGTACGTGTAAGTTGGCAGTGTGTCGTTTTGGAGCGCTTTTGCCACGCCCGGACGACATTGACCTGCTGCGCAACCACAAACGGAGTTCACAACGAGCAGCAACGTGCCATCCTTCGATTTTTCAATCGCTTCTTCCACTTGCTCTGGCGTTAAAAGTTCTGTAATTCCCAGACGAGTCAAATCTTCTCTCATCGGTTTAACCATATCTTTCATGTACGAATCAAAAGACATTGCCATATGTGCCCCCCCTTAGGATTTAATAGTTAATAATAAAACGTAAATGGTATTCATTCTATTATACATCCGTTGGTGATGAAAGCAAAGTGCCGGCACGTCTATTCCATTAATTCGCAGGAATTATTTCTACCTTCAGAGATTGTTCGGGTTTCTCCGTATAGTACCAGAAGATGTTCAGCTCAGCTTCATTTTTCTCATAATTGGCATACATGTCGATCGCCCGATTATTGCCATCACCGTTGAAATTAGCCGTTACTGGCTTCCCAAGAAGCTCATCTTTTCCTTTGCCCATATAGGTCTGGTTCACACCGCCAAAGCTAGGATCAGCACTTTCGCTCTGCACGAACAGATTATTATCCTGCCTATAATAAGTCCATACAACTGGATATCCGCCTACCTGTGTCGTCAAGGTCTGTTTCTTTTCATTAATATTCGTGAGCCTAATCAGATCCTTGGCATCTTTATGTTCCTGCACTTGATAGGAAGCAATGAAGGCGATTGGCTTATCTGCTTTAATCTCCATACCGATCGGCCGTTCGAAGCGGTAAATGCTTTCTGTCGGATCCTTCTCGTTATGGGAAGACCCACCCGTCAATCGCACTCCGTCGATTTCCAGTTCATAATTCTTATATGGAAACTGAACGTATTTGTCATGGCTAACCTTAACTCGAATTTGCGTCGGTGTAATGAGCATTTCCTTCAACACCATCGTGATGCCTGAATCCTCCATCGGAATGTTCAGCTCACGCTTGATCGTGCCGCTAAGCATTTGCTTTCTGTCCAAATGCAACTGATACGTCCACGCCTCGTCCACGCGTCGAGTTTCTTTGGTGTAGCTCAGTTTATAACTAATTCCAGATGCCTTGAGTTCCTCCGTCTTAAAGGCTTGCTGGCCTGTATATTCACCGTGCTCCCCAGGTGTCCCGAATACATTATGGCCGTCACTTTTGAGAAGAACCCCGTCTTTATAGACAGCAATATTCGGGTAGGCCAACGCTTTGGCCTCGGGGTCGTTAAAGGTGATGGCCGATTTCAACAGCGTCTTCTCCCCCTGTTCAAAAGGCCGAAGCGTCAGATTGTCAATGCCGTCCTGATGAATCGCAAATGATCCTGTTTGACCGTCCATCGCATTGAAATCAAGCTCTCTCTCCACCGTCGTGAAAGAATGCAGTTTCTGCGCCGTGAACTGGACATCATCTTCGGACTGTTTGGGGGTCCACTCCGTTTCGAAGTAGCCGTTCATCGATTGGGTCGTTTCATCCCAGCGCTGAAACCTATTGCCTTCAATAACCTTTCCTTGACTGTCCTTCATCGTCACTTCCGTAAAATACATATCTTTCACGGACCCTTTCTGGGCGCTGAGGCTATATAAAATAACGGTACGGTTATCGTCTACAATCGCTTTATTGACTGTAAGCTTAATGCCTTGATGTGTAACAGATTGATCCATAACTTGGCCGAGTCCTTGCTGCAAAACAGCCTGAATCCCGCTGCGATGCGGAAATAAGCTCTCCCAGTTATACGTAAAGGCTGCAAAGACTGGTGTTGCGACCAAAATTGCCGCTGATGCTGCAAGAATTGCGACTTTGCGGTATCTTTTTTTCTTGGGCAAAGATAAATCAACAGCCTTAAGAGCCGATCTTTCACTGGGGAGGCTCGGTTCAATTCGTTCCCACATTTTATCGAAATCGGGGTAAGCCATCTCCTGATTATCGTCTAAAAACCGAGAAAAGGTTTGTTCTGCCTTGTCCATAAGTGCCGCCTCCTTGTCGGGTATCTACGCTATGCTTTTCTACCATGCGCCTCATCAACTGCAAGCTTTTGTTCAAACGCGATTTGACCGTTCCTAGCGGGATGCCAACGATATCAGCAATTTCATTCAAGCTGTATTCATTTAAATAACGCAAGGAGACGACAACTCTCATCTTATCGGGCAGTCGCTCTAATAGCTGTGCGCATTCCATGGCTGATTCCTTATCTGCAAGAATAGCTTCCACCGTCTTCTCCGAAGCTGGCGTGTGGCCTTGCTGCCATCTGAGACGCTTCGCATGATCGCGAGAATGCTTCTTCAAATGGTTTAAACATTGATTTACCGCGACTCGCAGAATCCACGTTTTCAAATATTCGACCTGTCGCCAATCGTGTCTGAACACGCTTATGAATACTTCCTGGCAGACATCTTCCGCATCTTCGCCATGCTGAAGCATGAAGTAACAGGTTCGATAGACTTCCTTCTTATACAGGTCGAATACGTCCTTTTCCGTCAATGCATTCACCTCTCTTTTTACACTATAAACAATCTGAGTCGATAAAAGGTTCATTATTTATGGGCGAATACATAAGAAAAACGGCTTCACCGGCCTGAGAGATCAGCCTCTTCTTATCGACAGACCGATTAAGGGAACTGTAGTCCGCTATTTAGGCAAATCGCAGGAAGGCGAGGGTCTTAGCGGAACTGCAGGGTCTTATTTCCACGAAAAGCGCTGAATTTCTCAGGAAACAGCAAAATAGCGTACTGTAGTTCCCTGAAGCTCGGGTTAAGGACTCTTTTTGCTAGAATAGCGTACTGTAGTTCCCTCCACCTCCATGGAGGCAGCTGGAATAACTCCACGTTCATGCCAAAACATATAAACTCTTATATCTAAACAAAAGGCCCACCGAATGCTCGGCAGGCCTCTTTGTTGTAAATTCGGTTGATTGGTCACGCCTCATCTTCCTTTTGCTTCGTGGTGCTCTCGCCTGGATCGAAAGAAACATCCTTATCGGGATGCGTAAATATACCGCCTTGCGGCGCGATCCCTTTTTCAAAATAGTCGCGGTTCTCAGCTGTTTGGAAGCCGATATCCTTATAAGGATGAACCCACTCATCCCCCGCCATAACCTCGGGATCGGTCTGGGCCGTCCACTGCTCCAGCGGGGAATTGTCGGATTCATATTCATGATCGCCGATGACAACGCCGTGCTCGTTCACGAAAGCTTCATGAGGACCGCGGCCTTGCTCAAATTGCGGGAGAAAATTAATTTCGAACGGGTCAAGCTCACTCTGTTCCTGAGCGGAGGCAGCCTTCTTCTGGTCCTTGCTCATGTCGATGGCCGGTTGGGACCGTCCAGTTTCTTATCAACAAAGCCCTCTTTCCCCGCTGGCGCGGCTTTCTCGCGCTCTTTGTTTTGCTGCTCTTGCTGAACTTGGGTTTTGGAATCATTTTGACTCATATTCATCAGCTCCCTTCTGCCAGTATTATGTGCCAAAGTTGGGAGAAGCATTCCAAGAATGATCATCAATAGGTACGCAAGCTGCGGTACGCTCAGGTAGACAACGGTTGCTTCAGCAGCCGCGAACAAGCTGGCCAGCATCCCCGCCGCGCCCCCATAAAGCAGCGAATATTTAAGCAGATTGCCTTGTCCAATCGAGTGTTTGCGCCATTCCCGCGCATGCTGCCAAATTAGTAGTGGTACCAGAAGAAACGCCGTATAAGCATGATAAGGGTGGAACCGAGATATCGTGCCTTCGGGGCCTATGCCCCACGGCAAATCTGTTGGCAATCCGTAGACTGGCAGTAAGGTGCAGACGAGAAACAAGGAAGCCGTCAGGCCCAGCGTGAATATATCCAGAAACACATAAAGCCGTATGGCATGTTTGCGCAGTTGAATATAGGTGTAGACACAAGCGAAGAGCAAGCCAAGCAAGATCTCCATGCTCGAACCGGACACCATAAGAATTTTCAAAGGACTCTTCCATAACATAGAAGGCTGCGTCAGCAGAATGCCTAGTTTCCAAGTCAGCAGCATGATGACAGCCGCATTAAAGGCAATGTCGCTTATAGGTTTGGCTTGCATATCTTGCGTTCGCCGCACTGACCTCCTGCTAAAGATTCCAATCATCCATAATCCCAGCATTGCCGCCAGCAATACAGCCACTAATTTGCCTTGCAGTTGAAGCGGTCCGATTTGTAACACGTCAGGCATTGCCGCCAGCCCCTCTCTTAACCATTATTTTACTTCTCAACGAAGGGAAATAACAGCTTTTGATTCTCGCTGGTGTACATATTCTCTTTGGTGATCACCTCTGATCCCGTATCTATATTCACCTTCACTTTCTTTCCCTCATAAGCCTCGAGTGCTGTTCTCACTGCTAAATATCCCATGTTAAAAGGTTTCTGCACGACAGTTGCTTGCAAAATGCCCGCTTCCAGAAATGCCACCTCATCCGTCGAGCTATCGAAGCCAATTAATTTAATCCGTTGTTCCGGATCAAGTTCCTTGAGTGCTCTTGCAGCGCCAATGGTAGAAACCTCGTTCAATCCGAAAATGCCGCGAATATCCGCATGCTCGGACAGCAGCTTTTTCGTCTGCTCATACGCTTTGTCTTCCGAGCCATTGCTGTATAATGTGTCTAAAACCTGTATAGACGGGTCCTGCGTCAAATGATCCCGCACGCCGTTTTCCCGATCCATCTGCGTCGTGGACGTTTTGACAAAGCTGACGATCGCATAGGTCGCGGGGCCCTGCACATAGTTTTTCATAGTTTCCACCGCTTTGCGTCCTGCCGCGTAGTTGTCGGTGGCAATCAAGCTAGCCGAAAGACCGCCTTCCAGCCCGGAATCCACCGTAATGAGTGTAATACCTGCATCGATAACTTTCTGCGCTGTAGGGACCAAGCGATTATAATCAGTAGCTGCGAGGATGATCGCTTTCGGCTTCTCGGTTATAGCCATTTCCAGCAATTTGATCTGCTCTTCAATATCAGACTCCGATTTCGTGCCGATGACTTTCACTTCCGTCTTATACTCTTTGGCTGCCGCGCTCACTCCTTGATTCAAGACACGCCAGAATTCCACATGGGGATCGATGGTCTTGGGAATGAGAATCATCGGCCGTTCTTTCCCCTCCAGGCCTTGTGATAAGACAACATACCCAGCCGTTATCAGGAGGATCATAATGACAGCAATCGCTACCGAGCCTACCCTAATTTTCAACCTGACACCTCAATTCTCACGATCGTTTTCATTAGGCAGGGGAGGCATATCCGGAATCCGCACAGTGACCGACGTGCCCTCTTCCCGTTCACTTTCAAACTGCAAGCCATAATGATCGCCAAAATAAAGCTGAATCCGATGGTTAACGTTGTGCAAGCCAAACCCTTTGCCTGACTCTGCCTGCCGTGTCTTGAGCATTAACGACTTGAGCTGCTCTTCGCTCATCCCTACGCCGTTATCGAGCACTTTGAGCTCGATCATCCCGTCCAACCTTCTTCCGGTGATATGGATATGACCACGTTCCGGCGAATGCTTTATCCCATGATAAATCGCATTTTCGACCAGTGGCTGCAAAATAATTTTCAAAATACGACGGTTCTGAATGTCCGGGTCCACCTCAATCGCGTAAGTAAATTTATTGCGATACCGGATACTTTGAATGGTCAAATAGTTCTCGATATGCTGCAATTCAACGGCAATGGGAATCAGTTCTTCCCCTTTGCTGATGCTTGAGCGAAGAAGCTTGGACAAGGCCGAGGTCATCGTGACCACCTCATCCACCTTGCCCATTTCGGCCATCCAAATGATAGAATCCAGCGTGTTGTATAGAAAATGAGGCTGAATCTGCGCTTGCAGCGCCTTCAGCTCACTGATCCGTTTCACCTCCTGATCCTCCAAAGTTTGGCTCATCAGCTCTTTGATTTTACCGATCATCAGATTAAAAGTCCGTGACAGCTTGCTGATTTCGTTCGCACCTTCCACATCGACCCGAATATTGAAGTTGCCTTTCTCCACCTGCTTCATATGGGCTTCCAGCACCTTGATAGGTCTGGTTAACGTGATAGACAACAGAATGGAAATCCCCAGCGCAATAATCAGCGCAATACCGCCCCACATCATCGAAGCCAGCTGCATGTCTTTCTTATTGCCGATCAGATCCCCTGCATACGTAACCCCAACAATTTTCCAGCCAAAACTAGATGTGCTGACGGTATAGATTTTATTCTGCTCCTTCTCCGGCGACGGAAAGGTTCCCTCTTTGGCTTGCATAAGTGTCGGCATATCCTCGGATTTAAGCCCCGAATAAATGAGCTGCTGCTGGGGATGGAAAATAAGATCTCCGGCTTGATCTAGAATGAATACGTAGCCCCGCTGCCCGAGCTGGATTTGATTGCATAGATCATTGATGACGTTATAATTCAAGTCTACCAACAGAACGCCGCTAGCGGTCCCAGGTAATGGATTCGGCATTGGCTTGCTGATCGAAACAACCCATTTGTACTCATCCTTATACAAGTGCTGAACATGAGAAGGGGAGATGAGCACCTTACCGCTGCTTCGACTTGCTTTGGCATACCAATCTTGCGTAATCAATTCGGAATAAGGTTTAAAATCGCTTGCTGGTCGCTCTGAGACTAAGGCGCCATTAGAGCCAGCAAATAAAATGGAAGCGATATCATTTCGCGAAGCAACAATGGATTGAAAGTAATTGCTGATCTGATTCGTGAGTTGTAACCCTTCAGGATCAGCCGGATTTTTCAAGGCGAGGTAACGCTTCAGGTCATTATTGCTCAGTGAAAGGGTTGCTATGCTTTCCATATTCCCGATATAGGTTTGAATGTTTTTATCTACTTGATCGATCAATTGCTTGGTATATGCCAAGGATGTGTCCGTAACGGCCACCGTGGATAGGCGATAAGCGCTGTAGCTTAAGATAACGGTTGTGCACAGAATTAAACAGGAGAACGCCAAGGCAATCTTCGTATGAATGCTTTTGAACTGAATAGGTCGGCTCCAGATTCTCATAGGCTCAACGGGCCTTTGTGCGCAGCTCTGAATTCTTTGGGGGTCATGCCTGTATTTCTTTTGAAAATCACGCTAAAATACTGCGGATCATTATAGCCCACCTTAGCGGCTAATTCATAGGTCTTCAGTTGCGAGGCCACCAGCATTTCCTTGGCTTTCTCCAGCCGATGACGGGTTACATACTCCACGAATGTCATACCTGTGTGGGGTTTGAATAAAGCGCTGAAGTAGCTCATGCTCATATAGATTTGGTTGCATACCTGCTGAAGCGACAATTGTTCGTCGGCATAATGCTCATGAATGTAGGCTACGGCTGCTTCCATCTGGGCTTGGGAAACCTTGATCCGTTTCTCCGTGAGTACTTCCACAAGTTCCAAACATAACGCTTCCAGCCATAACCGCATATCATCTAAGGTCTTCTTCCCATACAGCTCTGCAAAAGAATGATCCCCCAGCACGTTTGCTTCATCATAACCCGTTTCTTCCAAAACATTCATTAAAGCGACGAGCAGTTTATTCATTTTGCCGTAACAGCGGTCCATCAAACAACCAGCCCTCTTCATTTCGTTGATCCATTCACATACGGTTTGCGTGACAACGGCTTGATCCCCCGTTTTGATCGCTGAGATCAACCTCTTCTCCATATGCGTGTAGCTAAGATTATCGAGACTTCTCCCGAATTCCATATCACCGATCGAAATAATTCGATTCTTCCCAAGCAGGAAACGATAATCCAACGCAGAAATGGCTTCTTGATAAGATTTAGGCAAGTCTCGCAGCTGTCCATAGGTTCGTCCGAGGCCCATCGTAACCGTCATGTTCAAATATTTCTCAATGCTGTGCCTCACGTGCTCCGCAAGTGTCTGGCAAGTCAGCTCGATCTGCTGCATGTCCCCGGAGAGCAGGGCAATCAGCTTATCATCCCGCGTGCGGAATACGATGCCACCCTGCTCTTTTTCGGCAATTTCATGCAAAATGTTGTAGGCCGCAAAGCGCAGCAATTCTTCTTCGGCAGCTTGGTCATTGTAAGCCTTGCGATGAAACTCATCGATATCGAGCGCAAGCACCATATAGCCAGGCCCGCTCAGCGAGAGGCCAAACATCTGGAATTTACGCTCGATTTCAGCCTCCAGGATACATGAAGTAACCAAGCGCTCAAGAAAGCGCTCTTTGAGCAAGGGCATGCTCTCGTGAAACTGCCGGCGGAGAAAGCTAACATCCTCTCGCTGCAGTTGCTCCTCATCCAATTCCCCCCTTAATTTACGCAGAAATTCGGTGAATTCCGTGGCGTTGATCGGTTTTAACAGATAATCTTTTACTTTTAATTTAATCGCTTGCTTCGCATACTCGAAGTCCTCATAACCGGTTACAATGACCACCTTAATATCTCTGTAATTCGCCGAAATGAGTGAGGTAAGCTGCAATCCGTCCATGAATGGCATGCAAATATCCGTGATAACGGCATCCGGCTGCAACCGCTCCACCGCTTCGTACGCATCTCTGCCGTTATCGAAATCTCCGATCAATTGAAAGCCGCAGGCGGCCCAATCGGTCTTTCGCTTGATGCCTTCTCTTACTTCATCTTCATCGTCAATTAGGATGATTTTGTACATGCGGGATTCACCTCTGATCGATATCAAGCGCTAAGTTCATTGTACACAGCCATTCCATGACATGACAATAGAGGCTGCCCTTTGGGAGCGCAGCCTCTTTCATTTTATTCGTACAGCAGCGGCTTAATATCAGCGGCATCGATATTCGTTTTGTCGTACCAATGGAAGCCAGTATCGATGGATTTGGGTACGGTTTCCCCTTTAATTGTTTGTACCGCCGCCTTGACTGACCAATACCCGATGCCGATCGGATCCTGCGTAATGGCACCGGCCATTTTCCCGCTGCGGATCGCATCCATCTGCTGCTTGCCGGAATCGTAGCCGATGATAATGATTTTGCCTTCTTTCTTCAGCTCTGACACTGCGTTGATGACACCGATAGCTGAACCTTCATTAGCGCCGAAGAAGCCTTTGATATTAGGGTGTGCTTGCACGATAGCCTTGGCCAAATCGGTTGATTTCAGCTGATCGCCACCGCCATATTGCGTATCAACGATTTTGATTTTCGGATATTTCTCTTTGATCCGATTCGTGAAACCATCCCGGCGATCAATCCCCGTACGGCTGGTTTGATCGTGTACGACCAACGCGACTTCGCCTTCGTTGCCGATGAGCGCAGCCATCTTATCCGCCGCAAGCGCAGCAGCCGCTTTGTTATCGGTGGCGGCCGTCGTCACCGGAATATCGCTGTCGACACCGGAGTCGAAGCCGATGACGGGAATTTTGCCGGCTTTCGCCTTCTCCAGCAGCGGCGTAGCGGCTTTGCTATCGAGCGCTGCGAAAGCGATCGCTGCTGGCTTTTTGCCAAGCGCAGCCTGCAGCATTTCAATTTGCTTATCCACTTGGCTTTCTGTTTCAGGACCTTCAAACGTTATTTCGACGTTGAATTCTTTCGCTGCTTTCTCGGCGCCCTGTTTGACCGCCTGCCAAAATTGGTGCTGAAAGCCTTTGGAAATGACAGGGATATAGATTTTATCTGTCTTTGCTGCCGCAGGAGCTGCTGTGGATGCTGCCGGAGCGGCGGTTGCCCCCACTGTTTTGGTCTCTGTTGTTTTGGCACCGCAAGCCCCTAACATCATGGCCGTGACTACCAATAAGGATGAAACTACCGCAAATTTCTTGTTGCCCTTTTGTCTTTGCAAGTTCGATCTCCCCTAACGTTTCATTTTGGTGTGTATGTGACTCCATCTCGGAGCAGATACCAGCTTATTTCTTGCGGCGCCGCATCATATCTGCGTACACCGCCAGAACAACGACGATGCCTACGATAACGGTTTGCCATTCTTGCTTCACAGACAAGATGCGCAGCCCGTTGGTCAGCACGCTCATGATGAGCGCTCCGATGACGGTTCCGAGAATGGAACCCTTGCCGCCGCTTAGGGATGTGCCGCCAATGACGACGGCGGCGATCGCTTCCAACTCATAGCCAGAGCCAAGGGCTGGCTGAGCGGAGTTCAGCCGGGAAGCCATCATGATGCCGGCGAGACCGCTGAATAAGCCGGTCAGCGAGTAGATCACGATCTTCCAGTAATCCACATTCACGCCGGAAAGCCTTGTGGATTCCTCATTGCTGCCTAAAGCGAAGTTATAACGTCCGATAATCGTTTTGGATAACAGGATGCTCGCAATAATGGCAGCTCCGAAGAAAACTAGAATGGCATTCGGAATTTCGAGACCGGGTATCACTTTGCTGATGACAGAACCCATCGAAATCTGCGAAAAGACAGGCGTATCGTTAAAATAAATCGGTTTCGTTCCCGAAATAACCAAGGACAAGCCTTTGGTCACCATCATCATCGCCAGCGTAGCGATAAATGGCGGGATTTTCATTTTGGCGACGAGCAGGCCACTGATCAGGCCGCAGACAGCGCCGGTGAGAATGCCGCCGATGATGCCCAGCGGCATGGGCATGTGCCACGTCGTAATGATCACACCGGCCATGACGGACGAGAAGGTCATCACGGTTCCGACTGCCAGATCGATACCGGAAGTAATGATGACGAAGGTGGAGCCCAGTGCCAGCACGCCGATTACAGCTGTTGAGAGCATGATCGCGACAAGGTTGTCGAACTGAAAGAAATTGCTTGAAGCGGCTGAGAAAATGATCATTAAGATAATTAAACTTGCGAAAGCGAGCAGTTTCTGGGCAGCTCCTGTTTGGCTGCGTATGGTTGGGACTATTTTTTTACTTTCCAGCCATGTTGACATAAGATTCCTCCTAGATTCCTCCTGAACTGTTTCGACTAACTAATCCGCATCGTTGCGTAGGTCATAATGGCTTCCTGTGTAGCGTCTAGCCGATTCAATTCGCCCGTGATCCGCCCTTCACACATCACCATGATGCGATGACTCATTCGTAATATTTCCGGCAGCTCGGATGAAATCATAATGATCGATTTCCCCTGTGCGGCCAGTTCATCCAGCAGCTTATAAATCTCTGTCTTCGCCCCAACATCAATGCCTCGCGTGGGCTCGTCGAAAATCAGAATATCGCAATCGCGCAGCAGCCATTTGCCAATAACCACCTTCTGCTGATTGCCGCCTGACAGAAATTTCACTTGTTGATGAATGCTTGGCGTCTTAATTTGAAGCGCTTCCACGAAGTGTGAAGCAGAATGATCCATTTTAACGTCGTTCATCCACCCCAACATGCGCTTTACCTTGCGGTAAGAAGCAATTGCAATGTTCGTCTTTACATCCATATCAACCATCAGCCCAAATCGCTTGCGGTCCTCGGATAAATAGCCTATCCCGTGCTTCACGGCATCATGCGGGGCTTTGATCTGCACGCTGTGCCCGTGGATGAGAAGCTCGCCGGAGTCAATCGGATCGGCTCCGAATATCGCTCTGGCCACTTCCGTTCTGCCCGCTCCCATCAAGCCCGCGAAGCCAAGAATTTCGCCTTTCGCCAGATGAAAGCTGACATCTTTGACCGTGGAGCCGCGGTTTAGATGCTTGACTTCGAGCACCTTAATCTTCGATGCTTCGATCTCTTGCTGCTCGGAGGAGACGAACAGTTCGCGTCCTACCATCATCTTGATAATTTGATCAATGGAGGTATCTTGGGTCCGCACCGTATCGATATAGCAGCCATCGCGCATCACCGTGATCCGATCCGTGATTCGCTTGAGCTCTTCCATCCGATGTGAAATATAGACAATGCCCACACCGCGCTCTTTCAGCTGCCCGATGATGCGAAACAGTTCTTCGATCTCCGCATTCGTCAGCGCAGCCGTCGGTTCATCCATAATAAGCACTTCCGATTGGAAGGATAAGGCTTTGGCAATCTCCACCATTTGCTGCTTCGCCACGGTCAGCTCGGACACTCTGGTTCGGGGATCCAGTTGGAGATTCATCTCACTTAGGAGCCGTTGCGCCTGCTCATTCAGCTTCCGATCATCAACGAACAGCTTCATGCCCTTTCTCGGCTCTCGGCCGATAAATATATTCTGGGCAATCGTCAAATCCGGCATCAAATTGAGTTCTTGATGAATCATCGAAATGCCCAACTGCTGTGCTGCTCGCGTATTGGGCAAGTTCACTTCCTTGCCTTTGAACAAGATACGGCCTTCATCTTTCTGATAGACACCCGTTGCAATCTTCATCAACGTAGATTTCCCAGCGCCATTCTCGCCGACAAGCGCATGCACTTCACCAGCAGCTAACTCCAGGCGACATTGATGGAGAGCGTGCACGCCCGGAAAATGCTTCTCAATTCCTTCCATACGAACTAGGAACTCACTCATGACCTCACCTCGTACCTTGTCATTCATCTTCTGTGATATAACGCTATTGTATCTTCTATTTACTGGGAAAAGAGTGGATAAATCTCTTCAAAAACGTTGAAATTCCTCTGATTATTCAGCATACAAAAGAACCCGCCAGCAGAAAATCTCTGTCGGGTTGCTTATGGGGTCATAAATTGAAACGTAAACGAGGATCTATTCAATGTGTCAAAATGGAACCCAGCCGATTGCAGCTTCCCAATGACGACAGGCAGGGCTTCGAGGGTTGTCGTCTTGTAAGTACTATCGTGCATAAGTACGATAATGCTTTTCTTCCCGCGGCTCGCGCTGACTACGGAATCAATAATCATGTCCCGTTCCTGCACAGGCGCAGCGGCATCCGTTGAGCTGACATTCCAGTCAAAATACTGGTAGCCCTCTGCTTTTACCACTTGTGCGACTCTGCTCATGATGCCTCTTCCCCCAGGCTTCCAACTCAGGTGATTATTCGACCCTCCCGGAAAGCGCAGGATATCAGGCCGATAACCAACCGTCTCCTCGAGCAATTGGTCGAGCTTATGGACATCCTTCATGAAAGCTTCCGGTGATCGATAGATACGGTTATAGTCATGCGAAAATGTATGATTGCCAAGAGCGTGGCCATCGGCAGCAATTTCCCTATACAATGTCCTGCCTTCATTGGTATCTGAACCAACAACGAAGAAAGTTGCTTTGATACCGTAGTTTTTCAGAATGCGAAGAATTTTCCTCGTGCTATCAGATGGACCATCGTCGAAGGTGAGAAACGCCGTTTTGCCTGACGAGGCATCGATCGGCTTATGTGGCGGCCCCGTGTAGAAATGTCGAGATTCTACTAGATCCTCCGAGTAAGCTTCGGCAGACAGCCGGTTCGGATTCGGTGGAGCAGGTAACGCGTGATTAGGTGCTAGCTGCTTCGGCGCCTGTTCGATAGTTGGGTGTGTTCCCGAACATCCGACCAAGGCAATGCAAATGCTTACCCATGTGAAGTATTGTTTGCGTAACTTTTTGCGCATTTCACCCATGCCACTCTCCCCCTCGCTGCTGTAACTGAGCAAATCTGCAACTTCACCCAGTCACCCCCTTAGTATGGCTTACTTGCCTTTCGACATTAAAACCAATATTTCCCGGGAAATTTGGAAAATGGACAGGGATTTGCGTGAATCGGGCAGAAATTGAGAGAATTTTCACATATTAAGGAAGGCCCTTCGTCGTACATGCTTGTGCGGATGCGTTAATGGAATAGGAGCCTCTGGGAGCTTCTATTTGCGATAAAATGGTGGTTTCGTCCCGACTAAGAGTCTCAAGGGACTCTTATCTGGCACAGATAAAAAAAAGGAGCGATCCCTCAGGCCATTAATGCCATGGCTTGGGGACGGCTCCATACAATTCAATGCTTATAACCGAGAGAACTACTCAACTTCTTTAATGTTTAATTTCTCTTTCAACAAGTTCAACTGCTCATCCACTTTCGCTTGCTTCGCTACATCAACTGGTGTATAGCTGCCTACTGAACCAGCAGGCACGTATGGCTTGCGAGCGATTTCTGCTTCCACTTCCAGCTGGATGATTTTCTCTTCCATGCGTTGGAAGCCGCGGGATGCGCTGCCGCTTTCGATGACGCCACTGTAGGATACTTGGGCCATTTGTTTTTTGGCTTTCGCTAGTTGAGCGCGGGAAACGAGCTCATTGCGTTTGTTCCGCATTTTGTAGAATTCATCTTTCATTTCGTGCAGTTGTTGCGTCAATTCATCCGCATGCGCTTTAGCGGATGCATGTAGATCTGTATACTCAACGATTTTATCTTCGTGATACAATTTTTCTTCAACGGCTTGGCGAGCTTGCGCTTCTTGGCCGTTTTTGATGGCTGCAGCTGCTTTGCCTTCACGGTCAGCAACCAAGCGTACGGATTCTTCCAAACGTTGTTTCAGCTTGCGCTCGCTTGCGATTTGTCTGGCAACTGTCACTTCAGCCTGTGCAATTTCTTGCTCCATATCGCGCAGATATTGATTCAACATAACGATCGGATCCTCGATTTTATCCAATACCTCGTGAATTGATGCTTTTGTCATATCCTTCATTCTTGTAAATACTCCCATGGTTTACACGTCTCCTTTTTTAATATCAATTGTTGGTTTTTGTTCAAAACGAGCGACTTTGGCTCTCAGTTCTTCCACTTCTCTTTGCAGCGCTTTTTTCTCAATGTCTTTCATCATCTCATCGATGTTGTTCGTCGGTACACCTGCATTGTACGGGGGGGTATTATAGTTCGCAGGCTGCTGTGGCGCTTGATGAGGCGGATATGGCTTATGTCCGTTCCAACCTCCGCCACCGTTATAGTTTTGACGGCCATATGAGCTGGCATAAGGATCGTACGGTTGGTCATAGCCAGGTTCCTTAGGAATCACAATTGCCGCTATGAAGTAGATGAAAATGACCGTACCTCCGGTGAAAAATGTCGTAATGACCACTAGCAATCTTAATAATGTTGCATCTACATTCATGGCCTCGGCGAGTCCGCCGCATAAGCCGGTAACTTTTTTATCTCTTCGTGAGCGGTAGAGTTTGCTCATGATCTTATTATCCCTCCTGCTTCAGTCTATTTCGCAGAGCTTCCAGCTCCGCATCTACGGCTGGGTTACCCCCGCTGTAGTAGCTTTCACGTCCCATTCGGCGTACATCTCGAAGCGTTTTTGCCTGTAACTCCATATCGGATACGCGCTCTTCCAAGCGTCCGAACATCCGCGGCGCTCCGTCTTGCGTCACACTGCTGCGGGCATGCAATCTTTGCTGCAACCGCGCGGATTCCATTCGGGCCAAGAAGTAGCTGCGTTTATCTGCCACTTCTTTGTAATCAGCCTTGAGCTGCTGCAGATCCTCATCCATATCGAGGATCGACTGCTTCGCTTGCTCATATAGCTCACGGTACTGCTCGCTCTTCTCTTCGGCTTGCAATTTCTCTTGCAGCACAATGCGTGCCATATGTTCTTCGCCGGCTTTCAAGGCCAGAAGCGCTTGATGCTCGCGCTTCTCTTTCGTTTCCAGCGCCGTCAAATATTGCTGGCGGAGCGAAGCGGCGTGGCTGACACATTGCTGATACAGCCTCTCAGATTGCTGAAGCTGCTCACGCTGTGCAGCTAAGTACTGGTCAATCAAGCGAACCGGATCTTCGGATCGTTCCAAATGTTCATTCAGTGATGCCACGGTAATGTCTCTCATACGCCTTAATAGGCTCATCTCTCATACCACCTTTTTCACTCTCTGTTTGTTGGTTCAACTTACGCGGTTCTTCTTGTCAGCATCGATACTCCGTAGCCAATCAACCCGATTGCCAGAAGAATGATGACCCAACCAGCTAATTTACCCAGCAGGATGACCCCGCCGATTCCTGCAATTAACCAACCAATTTTGCTGCCGCGCTGAATGCCGACATAACCTAGACCCACCATTGCGATCGGGATCACATATCCCATCACCGAGCCGATAAACGGTCCAAGGTGAAAGCCTAGTTTATTTAACAAAATCAGGGCACCGAATGCGATTAGCAGAGCGGCTAAGCCTGTATTTCTTTTCATCGTTTCGTCACCGCCTTTCGTTTATTTGTTGTGCTCTTGTTCATGTCTTTATTCTAGGTAAAAATGAAGCTTTCCAAAACGGACCGCAGGCGGTATTTGATCCTAGACCTTAGTCGGGGCGCTTCTAAGACCTCCATAAACATTATGTTTATACGACACGGATACGGGTTAAGTACTTTACAAACGAAGTATCGACAAATTTCGGATGCGAAAGGCGGAAACCCTCACATGAAATCAATGAAGCTATCTAATGGACGAATACATACGAAGTCGAACCTAAGATCCGTGGTGATCCGGATCTTGCTCTTCTCGTTATTGGTGCTGCTCCTCCCAACCTATGCCTGGGAAGCAACCGCAACGGCTCCAGCTACACCAGCAGCGACGCAATTGCAATCCTTAGCACCTCTGACTATTAAGAAGCTGCAGATGCCCATAAGCACTGAGCCATTGTTCTCTTTCTCGGTGCTGAGCGATGTGCATGTTGGCGCCAAGGATAAGGATTCACAGGAGCGTTTCCGAGCAGCACTAGCCGATCAACTGGCTATCCGACCGGACAGCAAATTAATGGTTCTGAACGGTGATCTTACGAATGGCATCAACAATGATTACAAAAGTCTATTCAAAATCATGTATGAGTTCACCCTCCCGCCTGTTCATGCAACGATGGGCAACCACGAGTACTACGGCTTATGGGAAACGAAGCAAGAGTACTTGGATACAAGCAAGCTTCGTACGGATTGGTCCAGCAGACAAGCCATTAACTCCTTCCAGCAAATGTTCAATTACGATAAGCCCTACCATGAACTGGTCATGGAGGATTATCATTTTCTGTTTCTCAGCGGCGAAGCCTATCAGGATCTAGATGCCAGTGTCAAAGAAGATGCCTACTTATCCCCCGATCAACTGGCATGGTTCCAAGCCAAACTTAAGCTTGCTGCTGAAGCCGGTCCGGACAAGCCTATCTTCGTATTCCTGCATCAGCCGCTCGTCCATACATTAGGAGGTTCCGACCAAGATCTTGGCGTTGTTCAACATGAAGAACTGCGGGCGATTCTTAACCAATATCCGAATATTGTCTTCTTCACTGGCCACACGCATTGGAACCTAGAAACGACGGAACAAATCAAGCAATTACAATTCCTTGCCGTGGGCAGTTCATCCGTGAGAGAAGTCTGGAATGACCACAATGAACCGGAAGGCAGCAAGGCCAGTCAAAGCTTGGTCGTCGATGTCTTCGCGGATCAGATTGCTATCCAAGGACGCGAACATTCGGAGAAGCGTTGGATTGAGCCTGCTTTTGTGAAGAGGTATAGCGAGAAAAGCAGAAGCTAGCTACTCAACTCTAACTTCATCTAACGCATGATAAACCTAGGCTGTGTGGCTAGGTTCAGTGGTTCAGCCCTCTTGCACCCTGCGAATTGGCAACAAGGAACAAAGTCACGGTGACAGTTAGGCTTCCGTATACATACAATGGGTTTAGAGCGGAAAGGGGGCGGCGGCAATGCCGGCTGTTGTCTATGGAGGTATCAAAATCAATAGTGTGAATTCAGGATCGAATGTCCAGATCGGAGATACCGCCTTTATTCGACTGTCCAGCAATAGCAAGTACTATGCGGGAGCCAATTCTTTTTCCCCTGGGGATAGTTTTGGAAGTAATCAGAACATTGTCGGCAATACCAATACGATTGATCCAGATTTAATTGATAACAATAGCAATAATATTGTATAGAAAAAAAAGCCCAGGACTGTTTGCCGTGGGCTTTAACCTATTGAATTAAACCGCGGCTCTGCGCAGCAAACTATATGTTGCCGTCAGGTAGACGGCTAACAAAGGCAGCATCCACCAAAATAAAGCCATGTAATGCTGGACGAGCCAACCAAAGATTCCTCCCCAAAGTCCAAGGTGTGTGAGGGAATAAGTGCCAACTGTCCCTATAAGGAGCAGCGCCGTGAAAAAGGCGTACATCCCGGTACTCCCGAATCTTCGGTGAATGCTTGAGATGGCAAAGCCGAAAAAATACATATTAAGCAAGAGAATCAGGTAGATACCTAACATGCCAATTACAGAAACATCACTCAGAAAGCCTACTTTAAACAGGCTCATTTGAACCCCCCAGCCATCCGTAGCCTCTTCCAAGACCGAAAATAGCGTCAAAAGCAAGGCTGAAATGGCATTGACAAGAAACGCCGTTAAGATGGTTCCTAACACATAATCCTTGCGTCGAATACTGAGTCCTAAGGCAAAAGGAAATGTCTCCTTAATCGTAACAGTACCCGCTACGAACGTGTAGATGAATATTGAGGTAATCGATCCTGTATTCATCCTCTCCCCAGTGTTCAATGCCGTGCCGATAATGAAATTGATAAGGAAGTTAACACCGAGAATAATCCACGGAATATAGAACCAAGTATATTTGTTGCGCAAATGGAGCTGTACGACTTGTTTGGATCGACTCATACGCCCTCACTCCCCTTTCCAACATTCGATGTGCGTGTTAGATGAATAATCAGTTGCTGCATAGATACTGAAGTAAACTCAAGCCCCAGCGACTCGGCATCCTTGCGATCTCGTTCATTCAGATTCCCCAGAATGGTAGCAGAAGCAGCTGCGCCAATCGCAGTGCGTTCCAGCACCTCCTTGCCTCTCGTGAACGCATCCACAGCTGTTGCCAAGCCGGATACTGTACAAGCTCGGCCCCTAAGTGCATCCGCATCCTCATTAAGGATCAGTTTGCCTTGATCGATCACCAGCACATGCTCAAGTAAGCGGCTTACTTCATCAATCAGATGCGTAGAAAGGATCACGGTCCTCGGAAACTCAGCATAGTCCTCCAGCAAACGATCATAGAAGAGTACGCGAGCAACGGCATCCAGCCCAAGATACGGTTCGTCAAAGATGGTAAGCGGTGCGCGGCTAGCCAGCCCAACCACAATGCCTACAGAGGAGAGCATCCCTCTGGACAATTTTTTAATCTTCCTTTTCAAAGGCAGCCGGAAGTCCTCAATCAGTGCATGGGCATAAGCATCATCCCAATTAGGAAAGAGTGATTTGGCTACCGCCATAACATCATTCACACGGAATGTATCCGGGTACTTCTGGCTCTCCTTAATGAAGCAAATTTGGTTCAGCACCCGGCTGTTCTCATAAGGCTCCTCGCCAAACACCTTCAACTCGCCGCTGGTAGCGAACTGCTGAGCAGAAATCATGTGCATGATGGTCGTTTTTCCTGCGCCATTTCGTCCTAGCAGCCCGTAAATTTTATTGGGTTGAATCGTGAAGCTGACATGATCGACGGCGGTCATTTTCCCGTAGGACTTCGTTAATCCATTCACTTCCACAATGTTCGTCATTACGCTTTCTCCCCTCTGCGCACCATTTCTGTCAATTGTTCCACCGTAATGCCAAGCTTCTCGGCCTCTTTCACCATAGTAACGACATACTGCTCATAAAATAGTTCTTTTCGCTTTTCCATCAATTTCATCCGCGCTCCCTCCGCTACAAACATGCCAATTCCGCGTTTTTTGTACAAAATCCCTTGGTCCACCAACAGATTCACACCTTTGGCAGCTGTCGCTGGATTAATTTGATAAAAAGCTGCGAACTGATTCGTAGAAGGGACCTGGGTTTCTTCGGGCATTCTTGCTTCAATGATGTCATCCTCGATACGTTCCGCAATTTGCACAAAAATCGGGCGGCTGTCGTCCATCATTAATCCCATATTTCTCACCACCACATTGGTTAGTTACTCATGTAATTAACCATACAACCAATTAAGTTGAAAGTCAACACTTTACGATTAATTTGGGCGCTATCTCGCAAATAAATCTCCCGTGAACTGGGAATACCACTAGGACAAATGCCTAAATAATCTTTCTCAGGAAAGGAATTTTACGAATGAATTCTTTTAAAATACGCATAGCTTTCGTTAGCTTGCTGCTGCTTTGGGCTCCCCATCTGTCAGTGAACAGCAAGGAGTTTGCCAGAGCCGAGAAGCCGATATCTGCGCCCTTGTTCTCCTTCTCTGTGATGAGCGATGTTCATATGATCGCTTCGGATGAAGCGGCTCAACTGCTGCTGCGCAATGCACTGGCCGACCATCGTGCGCTGCGCCCGGACAGCAAGCTGCTCGTCTTGAACGGTGACCTCACGAATGGGAGTGAGGCCGATTATCGCAGCTTGCTGGCGCTCCTTAGCCGCCAGCCCCATGCCCCTGTGCATGCGACCATGGGCAACCACGATTACTATGGCGTGTGGCGCACGCCGGAAGGTGGCATGGATACATCGAAGATGAATCCAGCCTGGTCGAGCAAGCAAGCGGTCGCGTTATTCAACCGCATGTGGGGTTACGATAAGCCGTATCACGAGCTGATCGTGGAGGGCTACCGCTTCCTCTTCCTGAGCGGGGAAGCGTACCGGGACGTGAACGCCTCCTACGCGGAGGATGCGTTCCTCTCTCCCGAGCAGCTCGCTTGGCTGCGCGAGCGGCTGACGAACACGACCGCAGCGGACGCCGGCAAGCCCGTGTTCGTGTTCCTCCACCAGCCGCTGCCGCAGACGCTGGATGGCACAGATCGGGAGCTGGGCGTCGTCCAGCACAAGGAGCTGAGGGCGTTGCTCGACGCGCACCCGAACGTGATCTTCTTCAGTGGTCACACCCACTGGAACCTGGAAACGACGAAGCAAGTGAAGCAGCTGAAATTCCTCGCTGCTTCCAGCGCCTCCATCCGCGAGGTCTGGAACGCTGCGAATGAGCCCGAGACGGTGTCGATCAGCCAAAGTCTCGTGGTCGACGTCTACCAAGACCGCGTCGTCATCATGCGCCGCGAACACACGCGGAAGCGATGGATTGAGCCCTCCATCGCCAAAGGCTATGACGCTAGCTAGGCAGCTGCCGTCTCCGCTGCCGGCTTCTGCGCGTATGCTGTAGCGGAGGTGTTCGCCGGCATGCGTGTCCTAACAAGCAAAGGTGCCTTGAAGGTTCAAGGCCGTTTTTATATGGTTCAGTTCGGGGATAGCCTTTACACGATTTCGCAGCGATTTGGCGTTAATGTAGCCGAGCTGCTCACCCTGAATGATCAGTTGCAAAACCAAACTACGGTTTATCCCGGGGAAATTCTATATATACCTGACCTTGGGCTGCAAAGCGGAGGTCAGCAAAAGGGAACCAAGTCTGTCACCGCTTCGCGCAAGAAATCAACGAAGAGAAAACACACTCGTTGATGGCGCCAAGCATCTCATTTGTGCTTTCAGTAGCGTGGACTAACTGGAATTTCTCCAGCTAATTTCGCGATATGGCAAGAAAATTTGATTTTAACTGGAAAAGCTCCCTATAAATTTGGCTAATTTCTTGTATTCAACGTTAATCCGTATAAATAGCGGGAACTTTTCCATGTAAAAGGCGATAAAACGAGAAAACGGAGCGAATAACAGGAGGTTTTCCGGTTACTTGTTGTGCTGGGCGGGCGTTTGGGCGTCACTGGGCGCGGAGCGCGGGGCGGCATTCGATGCTCGGGGTTACGGGTCCAGAAGTTCAAAGTTCGGAGGTTGGGGTTCAGGGTTCAAGCGTCATGGTGTCGCGTTCGGCTTTCGGGGATCGGGGATCGGCGTCACGGGGGGCGGCATTCGGCATTCGGCATTCATCATTCAGCATTCAGCTTTCGGCTTTCGGCTTTCGGCTTTCGGCGTTCAGCTTTCGGCATTCGGCTTTAAGGCCGCGACGTCCCCGCCGCATCTCGGTGCGCGGAGCGGAAGGTTGCCCGGTCCTTGTTTCCAGCTACGCACAGAGGGCTGCCCCAAGTTAGATGACTTGGGGCAGCCCTCTGTTTGAAGTTATCTTACACGTTCACCTTCGTATAGCGATTCGCCGGGATGGGAATACCGAGATTGCCGCGCAGCGTGTCCGCTTCGTACTCTGTCCGGTAGATGCCGCGTTCCTGCAGAATCGGCACGACGAGATCAACGAAATCGTCCAAGCCTTTAGGCAGGGCCGCTGCGATAATGAAGCCGTCGGCTGCGTTTTCCTCGAACCAGGCTTGCACGCGGTCAGCGACATGTTCAGCCGTTCCCGTGAATTCAGAACGCGGCGTGGCAACATTCAGCGCGACTTGGCGCAGCGTCAGGTTCTTCTCTTTGGCGGTTTGCTTGATTTTGTCCGTACCGCTGCGGAAGCTGTTGCTGCCGATATCACCGATATCTGGGAACTGCTCATCCAAGGGGTATTGGGAGAAGTCGTGATGTTCGAAGAAGCGACCCAGGAAATCAAGCGCTTTGTCGATCGTTACGAGGTTCGCAACTTCTTGATATTTGCGCTCAGCCTCTTCTTCCGTACGTCCGATAATCGGTGCGATCCCGGGAAGGATCACCACTTCATCCGGGTTGCGCCCTTCGGCTGCGGCTCTCTTTTTGATATC